>JADCRD010000001.1:1548585-1858302 GCA_014946745.1 Lysobacterales bacterium | reverse complement strand
GCAGGTGCTTCTTGACCGTCATCGGGAAGTAGGTGCCGCCCTTCACCGTGGCGTCGTTGGCCAGCACCATGACCTCAGCGCCGTGCACGCGCCCGATGCCGGCAACCAGACCGGCGCCGGGCGCTTGATCCTCGTACATGCCGTGCGCGGCCTGCGGTGCGATCTCGAGAAAGGGCGAGCCCGGGTCGAGCAGTGCATCGACGCGCTCGCGCGGCAGCAGCTTGCCGCGGGCCACGTGCTTCTCGCGGGCCTTGTCGCCGCCGCCGAGGGCCACGCGATCGAGTTGGGCGCGCAGGTCCGTGACCAGGGCCTTGAGGTGGGCGGCGTTGTCCGCGAACTCGGGCGAGCGCGGGTCGAGCTGGGAGTGCAGAACAGGCATCGGGGGCGAAGGTCCTGGGCGTTCAGCATGGTGCGAACGCCTTGCGGTGGCAGCGGCCCGGTAGGCCGCAGAACGTGGGACGCCCGGCGTGGGCCGGGCGTCCGCTCAGTCTCAGACCAGTTCGACGGCCAGCGCGGTGGCCTCACCACCGCCGATGCACAGGCTGGCGACGCCGCGCTTCAGTCCGCGCGCCTTCAGTGCATGGATCAGGGTGACCACGACGCGCGCGCCGGAGGCGCCGATCGGATGGCCCAGCGCGCAGGCGCCGCCGTTGATGTTGACCTTCTCGTGCGGGATCGACAGGTCGGCCATGGCGGCCATGGTCACCACCGCGAAGGCTTCGTTGATCTCGAACAGATCGACATCGGCGACGGTCCAGCCGAGCTGCTTCATCAGCTTCTCCATCGCGCCGACCGGCGCGGTGGTGAACCACTCCGGCGCCTGCGAATGGGTGGCATGGCCGACGATGCGCGCGATCGCGGTGGCACCCGCGGCCTTGGCGGCGTCCTCACCCATCAGCACCAGCGCGGCCGCACCGTCGCTGATCTTCGACGCGCTGGCGGCGGTAATCGTGCCGTTCTCCTTGCGGAAGGCGGCGCGCAGGCCGGGGATCTTGGCCACATCGCAGCGCGCGGGTTCTTCGTCGCTGTCGATCTGCACGTCGCCCTTGCGCCCGGCCACCGTGACCGCTGCGATCTCGGCCTTGAAGGCGCCCGAGCCCTGCGCGGCCATCGCGCGGTTCACCGATTCGATGGCGAAGGCATCCTGGGCTTCGCGGGTGAAGCTGTACTTGTCGGCGCAGGCCTCGCCGAACACGCCCATGGCCTGGCCCTTGTACGGGTCGGTCAAGCCGTCCCAGGCCATGTGGTCGACCAGCTTGCCGTCGCCGTAGCGGATGCCGGCGCGGGCGGCAACCATGTGCGGCGCGTTGGTCATCGACTCCATGCCGCCTGCGACCACCACCGAGGCCGAGCCGGCCTTGATCAGATCGTGGCCGAACATAATCGCCTTCATGCCCGAGCCGCAGACCTTGTTGATGGTGGTGGCGCCCGCCGACAGCGGCAGGCCGGCAGCGATGGACGCCTGGCGCGCCGGCGCCTGGCCCAGGTTGGCCGGCAGCACGCAGCCCATGATCACTTCGGATACGGCGTCGCCGGCAACGCCCGCCTGTGCCAGCGCGGCGGAGATCGCAGCGGCACCCAGCGTCGGCGTGGGCACGCCGGTGAACTGGCCCTGGAACGAACCGATGGCCGTGCGCTTGGCGCCGACGATCACGACGGAATTCGACATGGGGATCTCCTGGGGGGATGCGCCGCGACCGGATGCCGCGGCATAGCCCGAGGATTATCAACCGCTGACGCGCGCAGGCCAACCGCGACTTTCGATACGCCGGCGAAGGGCGTGTCTTCGCGCCGGGCACAGACGGCGCGAGGTCCGGCGTCGGTCAAGCCGCAGGTTGGACCCAGCCAAGCGCGGCCCAACATCGCCCTTTCGATGCACAAGGCCACTTGGGGCCTTGCGACGTTGGGACGCGCCTGCGGCTTGTCCCAACCTACGGGAGTGTGGTGCAGGCCATGAACGTAGCTTGGGCCAAGCGCAGCGCGGCCCCACATCGCGCGCTCAAGCCGCGCAGTGCGTGCATTGCGGCAGTGTCGTGGGAAGCAGGCCGCGCGCTTCGAGCCAAAGCCGCGCGTTCTCGGCGTCCTGCTCGAACCAGGCCTGCGTGGAGCCGAGCCTGAAGCTGTAGCCCCAGGCGTCCATGTCGCGCATCAGGCGTTTGCGGCCAAGGCCGGGCAGGGCGTCCGCAAGAAGAATCTGCAGATAGCAGGTCGCGTCTTCTTCTTCGATGGAGTCGGTGGCGTCGGTGTGGACCCGCGCGCGCCGCTCTGGCGGAAGCACGATCAGATGGCAGGCCTCGTGCAGCAGGGAATGCACGGGCGTGTCGCTGCGCGCATAGACACGGCTGCCGATCACGCCGGCTTCGCATTCGCCCCAGTAGCTGCCGGGGATCGCCTCGCCGTCGTCGACCCGTACGAGTTCAAGGCCGTAGCTGGCAAGCAGTCGAGCGGGAGCGTCGAAACCCAGTGCGCCAAGGCGCAGGACCTCAGGTTCAGCTTCGCTCACGCACTTACTCGCCGCGCGGGCGGCCTTCGCCCTCAGGCAAGGCAACCGAGATGTCGAGCACGTCGTGTTCGCCGTCCTTCTGCAGGTCCACCTTGACCGCATCGGCATCGACATTGACGTACTTGCGGATCACCTCCAGCAGTTCGCGACGCAGCAGCGGGAGGTAATCCGGGCCGCCGCGATGGCTGCGCTCCTGCGCAACAATGATGCGCAAGCGCTCCTTGGCGATGTTGGCGGTCGCCTTGGGCTTGGATTTCAGGAAGTCGAAGATGCCCATGGTGTGGCTCAGCCCCCGAACAGTTTCTGCAGCAGGCCTTTTTTCTCGACCTGGGTGAAGCGCATCGGACGGCTTTCGCCCAGGATGCGCGCCACCGCATCGCTGTAGGCTTGGCCCGCGGGTGAGGCTTCGTCAAGAATCACGGGCTCGCCCTTGTTCGACGAGGACAGTACGTCAGGGCTTTCCGGGATCACGCCAATCGCCTTGATGCCCAGCACCTCCTCGACGTCGGCGATGCTCATCATCTCGCCCGCGTCGACGCGCTTCGGGTTGTAGCGGGTCAGCAGCAGGTGTTCAGCGACGCGCTCGCCGCGCTCGGCGCGGCGGGTCTTGCTGGCTAGGAGACCGAGAATGCGATCGGAGTCGCGCACCGAGCTGACTTCCGGATTCACCACCACGACGGCTCGATCCGCGAAGTACATGGCCAGGAAAGCGCCTTTCTCGATGCCCGCCGGGCTGTCGCAGAGGATGATGTCGAAGCCTTCACCGGCCAGCTCGTTCAACACCTTCTCGACGCCCTCTTTGTTCAGGGCGTCTTTGTCGCGGGTCTGCGAGGCCGCAAGTACGTGCAGGTTGTCGTAGCGCTTGTCCTTGATCAGCGCCTGCTTGAGCGTTGCCTCGCCGTGGATGACGTTGACGAAGTCATACACCACGCGGCGCTCGCAGCCCATGATCAGGTCGAGGTTGCGCAGGCCGACGTCGAAGTCGATGACCGCGACCTTCTTGCCCTGCTTGGCGAGGCCGACCGCGATGCTGGCGCTGCTGGTGGTCTTGCCCACTCCACCTTTGCCCGAGGTGACGACGATGATCTCTGCCAAGACACGTTCTCCGTAGTTCGCTGCGCTGTTGCGTCAGAAGGGGGCTCGATGGCGCTCAGGCCATGGCCGCGATCTGCAGTTTGTCGTTTTCAAGCCAAACCTGCACGGGTTTGCCGCGCAGCTCGGCGGGGATGGATTCGAGCACACGGTACTGGCCCGCGATCGCCACCAGTTCCGCGTTGAATTCGCGGCAGAAGATGCGTGCGTTGACATCACCGCGCGCGCCCGCGAGGGCCCGTCCGCGCAGGCTGCCGTAGATGTGGATGCTGCCGTCGGCGATGACCTCGGCACCGTTGCCCACCATGGCGCAGACGGTGAGATCGCGGCCCTGGGCGTAGACCTGCTGGCCGGAACGCACCGGGTGGACCTGCATCTGGCCGGTTGCGGACGCAGCCGGAACTGCGGCGGCGGTCGCGGGCTCGGCAGCAGGTTCGGGCGCAGCTTCGCTGCGGCGCCGGCGCGGCGCGGGTTCTGGCTCGGCGACGGAATCGCCGGAACCGACAGGCTCGTACTGCGCGCGGAACTTGGCCAGCAGCGGCAGGCCGAGCCGCTCGGCCAGGGCGTCGATTTCGCGCGTGCCGAAGGCCAGCCCCACGGGCAGCACCCCGGCCTCGTGCAGGCCATCGATCAGACGGCGCGCTTCGTCTTCGCCGGGGCATCGGCTGAGCGAGCCAAAGTCGACGATGACCGCGGCGCGACCGAACAGCTTGGGCGCGCGTTCGACGCGCTCGCGCATCTCGGCGACCAGCTTGGCCACGTCGAGCTCACGGACGCGCAGATTGGCGATGCCGACCTGGCCGATCTTGAGTTCGCCGGCCTGTTCGAAACTTGGGATTTGGCTCATCGGGGGTCAGGTGCCGGTGGCGCGCGCGCGCGCGTCCTGCGGCTGCAGGCGGCTCTGCAGCCAGTCGACGTCGGGTAGGCCGCCGTGCGCCAGGTAGGTGGTTTGCACGTATTCGAAGCTGGGCAGATCCTTGACCAGCAGGCTGACCTGGCGGCCGGCTTCCTCCATGCGGTGTTGGCCCACTTCGCGGAAGCCGTAGGTGCCGTGGAAGATCAGGGCGGCGTCGTTGCGAGGCTCAAGAAACACTTCGCAGGCCAGGATCGGCACCCGCACTTCGGCATAGCTGGTGACGTCGGCATAGAAGACCTTGCCCAGGCCCGAGCCCCGGCGCGAGCCGGCGACCACGATGCGGTCGATGTACAGGAAATCCGAGTAGCGCTCGCAGAACCAGCGGTAGTTCGAGCTGCCGTAGGGCGTGCCGGGGCGCAGTGCGATCAGAAAGCCGGCGACTTGTCCGTCCACTTCGGCGACCCGGAAGTACTCGGCGAGGCGCATGAAGAAGCGGACGCGATCGGCGTCCAGCGGAAGGATTGCCTGACCGGCACTGTTGTTGAGCGCCAGCACGGAATCGAGATCGTGCTCGCCGACGTCGCGGATAGCGATCGACATCGCGGACTCCAGGGGAACGGACGGACGCCCAGGTCAGGCCAAGGCGCATGAATTATGCCACGCGATGACCCGGCCGGCCTGCGGCAGGGCCCGAAACGCAGCGGGGCGCGGCTTGCGCCGCGCCCCGTGCGTACAGAGCAGTGTCGGTCCGGAATCAGCCGCCGCCAGCGATCTTGGCGACTTCGGCGGCGTAGTCTTCGGCGACCTTCTCGATGCCTTCGCCCACGACCAGGCGCTGGAAGCGCACGACGTCAGCGCCGGCGGCCTTCACCGCTGCCTCAACGGTCTGGTCGGTGTTGATCACGAAGGGCTGACCGTACAGGGTCACTTCGTTGATGATGCGGTTAACCTTGCCGCTGATGATCTTCTCGAGGATTTCGGCCGGCTTGGCGCGGTCCTTTTCGGACATCTTGGCCAGCTCGATTTCCTTTTCCTTGGCCAGGAAGTCGGCCGGCACGTCCGCCGCCTTGTTGTGCGGCGGGTTCATCGCCGCCACGTGCATGGCGATGCCGCGTGCCAGCTCGGCGTCGCCGCCCTTCAGCTCGACCAGCACGCCGATGCGGCCGCCGTGGATGTAGGCCGCCACGTTGTTGTCGGTGTCGAAGCGGACCAGACGACGCACCTGCACGTTCTCGCCTACCTTGGCGATCAGCGCGGCGCGGGCTTCTTCGACGGTTTCGCCGGAGGCCAGCTTGGCGGCCTTCAGCGCTTCGGCGTCCGCTGCACCCGCGGCCAGCGCGGCCTGGGCGACGGCATTGACGAAGTTCAGGAAGTTCTCGTCCTTGCCGACGAAATCGGTCTCGCAGTTGACCTCGACCAGCACGGCCTTGCCGCCGGCCTGGGCGAAGCCGATGCGGCCTTCGGCGGCGACGCGGTCAGCCTTCTTGTCGGCCTTGGCAAGGCCGGTCTTGCGCAGATGCTCCATAGCCGCTTCGATGTCGCCACCGTTCTCGGCCAGAGCCTTCTTGCACTCCATCATGCCGGCGCCGGAGCGCTCGCGCAGTTCCTTCACCAGGCTGGCAGTGATTTCCATGGGCATTCCTTGAAGTGGGAGAGAGGGCGGTGCGCGCTGCGCGCCGCCCGGGAATTCGGTAGATGCCGAAGCGGGCAGGGTGACCACACCGCATGGCAGGCGCATGAACCCCGCGCGAGGCGCGGGGTTCATGGCGAAGGCTTACTCGCCGCGACGGCCGCCGGGGCCGCGCTTGTTGCCCGGCGCCGGGCGACGCGGGGCAGCCTTGCGCTCGCCGTCGTCCTTGGCGACCGGATTGCCCTCGGCGTCCAGCTCGACAAACTCGTCGTCCATGCGGGCCGACTGCGGGGCCGCGGCGCGGCCTTCCAGCACGGCGTCAGCGGCGGCGCGGGCGTACAGCTGCACGGCGCGGATGGCGTCGTCGTTGCCCGGGATCGGGTAGTCGACGAGGCTCGGATCGTAGTTGGTATCGACCACGGCGATGACCGGGATGCCGAGCTTCTTGGCTTCCTGCACGGCGATGTTCTCGTGGCCGATATCGATCACGAACAGGGCGTCCGGCAGGCCGTTCATGTTCTTGATGCCGCCCAGCGAGGCTTCGAGCTTCTCGGCCTCGCGCTGCAGCTGCAGCACTTCGTGCTTGACCAGCTTCTCGAAGGTACCGTCGGTGGCGGCGGCTTCCAGCTCCTTCAGGCGGGCAATCGAGCCCTTGACGGTGCGGAAGTTGGTCAGCATGCCGCCCAGCCAGCGCTGCGCGACATACGGCTGGCCGCAGCGGCTGGCTTCTTCCTTGATGGCCTCACGCGCCGAGCGCTTGGTGCCGACGAACAGGATGGTGCCGCGCTTCTGCGCCAGGCCCGAGAGGAAGTTCATCGCGTCGGTGAACAGCGGAACGGTCTTCTCGAGGTTGATGATGTGGATCTTGCCGCGGGCGCCGAAGATGTACGGGCCCATCTTGGGGTTCCAGTAACGGGTCTGGTGGCCGAAGTGGACGCCGGCTTCCAGCATCTGACGCATGGTGACCTGGGGCATGGAATGCTCCTGAAAGAAATGAGCGCAGGCGCGGGTCAAGGCGCAGGCTCTGGGGTTGGTCCTCCACAGGGCTCACATCCAGCGCCTACTTGGCTTTCGAGCCTTGCAGGACCCCGCTGGACGGGGTGCGACCTGTGTGTGAATTCGCCGGTGACGCCCGGCGTGGGCGTGTTTGGGGATGCGCGAGGCAGCCACAAAGCCGCGGAAGAATAGCTTGGCCGCGCTGATCGCGCAAATGCGGGTCTCGCATGCCGACCATCGGCTGCGGTTCGCGCAGTCCGAATGGCGGTTTCCCCGCGGGCGCGCGCTGGCCGATAATCCGGCCCATGGCCATCACCCTGAAAACTCCTGAGCAGATCGAGTCCATGCGCGAGGCCGGACGCCTCGCCGCGGAGGTGCTCGACATCATTGCCCCGCACGTCAAGCCCGGCGTCAGCACCGAAGAGCTCGACCGCATCTGCAACGAGCACATCGTCCAGATGCAGGGGACCATCCCTGCCAACGTCGGCTATCGCGGCTTTCCCAAGACCATCTGCACTTCGGTCAACAACGTCATTTGTCACGGCATCCCCAGCCCCGCCAAGGTGCTGAAGGACGGTGACATCATCAACATCGACGTCACCGTCATCAAGGACGGCTGGCACGGCGACACCAGCCGGATGTACTTCGTCGGTGAGCCTTCGGTGCTGGCCAAGCGTCTGGTCGATGTCACCTTCGAGGCCATGTGGCGCGGCATCCGCACCGTTCGGCCCGGGGTCACGCTGGGCGACATCGGTCACGCCATCCAGAGCTATGTCGAGGCCGAGCGCTTTTCCGTGGTTCGCGAGTACTGCGGCCACGGCATCGGACAGGTCTACCACGAGGATCCGCAGGTGCTGCATTACGGCATTCCAGGCACCGGCCTGGTGTTGAAGCCAGGGATGACCTTCACCATCGAGCCCATGGTCAATGCCGGCGCGCGTCACACCCGCCTGATGCCAGACGGTTGGACCGTGGTCACCAAGGATCGCTCGCTCTCCGCGCAGTGGGAGCACATGATCGCGGTCACCGACACTGGCTTTGACGTGCTGACGCTGGGCGACAAGGGACGCGTGCCGAAGTGAACACCGTGGGCGCTTTGGCGGGTCTCGACGCTCGACTTGCGGCGGCTGAGGATGGCGGCTGGCAGGCGCTGGTCAAGGCGGAGCTCGCCGCCGGTGACGCCCGTCGCGCCGCGAGTTTCGACAGCGGATCCGATATCGACGGCCTGCTCAGTGATCGCAGTCAACAGGTGGATGCGGTGCTGCGCGATGCCTTCCAGCGCGATTTCGGGGCGGCTGAAGGGCTGGCTCTGCTGGCCACCGGGGGATTCGGTCGCGCCGAGCTGTTCCCGCACTCGGACGTCGACATCCTGCTGCTCTGCGAAGGCGCCATGGATGCAAATCGCCAGCCCCGCATCGAGCGCTTCCTGACCCGCCTCTGGGACGCGGGCCTGGCGCCCGGCCACGCGGTGCGCTCGGTCGACGAATGCATCGAAGAGGGGCGCAAGGACGCCACGATCGCTACAGCGCTGCTGGAGCTGCGGCCGATTTGCGGCGATCCAAAGCCCGGCCAGCGGCTGGCGCGCACCGTGCGCAGCGAGGGTTTCTGGACGCCCGATGCGTTCTTCGAGGCCAAGCGCGCCGAGCAGCGTGCCCGCCACGCGCGCTACAACGACACCGCCTACAACCTTGAGCCGAACCTCAAGGAAGGCCCCGGCGGCTTGCGCGATCTGCACACCCTGTCGTGGATGGCGCAGCGCATCTACGGTGTGCGCGAGGTGTCCGAGCTGAGGCCCTTGGGCGCGATTGGCGGCGATGAACTCATCGCCTTCGAGCGCGAGCGCAGGGCGCTCTCGCATCTGCGCTTCGGCCTGCATCTGGTGGCAGGCCGCCGCGAAGAGCGCCTGCTGTTCGACTTCCAACGCCCGCTCGCGGCTCGGCTTGGTTTCAAGGACCAGGCGGCCGACAACCTTGCGGTTGAGCAGCTGATGCAGGGCTACTTCCGCAGCGCTGCCGTCGTGCTGCGATTGAACGGTCGCCTGCTGCAGCGCTTCGAAGAATCCTTGACCGGCGAGCCCGGCATCGAGCCTCTCGACGAAGACTTCGCCGTGGGCGCGGGCTACCTGCGCCTGCTGGACGCCCAGGCGTTCCAGCGCGAGCCGCTGAAGGTGCTGGAGCTGTTCCGGGTGTGGGCAGGCAATCCGTCGGTCAAGGGATTGCATTCCAGCACTGCGCGCGCGCTGGGTGAGGCGCTGCCGCTGATCGACCAGGCCTTTCGTGAGCGCAGCGCGTCGCGCGTCGCCTTCATGCGTCTGCTTCGCGGTCCGCAGCCGGTGGTCACGCTCACGCGCATGTGGCAGCTCGGCGTGTTGGCCCGCTATCTGCCTGCCTTCGGCAACGTCTCGGGGCGCATGCAGTACGACCTGTTCCATGTCTACACGGTCGATCAGCACACCCTGACGGTGCTGAGAAACATCGAGAGCTTCGCCGCCGAGGACTCGAAACAGCGATTCGCCCTGGCGCACGAGCTGTGGCCGCGCTTGCGCAAGCCCGAATTGCTCCTGCTCGGTGCGCTGTTCCACGACATCGCCAAGGGCCGCGGCGGTGATCATTCCCGGCTGGGCGCAGACGACGCTATCGAGTTCTGCCTGGCGCATGGCGTGTCGACCGCCGACGCCGACCTCGTGGCGTGGCTGGTGCGCGAGCATCTGACCATGTCGGTCACGGCTCAGCGCCAGGACATCTCCGATCCCGAAGTCATCGCCCGCTTCGCCGGCATCGTCGGCGAGCGCGAACGGCTCGACTACCTCTACCTGTTGACGGTCGCCGATATCGCCGGCACCAGTCCCAAGCTGTGGAACGCATGGAAGGATCGCCTGCTTGCCGATCTGCACGGCGCCACCCGATTCGCCCTGCGGCGCGGGCTGGAGAACCGCGTGTATGCCGACGAGCGCATCGAGGAAACCCGTGCGGCGGCTCGCGAGCGACTGATCGACGCCGAAATCTCGGCGGCCGAGATTGATCGGGTCTGGGTCGGCTTTCCGCGCGAGAGCTTTTTGCGCTACAGCCCAGAACAGATCGCTTGGCAGACCCGTGGCATCGCCCAGGCCGGCGAGGACGATCTGCCGCTGGTGCTCGCGCGCCCGCATTCGCGCTCGGGCGCGCTGGAAGTGTTCGTTTACTCGCCCGACCGCGATGGCCTGTTTGCGGTTGCGGCCGCCACGCTCGACCGTCTCGGGCTGTCGGTGGCCGAAGCGCGCATCGTGACCTCCACGACCGGCTTCAGCCTCGACACCTTCCAGGTGCTGGACGCTGGCATGGACTTCGTGTCGCCAGAGCGCCGAGCCGCCACGGTCGCCAGTACCCTGCGCGAAGCGCTAGCGCACATGCCGGAACAGATCAGCCCGCCGAGCCGGATGATTCCTCGCCAGCTGCGGCACTTCCGCATCCCGGTGCAGATCGAGTTCAGCCAGGACACCGCGCACGATCGCACCCGCATGATGCTGGTGTGCACCGACCGGCCGGGGCTGCTGGCGCGCGCTGCCGCCGTGCTCCGTGCGCACCGCATCCGACTGCACGACGCGCGTATCGCCACCTTTGGCGAGCGCGCCGAGGACTTTTTCCAGATCAGCGACGAGGCCAACCGGGCCATCGTCGACGACGCCCGGCTGGAGGCCCTGCGCGCGGCCCTGGCCGAGGCGCTCACGGACAACACCGACAAGGAGTCGCCGAATGCAAGACAGCCTGCCCGCGCTTGAACTGAAGCCCGTGATCGAGAGCGCCTTCGAGCGCCGCGCCAGTCTCACCGTGGAGGAGATCGACGGCAGCACGCGGCCCGCGGTGGAGCGCGTGCTGGCCGAGTTGGAAGCCGGTCGCCTGCGCGTCGCGGAGCCGCTCGATGGCGGCTGGCAGGTCAACGAGTGGATCAAGAAAGCCGTACTGCTGTCGTTCCGCTGCAGCGCCAATCGCTTGATGCCGGAACCCGCGCACGACCCTGCGGGCAGCCTGCTGCAGGCCTGGGACAAGGTGCCGCTGCGCAGCATCGAGACCGGTGAGAGCAACTGGGCGGCGGAGCAGGGCGTGCGCGTCGTGCCCGGCGCGGTGGTGCGCCGTGGCGCCTATCTCGGGCGCGATGTTGTGCTGATGCCGAGCTTCGTCAACATCGGCGCCTACGTCGGCGACGGCTGCATGGTCGACACCTGGGCCACGGTTGGCAGCTGCGCGCAGATTGGCCGCGGCGTGCACATCAGCGGCGGTGCCGGGATTGGCGGCGTGCTCGAACCTCTGCAGGCCTCGCCGACGATCATCGAGGACCACTGCTTCATCGGCGCCCGCTCCGAAGTGGTCGAGGGCGTCATCGTCGAGCGCGGTTCGGTGATCGGCATGGGCGTGTTCATCGGCCAGAGCACCCGCATCTACAACCGCGCCACCGGCGAGATCAGCTACGGCCGTGTGCCGGCCGGCAGCGTGGTCGTCTCCGGCTCGCTACCCGCCAAAGACGGCAGCCATTCGCTGTACTGTGCGGTGATCGTGAAGCAGGTCGACGAGAAGACGCGGGCGAAGACGAGTATCAATGAGCTTCTGAGGTCCGGGGAGTAGCGCTGCGCGCGGGATTGGGGATTGGGGATTCGGGATTTGCCGATGGTCGACCCGTATCCGAGTTGTTCTTATCCATGCTTCGTCGCGCCACATCGAAGCCGCCTCAACGCAATCCCGCGACACGGTGTCTGGTTCAATCCCCAATCCCCAATCCCCAATCCCGGCTCCCAAATGCCCACCCTCTACGGTCTCGACAAGTGCAGCACCTGCGACAAGGCCCGCGCCTGGTTGGACGCCCACGGCGTCGCGCATACCTTCGTGGACTACCGCGACAACCCGATCGATCCCAAGCTGCTCAAAGCGTGGGCGAAGACATTGACCTGGGAGAAGCTGGTGAACCGCGCCAGCTACACCTGGCGTGACCTGCCCGCCGAGCGCAAGCAGCCGGCCGGTGATGCCGAGTGGCTGGCGCTGATCAGGGAGTTTCCGGCGCTGGTCAAGCGCCCGGTCGTGGCCGGCGAGGACGGCGTCTCGGTGGGTTTCACCGAGAAGCAGTTTGCTCAGCGTTTCGGCGGCTGAAGCCTGCGCATGGATGTCGTCGAGCTCAGCTGCGAACTGATGCGCCGCGCCTCGGTCACCCCGGCCGACGCCGGCTGCCAAGCGCTGATCGCGGAGAGGCTTGCTGCCGCAGGCTTTCACATCGAGCACCTGCGCTTCGGTGAGGTCGACAACCTGTGGGCCACGCTGGGGGAGGAAGGCCCGACGCTGGCCTTTCTCGGACATACCGACGTGGTCCCGCCGGGCCCTCCTGAGCAGTGGACCAGTCCGCCCTTCGAACCGACGCTGACCGCCGATGGCCTGCTACGCGGCCGCGGTGCGGCGGACATGAAGGGCAGCGTGGCCGCTTTCGTGCTTGCACTCGAAAACCTCGCGGCCCGCCGCGACTGGCGAGGCCGGCTCGGGCTGCTGCTGACGTCCGACGAGGAAGGCGACGCCATCGACGGCGTGCGCCGGGTGGCCGAGCTGTTCGCTGTGCGCGGCGAGCGCATCGACTACTGCCTGGTCGGCGAGCCCTCGTCCTCGCAGCGCTTGGGCGACGTCGTGCGCATCGGCCGCCGCGGTTCGCTCACCTGCACCGCCACCGTGCTGGGCGTGCAGGGGCATGTGGCCTATCCCGAGAAAGCGGTGAACCCGATCCACCGCGCTCTGCCGGTGCTTGCCGAACTGTGCGCGCGAGATTGGGACGGTCAGCCGTGGCCGGACTTCCCGCCGACCAGCTTGCAGATCGCGAACTTCAGGGCCGGCACCGGGGCCAGCAACGTCATTCCCGGCACGGCGGAGGTGCAGTTCAACCTGCGCTACTCGCCGCGCTGGACGGCCGATGCGCTCATCGCCGAGATCGAAGCGGCCTTCGCCGCGCACCAGGTGCGCGCGGGCTTCCGCTGGCATCGCTCGGGTGAGCCCTTCCATACCGGTGAAGGCCGCCTGCGCGCTGCGGTCCGACACGTGCTTGCCGAGGAACTGCGTGTTCAGCCCGACGAGAACACCGGCGGCGGCACTTCGGACGGACGCTTCATCGCGCCGCTGGGCGCCGAGGTGGTCGAGCTGGGGCCGCTCAATGCCAGCATTCACAAGATCGACGAGGCGGTGCGGCTGGACGATTTGCGTGCCTTGCCGGCGATTTATGCGGGGATTGCGCGCGCCTGTCTGTCCGCGTGAGCCTGCGCACCTGCCCGCGAGTTCCAGAACGCAGAACGGGGCCCGAGGGCCCCGTTCTGGTGTCTGCAGATCTGCGAGTCAGGCGCGTTCGAGGCTGACGCGGGCGGCGGCGCCGCCGGCGTAGGTGCCCTTCAAGTGCCCAAGCAGGCCCAGGATCTCGCGGTGAATGTCGGCCAACCCTGCGTGCGGCATTTCGCGGGTTTCGTGGTAGACCACGGCCAGCCAGAGCGCGATGCCGCGCAGCTTGAGCTGCGCCACGCTGCTGCGGGCTTTGACGAAGGCTTGAGAGGCCGCATCGCTCCAGGGCTGGTAGCGATGGATGTCCTGGGCGCCATAGAGATGCGGGACCGGCGCACGCGCCGCGTTCTGGATCTCGCCCATGGTGAGAGTGGCAACCGCCGACCGCGTGCTGGGTGACAGTGACTCCACGATCTTCCGCATCTCGCGCAGCTGACGGCGCAAGGTCATAAAGCGGACGGTAGACAGCAGGCGGATCAGAAACGACATGGCGACTCCAACGGGCGAACGGCGGATCCAGGCTCGGACCGGCGGCGATTATGACCGGCCTGTCGGGAGAAGTCCGACAGATTGCGTCACAAAATGACCGACGGGGCGCGAATCGGGCTGGTGGGCGACCTTGGGCGCTCGATCCGCGATCCGAGACCGTGATCTCTTACGGTCGCAATGTCAATGAATGTTGCGCGGGTCCAGGCAGAAACTCCGCTGGGCGGCCCGCCGCCCAGTCGCCGTGGCCCGCGCTCCAGAACGGAGACAGCGGGTGGCCGCTCTGACCGGCGGGCATCTGGAACAGGCCGTCCGCTTCCCGTCCGGGTGACACCACCATGCGCTGGCTGGCGCCGAAGGCCGGGCCTTGAACCCGCGGCATATGGGTGTCGCCCGGCAGGGGCTCGGCGGGCATGCAAAGCAGTGCGCGGGCGGGCCCCAGCGCTGCTGCCAAGGGGTGGCAGATCGCGCTGGCGTTGATTTCGCCCCAGCGGCGGTCGCTGAAGCTGTCGCCCTGCGAGGCCCATTCCGCGGCAAGTGCGGCCGCTGCGTCGCGCTGCAGCGCAGCGGGCGAGGGCCAGCCCTCAGGTAGGGACTCGGGCGCAAGGGCGAGATAGGTCTGCAGCACGGCTTCGAGTTGCGGCAGTCTGGGGGCGATGAAGTCCTCACCCATGGCCTCCCGCGCGGGGGCGAACAGCTGTGCGCTGAAGGCTTCGATGAGCAGCCCGCGAAAGCCGCGCGCGGCCCGGTAGCTCACCGAATCGACGCTGGCACGCGCGGGGCGCTCGCGCGTCGCCGCCTCCAGCGCGGCCAGCGCCGGGGTATCGCCCGCGCGCTCCAGCTCAGTCCGCAGCCGCTGCCACCAGGGCTGCAGGAACAGGGCGCGGTCGTCGAGCTGGATGGCCAGCAGGTCAGCCTCGCTGAATCGATCCTTGGCCAGCAGCTGGTCGCGGATCTGCGACTGGCGTGCGCCGAGGTCATAGCCGCCATCGCCCACCCTGCGCAGCGCGTCGAGGTCGACCACGCGTGAGTTGGCGGTCCAAAGGCGCTGCTGCGGCGGATCCACCAACCGTGGCACGGTCTCGGTTGGCAGCCAGTCTTCGGCCCAGTCGCAGCCGTCGAGCGGCCGCAGAGGCCGCAGTGGGTCGCAGTCGCCAAGTCGCTGTGGAATGCGGCCCATCAGGGTCCAGCCGATGCGTCCGCTGCGATCGGCGGCCACGAAGTTCTGCACCGGCGTGCCGCTGCGCTGGGCGAGGGCCAGGGCCTGTTCGATATCGGCGGCGCGCAGCAGCTCGGCCATGCCGAGGTCGATGGCGCCGGGGCGATGCGCGGTCCAGCGCAGCGCCAGATCGCCGCCTCCGGGCGCTTTGGCGAGCACCGGCCCCCAGCGGGTCTCGCGCACCTCCAGGGTCTCGGCGCTGCCGCCGCGCACAGCGATCACTTCGGAATGCAGGCTCACCGCTTCTTCGCCGCCAGGGGTGCGGTAGCGGGTTCGGTTGGCGTCGATGAAATCCACCCGCACCCAGTCGTGCCAGTCGCCGTAGCTGTTGGTGAAGCCCCAGGCGACGTGGCCGCTGCTGCCGACGATCAGCGCCGGCACGCCGGGCAGGCTGACGCCGGTGGCATCCACCTGGCCGCCGGGCGCCTCCGCGTCCGGATAGACAAGGCGCGCGCGGAACCATACGCCCGGGGCGCGCAGGCCGAGATGCATGTCATCGGCCACCAGGGCGCGGCCGTCATCCGTCAGCTGGCCGCCGACTGCGAAATTGTTGCTGCCGGGGCTGGGCGGCTCGGGGTCGGTGCGCGTCGATGCGTCAGCGCTGGCGGGCGCTGCGTCCTGCGCTTCACTGCGATGCAGAGGCGAGTCCGGCTCGCCCTGAAGCGCTGCGACGAGAGTGGCCGGCGCGATTGGCGGCAGGGCCTCGCCGAACAGCGGGGCGTCGTGCTCGCTGCCCGGCGCCGACAGCAGGTTCACGAGGCTGTCTGACCGATGCGCGCGCAGCTGCAGCAGGCCCAGTTCGCGACGGTTCTGCGAGTCCTGCAGGTCGAAGAACATCGCGAGGCCGGCGAGCAGGCTGTCCTCTTCGCGCCAGGGCTCGGGCCGGGTTCGCAGCAGCCAGTAGGCCCAGGGACGGCTGTCGAGTGCCTCGAGCCCGGCGTTGACGCCAGCGACGTAGGCCTGCAGCTGCTCGCGTTGCTCCGCGGGCCCGCGCTCAATCTCGGCGACGACGCGGGCGCGCAGTCGATGGACCCGGTTCGCCCGGTCGCGCGGAAGCGCCATCGGACCGAGCAGTGCAGCAAGCTCACCGGCCGCACTGCGGCGTGCGAGGTCCATCTCGAAGTAGCGCTCCTGGGCGTGCACAAAGCCGAGCGCGCGCAGCGCGTCGTTGCGATTCGCTGCGCGCAGGGTCACCACGCCGAGCGCGTCGCGTTCGACCTGCACCGGAGCGGACAGGCCCTCGATGCGGCTTTCGCCCTGCAGCTGGGGCAGGCTGCCGCGCAGCAATCCCCAAGCTGCGAACAGTGCAAGCGCCAGGGTTAGCGTCAGCGCAGCGAGGGTTCGCAGCGTGTAGCGCAGCAGTCGGGAGCGGCTGGAGCGAGGCGGCATGGCGTGCGCAGTCCGGTGGTGGCGAGCGCCCGATGGTAGCGGCTGCAGCGCGCCAGGGCGCCTGAGTTGCGGCGAGAACTCCGGTGGCGAGCGGTAGAACTCCGGCGCAGAGATGAATCAAGAATCCTCGCGTGGGCCTCGGCGAGCGCAGCGCCTTACCAGTGGGCTCGGTGCGCATGCGCTGCGGAGGCCCGATCAGCGGGATGCGCCGATCGCCTCGTCGCCTTGTCTTCACCACTCGCCGCTTGTCGGCAGTGCGATATCGGTTTAACGTATCAACACGCTATTACAAAAGTCTGCCGTGAAGCGCCGGATCGCCAGCCCCGAACTCCAGCCCGTTCGCAGTGCCCGTGAGCGCAAGCCTGCGCCCGTGGTGCTGCCTGCGGCGAACCCGGTGCTCGCGCTGTGCGAGGCGCTGGCCAAGCTGCGCGACCCGGCCGAGATCGCGGCCTTTCTCGATGATCTCTGCACGCCTGCCGAGCTGGAGGCCCTGGCCGATCGCTGGCGCGTGGTGCCGCTGCTGCTGGCGGGGCGGACCTATCGCGATATCCACGATCTGACCGGCGTCAGCGTCACCACGGTCGGTCGCGTGGCGCGCTGCCTCACCCACGGCGCCGGTGGCTACCGTGCTGCCGCACGCCATCTGAAGCTGCACGATCCCTCGGGCATCGCTGCCGCCAAACGCTGAACCCGTTCCGCCTCCGCCCCCTCTCCCTGTTTCGAGCATCCCGCCGTGAAGAACCGTGACCGTCTGCGTATCGCAGCGCAGAAGAATGGACGCCTGTCCGACCCCGCCCGCGAGCTGATGGCGCGCTCCGGCCTCAGCTTTCGCGAAAGCCGCGACCGCCTGTTCTGTTTCGGCGAATCGCAACCGGTCGATCTGCTGCTGGTGCGCGACGACGACATCCCCGGCCTGATCGCCGAAGGCACCTGCGACTACGGCATCGTCGGCCGCAACGTGCTCGACGAGCAGGCGCTGGATCGCGCCGCCCGCGGCCTGCCGCCGGCTTTCAAGGAAGTCCGCGCGCTCGGCTTCGGCCGCTGCCGGCTGTCGATCGCGCTGCCGCAGGACATGGCGTGGAACGGCCCGCAGAGTCTTGCCGGTCTGCGCATCGCCACCAGCTATCCGGCTCTGCTCGAGGACTGGCTGAAGCGCCACAACGTGCGCGCCGAGATCGTGATTCTGTCCGGCTCGGTCGAGATCGCGCCGCGTCTTGGCAAGGCCGAGGCGATCTGCGATCTCGTCTCGACCGGCGGCACGCTCGCCGCCAACCAGCTGCGCGAGGCGGTGGTGATCCACGAGAGCGAGGCGGTGCTGGCCGGCCCGGCCGAGCCGCTGATGGACGAGCGTGGCGACATCGCCACCCAGCTGCTGCGTCGCCTGGATGGCGTGCTGCAGGTCCGCGATGCGCGCCTGCTGATGCTGGAGACCGAGCGCTCGATGCTCGACGAGGTGCTGCGCCTGCTGCCCAGCGAGGAGCGCCCCACCATCATGAGTCTGGACGGGCAGCCTCAGGGCGTGAGCGTGCAGGCGATCTGCCAGGGCAGCCTGTCCTGGCAGCAGCTTGAAGACTTGAAGAAGGCCGGTGCGCGCCGACTGCTGGTGCTGCCGGTGGAGCAGATGCTGACATGAACACCACGACCGAGAAGACCGCCGCCGAACGTACGACCGGCGAGCGTCCCGTGCCCTTCGCCGCGCGCGAGCTGCGGGTGCTGGACTGGAACCGCATCGACGACGCCCAGCGCCGCATGAGCCTGCGTCGCCCCGCCCAAGGCGGGCGGGCCGTGCTGGCCGACACCGTCGAGCGGATCATCAGCCAGGTGCGCGCCGATGGCGACAGCACCCTGCGCGCGCTCACCCGCCGCTTCGACGGCTGCGAGCTGGGCAGCTTCCGCGTCACCGAGGACGAGTTCGCAGCGGCCGAGTCGCAGGTGTCACCCACGCTCAAACAGGCCATCGCCAATGCCATCGAGCGCCTCGTCAAATTCCACGAGGCCGGTGCGCCGCGCGGCTATGCGCTGGAGACCGCGCCGGGTCTGAACTGCGAGCGCGTGATTCGCCCGATCGAGCGCGTCGGCCTCTACGTGCCGGCCGGCAGTGCGCCGCTGCCCTCGACCGCCATCATGCTGGGCGTGCCTGCGCGCATCGCCGGCTGCAGCGAGGTCGTGCTGTGCACGCCGCCCAAGCCCGACGGCAGCGTCGATGCGACCGTGCTGGTCGCCGCGCGCCTGTGCGGCATCAGCACCGTGTTCAAGCTGGGTGGGGCGCAGGCGGTGGCCGCCATGGCCTATGGCACCGAGTCGGTGCCGAAGTGCGACAAGATCTTTGGCCCCGGCAATGCCTACGTCACCGAGGCCAAACTGCAGGTGGCGAACGATCCGGACGGTGCGGCCATCGACATGCCGGCCGGCCCTTCCGAGGTGCTGGTCATCGCCGATGCCACGGCCTCGCCGGAGTTCATCGCCTCCGATCTTTTGAGCCAGGCCGAGCACGGTCCGGACTCGCAGGTGTTGCTGATCTCCGACTCGCAGGCGCTGCTCGAATCCGTGGCTGTCGAACTCGAGAAGCAGACCGCCGAGCTGCCGCGCCGCGAGATCCTCGCCAAGGCGCTGACCCACGCCCGCCTGATCCTGAGCCGGGACATCGCCCAGGCCATCGAGATCAGCAACCGCTATGCGCCTGAACACCTGATCCTGCAGGTCGAGCAGCCGCGGCAGTGGTTGGAGCGCGTGCGCAGCGCCGGCTCGATCTTCCTCGGCGCGCTGGCGCCCGAAGCCTTGGGCGACTACTGCAGCGGCACCAACCACGTGCTGCCGACCTATGGCGCCGCGCGCGCTTACAGCGGTGTGTCGGTGGCGAGCTTCGTCAAGCTGATCACGGTGCAGGAGGTCAGTGCCGAAGGTCTCAACATCGCCGGTCCTGACGCCGCCGAGATGGCGCGCGCCGAAGGCCTGATCGCGCACGAGCGCGCGGTCACGCGGCGGCTCGCCGCGATCGCGGAGGGCAGGGCATGAGCGCGCTGCTGGATCTGGTTCGCCCGGACCTGCGCGGCTTCGGTGGCTATTCGTCCGCACGCAAGGAGGCCAGCGGCGGCCGCGTCTTGCTCAACGCCAACGAGTCGCCGTGGGCGCCGGAGATTGCCGGCGGCGAGGGCTTGAACCGCTATCCCGAGCCGCAGCCCGAGGCCCTCGTCGACGCGCTCGCAGGTCTTTACGGCGTCAAGGCTGAAGAACTGCTGGTTGGCCGCGGCAGCGATGAGCCCATCGATCTCCTGGTGCGCGCGCTCTGCCGCGCCGGCGAGGACGCAGTGCTGATCTGTCCGCCGACCTTCGGCATGTATGCCGTTGCGGCACGCGTGCAGAACGCGCAGCTGGTCGAGGTGCCGCTCACCGCCACCGGCGATGCCGCTCGGCCGTTCGCGCTGGAGGCCGACGCGGTGATCGCCGCGGCGCTCAATCACCCGGTCAAGCTGGTCTTCCTGTGCTCGCCCAACAACCCGACCGGCCAGGCGCTGCCGGTCGAGACCATCGAGCGCATTGCATCAGCCCTCGAAGGCCGCGCCGTGGTGATCGTCGACGAGGCCTACGGCGAGTTCATGCAGCAGGCTTCCGCCACGGCTTTGCGCGAGCGCTTTCCGCAGCTGGCGGTGCTGCGCACGCTGTCGAAGGCGCATGCACTGGCCGGTGCGCGCATCGGCAGCCTGATCGCAGCGCCCGAGCTGATCCGCGTGCTGCGCGCGATCATGGCGCCGTACCCGATCTCGGCCCCTTGCGCGCGTGCGGCGCTGGCGGCGCTTCAGCCTGAGGCGCTGGCGAAGACGCAGGTCCACGTCGCCGAGCTGATCGCCGGCCGCGAGGCACTGCGTGCGCAGCTCGCGGCGACGCCCGGCGTGCTTGGCGTGTATCCGTCCGATGCCAATTTTCTGGTGGTGCGCTGCGCGGATCCTGCCGCGACCTATCGCCGCGCCCTGGCTGCGGGCGTGGTGCTGCGCGAGGTCAGCCGCTATCCGCTGCTGGGCGACTGCCTGCGCGTCTCGATCGGAACGCCCGAGGAAAACCTCGCGGCCTTGGCCGTGTTCGCCAACACCACTCAGGAGGCCGCGGCATGACGCGCATCCTCTTCGTCGACCGCGACGGCACGATGATCGAAGAACCCGCCGACTATCAGATCGACAGCTACGCCAAGCTGCGTCTGGTCGAAGGTGTGATCCCGGCCATGCTGAAGCTGAAGGCTGCCGGCTTCGAGTTCGTGATCGTGTCGAACCAGGACGGCCTGGGCACCGAGGCCTATCCGCAGGCGAGTTTCCAGGCCCCGCACGACCTGATGATGCAGATCTTCGAATCGCAGGGGATCACCTTCCGCGAGGTGTTGATCGACACCAGCTTCCCGCAGGACAACGCGCCCACGCGCAAGCCGCGGCTGGGTCTGGTGATGCACTACCTGCGCGATCGCAGCATCGATCTCGCCGGCAGCGCCATGGTCGGCGACCGCGACACCGATATCGAGTTCGCCGACAACCTCGGTGTGCGCGGCTTCCGCCTGAAGGTGACCGCTGGTGCCAAGGCCACGCCCGGCAAGGGCCCCGAGTACACCTGGTCCGAGATCGCCCATCTGCTGGCCGACGCCCCGCGTCAGGCCAGCGTCGAGCGCGTCACCAAGGAAACGAAAATCGAGGTGCACGTCGATCTGGATCGCCCGGCCGAGCCGGTCGCGCTCACCGGCCTCGGCTACTTCGACCACATGCTGGAGCAGCTCGGCAAGCACGGCGGCTTTGCGCTCAAGCTGAAGTGCGCGGGCGACCTGCATATCGACGAGCACCACACGGTCGAGGACAGCGCGCTGGCGTTGGGTCAGGCCTTGAAGCAGGCGCTCGGCGACAAGCGCGGCATCGGACGCTACGCCTGGGCGGCGGAAGGCGAGCAGGGCGCCGCTGAAGCGAAGCCCGCGGCGCTGGATCTGGTGATCCCGATGGACGAGACGCTCGTCCGCGCCTCGCTGGATCTCAGCGGCCGGCCCTATTTCGTGTTCGATGGGAGCTTCCCCCGCGAGCGCGTGGGCGAGCTGCCCACCGAACTGGTGCCGCATTTCTTCCGCTCGCTGTGCGAGACCGCCGGCCTGAACCTGCACCTGTCGGTGCGCGGCGACAACGCCCATCACATGGTCGAGGCCAGCTTCAAGGCGGTGGCGCGCGCCCTGCGCGCGGCGATCAAGCGCGAGGGTTTCGACCTGCCCAGCACCAAGGGGACGCTCTGATGCGGCTGGCGGTCATCGATTCCGGCGTCGCCAACATCGGCTCGGTCTGCTACGCGCTGGAGCGGCTCGGCGTGCAGGCCAGCCTGGTGCGCAGCGCCGACGAACTTGCTCAGGCCGAACGCGCCCTGCTGCCCGGCGTCGGTGCCGCGGGTGCCGCGATGGCGCGGCTGCGCGAGCTGCACCTGATCGACGCAATTCGCGCTTTTCCGCGCCCGCTGTTCGGCATCTGTCTCGGCATGCAGCTGCTGTTCGAGCGCAGCGCCGAAGGCGATGTGGAAGGCCTGGGTCTCATTCCTGCGCAGGTGCGGAAGCTGAAGGAGTTCCCCGGCGTGCGCGTGCCGCACATGGGTTGGAACCGTCTGCATCGTGAGCGTGATTCCGCCCTGCTCAAGGACATCAGCGAAGGCGCGCAAGCCTACTTCGTGCACAGCTATGCCGCGCCGGTGGGTGACTACACGCTGGCGTCGAGCACGCACGGCGAGGGCTTCAGCGCCATCGTCCGCCGCGGCAACGTCGCTGGCGCCCAGTTCCATCCCGAGCGCTCGGCGGCGGTGGGCGCGCAGCTGCTCAAGAACTTCATGGAGTGGGACGGCCAATGACCGGCTTTGTCGCAATTCCCGCCATCGACGTCCGCGACGGACGCGTGGTGCGGCTCAAACAGGGCGACTACGCCCAGGAAACCCGCTACGCACGTGATCCGCTGCAGCTGGCGCTGGACTACGCCAGCGCCGGCGCCGAGTGGCTGCATCTGGTGGATCTGGATGCCGCCAAGGCGGGCGGCTATACGCTGGCGCCGCTGGTGAAAGCGCTGCGCGCGCAGAGCGGCCTGCGCATCCAGAGCGGCGGCGGCGTGCGCAGCATCGAGGACGTGAACGCGCTGCTGGCGGCGGGCGTCGATCGCGTGGTCATCGGCTCGGTGGCGGTGAAGTCGCCGGATGTGGTGCTGCGCTGGCTGGATCAGTTTGGCGCCAGCCAGCTCTGCGTGGCGCTCGACACGCGCCGCGACGCTGAGGGCGTGTGGCGGCTGCCGGTGCACGGCTGGACCGAGAGCGCGGGCGAGGAGCTGTTTGTACTGCTGGAGCGCTACCGCGCCGCCGGTCTGCGCCACGTGCTGTGCACGGACATCGCCCGTGACGGCATGCTGAGCGGGCCCAATCTCGAGCTCTACCGCGATGTCGTCCGGCGAGCGCCCGAAATCGCTCTGATCGCATCGGGCGGGGTGTCTTCGCTGGACGATATTCGCGGCGCGCGCGATGCGGGCGCTGCCGGTGTGGTGCTCGGCAAGGCACTGCTGGATGGCCGCTTCACCGTCGAGGAGGCGCTGGCATGCTGAGCCGCCGATTGATTCCGTGTCTCGACGTGCGCGACGGCCAGGTGGTCAAGGGCGTGCGCTTCCGCGATCACGTGGTGATGGGTGCGATCGAGGAGCTCGCCGAGCGCTATCGCGACGCCGGCGCCGACGAGCTGGTGTTCTACGACATCACCGCAAGCCCCGAAGGCCGCAGCGTCGACCGCGGCTGGGTCGAGCGCGTAGCGCGCTTGATCGACATCCCCTTCTGCGTGGCCGGTGGCATCCGCTCGGTCGAGGATGCGCGCGCCATTCTTTTCGCGGGCGCCGACAAGGTGTCGGTGAACTCGCCGGCGCTGGAGCGCCCCGAGCTGATCGACGAACTGGCCGAAGCCTTTGGTGTGCAGTGTGTGGTGGTCGGTATCGACAGCCTGCGCGACGAAGACGGCGAGTGGCGCGTGCGCCAGTACACCGGCGACCCCAGCAAGACCCGCGCGCTGAGCCGCCGTACGCTCGACTGGGTGGTCGAGGCGCAGCAGCGCGGCGCAGGCGAGATCGTATTGAACTGCATGGGCACCGACGGCGTGCGCGCCGGCTACGACATCGAACAGCTGCGCGCCGTGCGCGCACTCTGCCGCGTGCCGCTGGTGGCCAGCGGAGGTGCCGGCGCGCCCGAGCACTTCGCCGAGGTGTTCGAGCAGGCCGATGTGGATGCGGCGCTCGCCGCCAGCGTCTTCCACTCCGGCGCGATCGCCATTCCAGAACTCAAGTCCACGCTCAAGCAGCGCGGCATCGAGGTGCGTGATGTCTGAAGACGTGGTGGTCAGCCCCGAGACCCTGGATCGACTGGCCTGGGGCAAGCAGGACGGTCTGCTGCCGGCGGTGGTGCAGGATGCCGACACCCTGCGCGTGCTGATGCTGGGCTACATGAATCGAGAAGCCCTGGAGATGACCCTGGCCTGCCGCCACGTGACCTTCTTCAGCCGCAGCAAGGGTCGGCTATGGACCAAGGGCGAGCGCAGCGGCCATGTGCTCAAGCTGGTCAGCATCGAGACCGACTGCGATGCCGACACGCTGTTGATCCAGGCGCATCCGCACGGCCCCACCTGCCACCTGCAGCGCACCAGCTGCTTTCCCGACGCCCCGGGCAGCTTCCTGGGCGACCTCGATGCGCTGATCGCCCAGCGCGAGCGCGAGCGTCCCGTGGGCAGCTACACCACCAAGCTGTTCGAGGGCGGCATCCGCCGCATCGCGCAAAAGGTCGGCGAGGAGGGCGTGGAAACCGCCCTGGCCGCGGTGGCGCAGGAAGACGCCGACCTGCTCGGCGAAAGCGCGGACCTGATCTACCACCTGCTGGTGCTGCTGCGCGCGCGCGGGCTGTCGCTGGGCGAGCTTGAGAAGCTGCTGCGCCAACGCCATGCGACGGCGCCGAAGCCGGTGGGGTGAAGCGGTCGCGTGCGCGCATGCGACCTGGGCTGAAGCCGCGCAGCTTGGGGGCTTGCTGCGCCCGCCTGCCGGATCGAGCGTGTGGCGCGCGCGGTGGGCCCCGGCAGACCCTAGGAAGCTGGGGCAGCGCTCAGCAGGCTCTCGGTGCGCTTGAAGGTCAGCACCAGCACATCCCGCCACGCCGGCGCGCTTGGATCCAGCGGCTCAACGGCGGTGACGCCATGCAGGACGCGCTGGTCGTCGACCAGGGCGATGTCCAGCGGTTCGGTCAGGGTGAAGGCACCGAGCTGCGCGCTGTCACTTGCATGGATGGTGGTGGTGCCTTCGCGGATGTTGTGGCGGTCGATCAGCGCCACCAGCACGAAGTCCACGCCATCGCGATGCACGCCCTCTGGCGTCGGCTGGCCGGGCTGGCCGGGCAGCGCCTCGATGCGGAACTGGTGCGCCTCGATCTGCCAGCGCTCGACCGCCGGTGCGAGCTGTGCGAAGAGGCCGTGCGCGAACTCCGCGAGCGCGCGGAAGGGCGCGCTTTGCGCCACCTCCGGCAGGATCGGCTGGAACCAGCGCTCGATGCCGCCGTTCAAGCGGTTGTAGTGCAGGGCCTGAAAGTGCGGGGCATCCGGCAGTCGCTCGATGCCGCGGCTGCGGCTTGCGGCGAACACGGCATGACGTCGCCGGCGATAGCGCCCGCCGTCAGCCATGTGTGCATCCACGCCCAATGCCTGCCAACTCTCGGCAAAGGCCTGCCACTCGGTTTCGATGCCCGCGCCCAGCGCCTTCAGTGCCTGAGCGCGGGGCAGGAAGCAGAAGCCCGCGGCCGCGAGGATGTCAGCGGTGCGTGGGATTTCGTCGATCGGATGGAGGTGCTGTGCGTGCATGCTCGCAAGCTTATCTGCTGAGAAGTGAAGCCCGCTGCGATCCATCCGCTTGCTACGGAATGCCATGTCGTTTGATCCGCAGGGATCGTCCTGGTTGCCGATCAGCAGGCGATCCGGATCGCCTGCGGTGGGCTTGTGTCGGTCTGGCGCTGCGGGCACAGTCCGGGCTCACCCTAGTCTTTGCTTCGAGAGGTCCAGAATGCGCGCATTGCTGCTGACCCTTGGCCTGCTGCTCGATATCGCGGGCGGCGTGCTGGTCTCCGGCCTCGTCCAGATCGAAGGCAAGAACGAAGTCTTGCGCGTCGGAGACAAGGCGCTGGAGATCGGCAACGGTGGCATCCGTGTCGCCGATCGAGGCGAGCAGGGCAAGACCCTGGGCTTTGTGCTGCTCGGCGTCGGCACCGTGCTGCTGCTGGCCGGCGCGCTGCGCAAGCGCTGAGCCGCCGCCACAGCGCAGGGCGTGGCGACGAGGCCGCCGCGCCGTGCCGGGCCGGGCCGTGAGACGGTGCAGCGGCGATCCCGGATGTCCTGGCGGCCCTGCGCAGGCCTGGGCCAAGGCCGAAGAACTCAGCGCAGTGCCGCGTGCAGGGCGCCCGCTCCGCACAACGCCCGGACGGAGTGGGTCAGACCTTCCCTGTGGCGAGCTGTCTCAAAGCTCGCCTTCCAGCACGCCCGCGCGACGCAAGCTCTCGATCACCGCGTCGGCGGCGGCTTCCGGGGACAGTTGATCGGCCTGCAGATGCAGCTCCGGTGCTTCCGGTCGTTCGTAGGCTGAATCGATGCCGGTGAAGTTGCGCAGCTCGCCGCGTCGGGCCTTGGCGTACAGGCCCTTGACGTCACGCGACTCGGCGACCTCCAGCGGCGTGTCGACGAAGACTTCGAAGAACTCACCCTCGGGCAGCAGTCCGCGGGCGAAGGCGCGCTCGCTGCGGAAGGGCGAGATGAAGGATACGAGGCAGATCAAGCCCGCATCGGCCATCAGCTTGGCCACCTCGGCGACGCGGCGGATGTTTTCGACGCGGTCGGCATCGGTGAAGCCGAGGTCCTTGTTGAGGCCGTGGCGCACGTTGTCGCCATCGAGCAGATAGGTGTGCTTGCCCAGCGCATGCAGCTGCTTCTCGACCAGATTGGCGATCGTCGATTTGCCCGCGCCCGAGAGACCCGTGAACCACAGCACCGCCGGTTTCTGGCCCTTCTGGCCGGCACGCTTGGCGCGGCTGATGTCCAGCGCCTGCCAATGCAGGTTCGAGGCCCGGCGCAGGGCGTGGCGCACCATCACCGCCCCGACGGTCTGGTGGCTGAGCGTGTCGATCAGGATGCCGCCGCCCAAGCCCGGATCGTCGGCATAGGCCTCGAAGGGCAGGGCGCGATCCAGCGCCAGATTGACCCGGCCGATCTCATTCACCGAGAGGGTGCGCGCGGCCAGATGCTCCAGCGTTTCGACGTTGAGCCGATACTTCGGCGTGGCCGGCGTCGCCAGCGCGCTGGCGGTGCCGAGCTGCAGGCGATACGGCCGCCCCGGCAGCATGGGCTGCTCGCCCAGCCAGACGATATCGACCTCGAACTGGTCGCTGGCTTCCACCGGGCTGCTGGCTGCGGAGAACACATCGCCGCGGCTGGAGTCGATCTCGTCCTCCAGCGCCAGCACGATCGACTGGCCGGGATGCGCGACGTCCAGCGCCTGGTCCCCGAGCCATAGCCCGCGCACTTTCGAGGTCTGGCCGGAGGGCACGCTGCGCAGGCTGTCGCCGACCCGCAGCATTCCGCCCTGCAGCTGACCGGCGAAGCCGCGGAAGTCGGCATCCGGCCGCACCACCCAGCTCACCGGCAGGCGCGCCGCATGACGCGGGCGCGGCGGGGCGGAGGCCAATTCGGCAGCCATCGCCTCCAGGTGCTCCAGCAGGGCCGGGCCGGCATACCAGGGCATGCGCGAACTGCGCTGCACCAGATTGTCGCCATCGATCGCGCACAGCGGGATGGGCTGCACGTGCTCCAGGCCCACGCGCGCGGCAAAGTCGGCGAAGCGCTCGACGATCCGCTCGAAAGCGTCGGCGTCGAAGCCGATGCGGTCCATCTTGTTTACCGCCAGCACCACGCGCTGGATGCCCAGCAGGGCGGCGATGCAGGCGTGCCGCAGGGTTTGCGGCAGCAGGCCCTGGCGCGCATCCACCAGCAGCACGGCAAGCTCGCAGTGGCTGGCGGCGGTCACCATATTGCGGGTGTACTCGGCGTGGCCGGGCGAATCGGCGACGATGAAGGCCGTGCGCGCCGTGCCGAAGTAGCGCCAGGCCACATCGATGGTGATGCCCTGTTCGCGCTCGGCCGAGAGGCCATCCAGCAGCAGGGCGTAGTCGACCTGTTCGCCGCGGGTGCCATGGCGGCGCGAGAGCAGCTCAAGGTTGGCGAGCTGGTCGTCGGGCACGCTGTCGGTCTCGAACAGCAGGCGGCCGATCAGGGTGCTCTTGCCGTCATCGACGCTGCCGCAGGTCAGCAGGCGCAGATGCGGCCGGTGTTCGGGCGCGGGCAGGGCGATGACGGCGGTCTCGTGCAGTGGACGGTGTTGGTTCTGGGGCAGGGCGTTCATCAGAAATAGCCCTCCTGCTTCTTGCGCTCCATCGATGCCGCGCCGTCGCCGTCGATCAGGCGGCCCTGGCGTTCCGATGCGCGTGAGGCAGCCATCTCGGCCAGCACGGCCGGCAGATCGGCGGCTTCGCTTTCGATCGCGCCGGTCAGCGGATAGCAGCCGAGGGTGCGGAAGCGCACGCTCAAGAGCTGCGGTTGCTCGCCGGCTTCGAGCGGCAGGCGTTCATCGTCGACCATGATCCAGGTGCCCGAACGCCGCACCACCGGACGCGGCTTGGCGAAGTACAGCGGCACCACCTCGATGTTCTCGCGTTCGATGTAGCGCCAGATGTCGGCCTCGGTCCAGTTCGACATGGGGAACACGCGAAAGGTCTCGCCCGGCCCGTGGCGCAGATTGAACTGCTGCCAGAGCTCCGGCCGCTGACGCTTGGGCTCCCAGCGGTGTCCCGGGCTGCGGTGGCTGGCGATGCGCTCCTTGGCGCGCGAGGCTTCCTCGTCGCGACGCGCGCCGCCGAAGGCGACGTCGAAGCCGTGGGCGTCCAGCGCCTGGCGCAGGGCCTGGGTCTTCATGACGTCGGTGTGCACGGCGCTGCCGTGGCTGATCGGGTTGACGCCGGCCGCCTTGCCCTCGGGGTTGGTGTGGACGATCAGGTCGAGCCCGAGGCGCGCGGCCAGCGCATCGCGGAAGGCGATCATCTCGCGGAACTTCCAGCCGGTGTCGATATGCAGCAGTGGGAAAGGCAGGCGACCCGGCGCGAAGGCCTTGCGCGCCAGATGCAGCAGCACGCTGCTGTCCTTGCCAATGGAGTAGAGCAGCACCGGCTTGCGCGCGGCCGCGGCGGCCTCGCGGAAGATGTGCAGGCTTTCGGCTTCCAGCCGATCGAGATGGGTCAGCGACATGGGGGCAGGTTTGGGAGATCCGGTCTGCAGGTTAGCCGAGCCAGGCGCCGTCCAAGCAGCCCGATTGGTGGCAGGCATAGTCGCAAAAGCTCACAAGCGACCCCGGCACCGCTACACTGCGCGCCGCCGCCCGGATGGCGAAACCGGTAGACGCAGCAGACTTAAAATCTGCTATCCGCAAGGGTGTGCGGGTTCGAGTCCCGCTCCGGGCACACAGCACGACACAGGTCGGCTGCGCCGCGAAAAGCCAATCGCTCGCGCCCATTCGTGCAAGCGACCCATAGGGTGGGTCTAGACCCACAGAAGCTCGCCCCTTGCCCCGGTCCGCCCGCGTTGCTGCAGGATTGCGGTCGCGTTGCCCCGCAGGTGGGTCGAGCGTCGTGGGCGGCGGGCGGATACGCAGCCCCGCGTCGAGAGGGAGGTAGCGGAAGGTCAAGACCCATCCTATGTTCGAACCAGGTCCAGGTGGGTCGACACCCACCCCACGTTGTCGAGGTGAACGTCCGTGCCCATGAACTGTGTCCGCTTGGAGTTCGAACCCGTGGCCTCGCTCGGCGCCGTGCCCGAGGGCAGCTTTGCCTTGAGCGCGGGCGATGGCTTCGAGGGCGATGTCTACGCCCACTTCCACGGGCTGACGTCGATGGAGTTCGAGGAGGAAAGCCTGGCCGAGCTCGAGCATGCGGCAGCCAATCTGCGTCCCGGCCAGGTGCTGGCGATCCGCCACCGCTGAGCGCCGAGCGGGCATGATGGCCGCCCGCGTTCTTCGAGCCCGCTGCCCATGCCCCTTCGCTATCTGGCCTGGCTGGCCTGCATCGCTGCCGTCCCGCTCTTTGCCGCGCTTGCGCTCAGCCTTGGCAGCGGCTGGTGGTGGCCGTGCGCCGCGGCCGGCGCGCTGGGCCTGCTGGGCCTGCGTGATTTTCTGCAGGCGCCGCGGGCGCTGCTGCGCAACTACCCGCTGCTGGCGCATGTGCGCTATCTCGTGGAAGCGATCCGGCCGGAGATCCGCCAGTACCTGCTGGAAGGCGACGAAGAGCAGACCCCGTTCTCGCGGGCGCAGCGCTCGATCGTCTACCAGCGCGCCAAGAACACGCTCGACAAGCGCCCGTTCGGCACCCAGCTCGACGTCTATCGCACCCAGTACGAGTGGATCAACCACAGCCTGCAGCCGGTCGATCTACCCGACCACGACTTCCGCATCCGCATCGGCGGGCCGGACTGCAGCCAGCCCTACTCGGCGAGCGTCTTCAATATCTCCGCGATGAGCTTCGGCTCGCTGTCGGCCGCGGCCATCCGTGCGCTGAACTCAGGGGCCAAGCGCGGCGGCTTCTATCACGACACCGGCGAGGGCTCGATCTCGCGCTACCACCGCGAGCACGGTGGCGACCTGGTGTGGGAGATCGGTTCGGGCTACTTCGGCTGCCGCAACCACGACGGCAGCTTCAGCGAAGAGCGCTTTATCGAGAACGCCAGCGACCCGCAGGTGCGGATGATCGAGCTGAAGCTGAGCCAGGGCGCGAAGCCGGGGCAGGGCGGCATCCTGCCCGGGGCGAAAGTGACGCCGGAGATTGCTGAAGCGCGCGGCGTGCCGGTCGGCACCGACTGCATCTCCCCGGCGCGCCACAGCGCTTTCGATTCACCGATCGGGCTGCTGAAGTTCATCGCTCGCCTGCGCGAACTGTCAGGCGGCAAACCGACGGGCTTCAAGCTGGCGATTGGCCACCCTTGGGAATGGTTCGCCATCGCCCGCGCCATGCAGGCCACCGGCATCACGCCCGACTTCATCGTGGTCGACGGCGGCGAGGGCGGTACCGGCGCTGCGCCGCTGGAGTTCACCGACCACGTCGGCGCGCCGCTGACCGAGGCCCTGATCCTCGTCCACAACACCCTGGTGGGCCTCAATCTGCGCGGGCGCATCAAGATCGGCGCGGCCGGCAAGATCATCACCGCCTTCGACATGGCGCGCACGCTGGCGATCGGCGCCGACTGGTGCAACTCGGCGCGCGGCTTCATGTTCGCGCTGGGTTGCATCCAGTCCCAGAGCTGCCACACCGACAAGTGCCCGATCGGCGTCGCCACTCAGGACCCGTCGCGCCAGCGTGCGCTGGTGGTGCCGGACAAGGCCGAGCGGGTCTACCACTTCCACCGCAACACGCTGAAGGCCCTGCGCGATCTGCTGGCGGCGGCCGGCCTGCAGCACCCGGATCAACTGGGGCCCGAGCACATCATCCGCCGCGTTTCGGGCAATGAGATCCGCTCGCTCGCCAAGCTGCATTTCTTCGTCAAGCCGGGCGAGCTGCTGGAGGGCACGCCGCGGCATCCCGTGTTTGAACTGTTCTGGCCGCACGCGCGCGCCGACACGTTTGCCGCCCCTGCCGCCGTCAGAGCCTACGAAAAGCCGACCGCGTAAGGCCGCGGCGGGGTGCGGCGAGGCCTGCCATGACGGCGTCGTCGCCATTGCCTATCATGCGGGGCCATGAGCGCGACCCAGCCCCTCTCGATCCTGTTTGCCGATGTCAGCGGCAGCACCCGGCTGTTCGAGACCCTGGGCGATGTCGAGGCCCGGCGGATCATTGCCAGCGTGCTGGAAGCGCTGACGCGGGTTGCGGCCGCGCACGGCGGGCGCCTGGTCAAGACCATCGGCGACGAGATCATGTGCACCTTCCCGGCCGCGGTGCAGGCGGCGCTGGCGGCCTGCGACATGCAGCGCCGGGTCAGCACCGATCCTGAGTTCACCGCCGAGAAGCTGGGCATCCGCATTGGCTTCCATCACGGGGAAGCCCTGCTCGAAAACGGCGATGTCTATGGCGATGCGGTCAACGTGGCGGCGCGCATGGCGGCGCTGGCCAAGCGCGAGCAGATCGTCACCACGGCCGGCACCGTCAAGGACCTCACCATCGTCGGTGGCATCCGCTCGCGGGCCCTGGGGCGCGCACGGGTGGCCGGCAAGCTCCTGCCGATCGAGATCGTCGACCTGATCTGGCAGGACGACACCTCGAACCTCACCACCATCCAGCGCGCGATCAAGGTCGACGACACCACCCAGGCGGGCGCGCGCCTGACCCTGCGCCACCGCGGCCGGGTGATCGAGCTGCGCGAGGACGCGCCGCCTTTCAGCATGGGCCGTGACCCCGGCTGCGGGCTGTCGATCGAAGCCGAGTGGGTCAGCCGCAACCATGCCAGCCTCGAATGCCGGCGCGGCCTGTGGGTGCTGACCGACCGCAGCACCAACGGCAGCTTCGTGCGGATCGGCGACGAGGACGAGCTGCGCGTGCACCGCAACGATCTGCCGCTGCGCCGCAGCGGCTGCATCAGCCTGGGGCAGAGCATCGCCGCGGCCAGCTCGGATCTGCTGGTGTTCGAAGTCGGCTGAAGCCCGCGTGCGCTGCAAGCGCTCCGACACGCGCCTGACGCGCGGCTGTCATCACCGGCGATCAGCGTAGGCGGCATCCCCGCAGTGGAGCCCGCCATGCGTTCCCAGCCGCAGCTGTTGATGTGCGATCCCAAGCACTTCGAAGTGCGCTACTGCATCAATCCGTGGATGCAGGCCGGGCTGGGGCGGGTCGATCCGGCGCGGGCGCGGCGGCAGTGGCAGGCCCTGCATCGGGCCTTGAGCCGACACGCCGAGGTGAGCCTGCTGCCGGCGACAGCGGGTCTCGCGGACCAGGTGTTCACGGCCAACGCGGCCCTGATCCATGGCCGGCGCGCGGTGCCGGCGCGCTTTCGTCATCCCGAACGCCAGCCCGAGCAGCCGCTGCTGGAGCGCTGGCTGCGCAGCGCCGGCTTCGAGCTGCAGCCACCGCCCACGGGGCTGTGCTTCGAGGGCGCGGGCGATGCGGTGTTCGAGTGCGGTGCGTCGCGGCTCTGGCTGGGCGCGATGCGCTCGGATGACCGCATCGCGCCGTGGCTGGCAGGCACCCTCGGCGTCCACGTCGAGTCGCTGCGCCTGATCGACCCGCGCTTCTATCACCTCGATACGTGCTTCTGCCCGCTGCCGCGCGGCGGCCTGCTGTGGTTTCCGCCGGCCTTCGACGAGGAGTCGCGTCTGCGCATCGCGGCGGCGTTTCCGGCCGAGCGTCGGGTGGCCGTGGTCGAGAGCGAGGCCACGCGCTTCGCCTGCAATGTGGTCTGCCTCGACGACACCGTGTTCGGCGATGGCATCGGTGACGCCACCGAGGCGCGACTGGCGCACCTCGGTCTCGATGTGGTGCGGGTGCAGCTGGACGAATTCCAGAAGTCCGGCGGCTCGGCCAAATGCCTCACGCTGCGGCTTGATGTGCCGACCGGTGCGGGCCCGGTTGCAACCCGCCGTCAGGGACGCGTCGCCAGCCAGTCCAGCGCGCCGTCCGCGGCGCGCACGCCGCTGGCGAAGCAGGCGGTCAGCAGGTAGCCGCCGGTCGGCGCTTCCCAGTCCAGCATCTCGCCGGCGCAGAACACGCCGGGCAGGCCGCGCAGCATCAGGCGCGCGTCCAGCGCCTCGCAGCGCACGCCGCCGGCGCTGCTGATCGCTTCATCCAGCGGGCGCGTCGCGGCGAGCTGCAGGGGCACGGCCTTCAGCGCGGGCAGCAGCACTTCAGGATCGACCATCGCAGCCTTGGGCAGGCATTCGTAGATCAGCGCCAGCCGCGCACCATCGAGGCCCAGGCGCTTGCGCAGCCTGGAGCCGGTGCTTTCGCCGCTGCGGGCGCGCTGCCAGGCCTCGCGAAGCTGATCGATCGAGCGCTCGGGAAACAGATCGAGCCACAGCTCGGCGCGGCCCTCGCGCTCGATCTGGCCGCGCAAGTCCGCCGACAGCGCGTAGATCAGGCTGCCCTCGATGCCGTGCTCGGTGAGCACGAACTCGCCCTGGCGGCGCTGGCGCTGGCCCGCGGCGTCGATCCATTCGGCCGCCACGGGCTTCACCGGCAGACCCGCGCAGCGGGCTCGGAAGTCCGCCGACCAGTCGCACGCGAAGCCGCAGTTGCTGGGCGCGAGGTCGCGCACTTCGACGCCGCGCGCGCGCAGCAGATCCACCCAGGCGCCATCGCTGCCGAGCTTGGCCCAGGAGCCGCCGCCCAGCGCCAGCACCACGGCGTCGGCCATCACTTCGACCGCGCCTGCGGCGGTGTCGAAGTGCAGGCGCGTGGCGTCGATCGCGATCAGTCGATGCTGCACATGGAAGCGCACGCCCTGCTCGCGCAGCCGTCGCACCCAGCCGCGCAGCAGCGGCGCGGCCTTCAGATCACTCGGGAACACCCGGCCCGAGCTGCCGACGAAGGTCTCGACGCCCAGACCGCGCGCCCACTCGCGCAGGGCCTTCGCATCGAAGCGCTCAAGCCAGGGCTGCACCCAGTCGGCGGCCTCGCGATAGCGCCCGACAAAGGGCACGAAATCTTCCGAGTGGGTGAGGTTCAGGCCGCCCTTGCCGGCGATCAGGATCTTGCGGCCGACCGAGCCCATGCGCTCGTACAGATCGACCTCGGCACCGGCGGCGCGCAGGCGCTCGGCGGCGATCAGCCCGGCGGGGCCGCCGCCGACCACGGCCACGCGTGCGGTGCGTCGCTCACTCATCCTGCGCGGTCCGAGGCTTCAAGCCGCTGCGACAGGCGCGCGATCTCGGCGCGCAGCGCGCGCACTTCCTCGACCAGGGGAACTTCGCCGCGGCTGACCGCCTGCTCGACACCGCGCTCGCGGTCGCCGTCGATCTCCGCCTGCATGGCCGATACGACCACGCCGATGAACAGGTTCAGCGCGGTGAAGCTGGTGACCAGCACAAAGGGCATGAAGAACAGCCAGGCGTGGGGATAGACCTCCATCACCGGTCGCATCACCCCGGTCGACCAGCTGTCCAGCGTCATCACCTGGAACAGCGTGTGCAGCGAGTCGGCCACGCTGCCGAACAGCTCAGGAAACGATTGGCCGAACAGCTTGGTCGACATCACCGCGCTGACGTAGAAGATCAGCAGCAGAAGCATCACGATCGAGGCCATGCCCGGCATGGCGCCCAGCAAAGCGCCGACCACGCGCTTCAGCGACGGCACGACGGTGATCAGTCGCAGCACGCGCAGGATGCGCAGCGCGCGCAGCACCGACAGCGGCCCGGAGGCTGGCAGCAGGGCGATCGCCACAACCACGAAATCGAACACGTTCCACGGGTCGCGGAAGAAGCGCAGCCCGCGCACGTAGAGCTTGGCGGCAATCTCGATGCAGAAGATCGACAGCGCGATCTTGTCCAGCAACAGCAGCCACTCGCCAAAGCGCGCCATCACCCGCGCGTCGGTCTCCAGCCCCAGCGTCACCGCGTTGATCAGAATCACCGCCAGCACGAAGCGTTCGGTTCGACGGTCGGCCAGCGCGCGCTCAAGCAGGGCCTTCATGGAGCGATCTCTGTAGGTGGGGAGGGAGGCGATTCTAGCCGTGCCGCTCAGGCGCCTGGGCGACGACAGTACGCAGTAGCTGTGCTTTTCCTGCGCTTTGAGCGCCGCACAGCGTGTGGGGGAGCCTGTCAACGCGTGCTACCCATGGCGCGAATCCACCACGGACGTCCAGTGCAGACCGCGGTAGGCGGAGGGATCTCACAACTCCGTTCGTGCTTGCCGGACCTGCGTCTACTCGGCAGACTCGTCGCCGCCGAAGGTCCGGGGTTCCGAGCCGTTTGGCTGTTCGCGTGACCCTGCCAGACAGCATCCTGCCAGACAGCGCGCTGTGTGCTGCACCTCGGCCGCGTTGTGCGACTGGGATCCGCGCTGCACGTTCGCGGCGTTGCGGGAGTTGACGCTGGCTGACGAGGCCGTTCGGATCGGCGCCGCTGCGACGAACCTGGCGTGCATCAAGGCCATCGACTTCGCGCCTCGTGACGGCTCGCCGGCTGCGTCGGGCCTCCAGTTGACCTTTTTCCAGAATTCGCCCGCGGCCAAGTCGCGCCACCTCCCCACTCACCGCGTAGCACACACATGCCGAGCCTACTCCTGGACTGCGCACTCGCCGACAGCGAGCGCGACGTTCTGCATCAGGGTCAGTTGGCCTACCAGATCGATGTCCTCTCGATGAGCACCCGCGAACTGATCGCCCTGAGCGTCCGCTCGCACCTCGCCCTGCAGCGCATCGCGCAGACCCGCAGCGAAACATCGATCCCGCAGGCGACCGAGGTCATGACGGCGGAGCTCATCGCCAGCGGGCTGGCCTCCGGGCGTGTGGTCCTGCCGCGTCCACCCATACCCGCAAGTGCACCCGAGGCCGCCGCCCTTGAGCAGGCCGAGATCCGCCGCGCGCTTGCAGCCTTCGCCGCAGGCGAGTTCCAGTTGGTCGTCGACGGCGTGCTCTACCGCTCGCATGCCGAACTGCAGCTGCAGGAAACCTCGCAGGCGGTTTTTCTGCGCCTGCGCCCGCTTGTGGGCGGATGAAGGGCCGACATGATCGAATACTGGCGAGCGAGCGCGACGCAGCAACATCGTGTGGAGCAATTCGAACACTGGCTTACGGGATACATCGATTCCGCAAGGGCGGACAAGCGCCTGAATGACGAAGTGCGCGCGATCCGCAAAGCCGGCCGTGATGCGCCCTTCTGCGTTGCACTGCAGACGGCCTTCGGCGATGAAAGCGAACAGCACCTGGCGGACTTCTATCTTTTCCCCGCGCTGCATCGGCAGGTGCCCAACCTGCGTGCCCGGGCCGACGGCTTCTACGCACCCGCGCGTGAGCTCGACGACCTGCTGACCGAGGCCCTCAAGCAGTTGGCAGGCAGCTACGCCTGCAGCCTTGGGCTGCAGCGCCTGCGATTCCAGCTGAGCCACCCGGACGATTCCGGCGAATGCACCGCCCCGTTGTGGACGGATACAGAGCGCGCACGCATTCCAGCGCAGATCGTGCAGCCGTTCGCTGGCCACCCGGTCCGGCAGCTGGATCCTGCGCTGAAGCGCCGTGGGAACCCATTTCTGGAGCCCGATCCAGCCAGCGTTGCCCGTGCGCTCTGCGGCTGGCCCGCTTCGCGTCCGCAGCTAGAAGAGCTGATGGATCTGATGGAGCGTTCGTGCGACACCTTCGTCGACCACACTTTCGTGCCGCCGCCCGAGGTCGAAGACGGCGACTGCAGCGGCCGGATGAGCACGGCAGAGCATTTCGGTGTGACGGATCGCGCCAGCGATCTGGCGCAAGCCTTCGCCCGTCTTGGCCCACTCGATAGCGCCCAGGTGCTGCGCTTCTTCGCTATCCAATGGCCTCGCGGTGCGCGCGTGGTCGGCGACTGCCTACGACAAAAGGAGGACACCTTGAAGAGCTTCAAGCCTGAAGCGCTGGACTGGATTTACGCGCACTGTGAAAAGCCACTCGACGAGGCCATCAAGGCGCTGGACAATCTCGCCCATGAGATGGACGTGGAGTATGAACGCGCCGATAGCTGCTTACTGAGCGGCATCCGCTTTGTGGTCGCCGCAGCCCGCCTGCTCGCGCAGACGTCCTCGCCGCCACCCAGCTTTGCCCTTGTCGACGCTGATGTGCAACGTCCGGCTGCCCGCGTCATGAAGTTGCTCTGCAACCTCCAGCCGCTGACCGCCGCTGAGAGTGAGGCGCTCGTCGCAGAGCTGGGCGCGTTCTCGCAGGACGTGCTGCAGCAGCTCCTGCGCCACTGCCGCAACCACGCCGACGAGGTTCTGAGCGCCTTGGGCTGGGGCATGGCCGCGCCCTTGTATCGCTTCATGCGTGAGCGCGAGAAGGCGTATCCGAACACGTTCTTCGACGTGCCGGAGCTGCAGGCACAGCTGGAGCGTGCGGGACAGAGCGGCGAATCCTTGCTGGCCTGGTGCAAGAAATACAAGCACCTGAAGCTCACTGTGCGCCGTATCGAGGCGGTGCGGGGTGTTGAAGACAAGAAGCTTGCGGGTCAGCTGGAAAAGCTCTCCCAAGAGCACATCCGTCTGTGGGCGCTGTACCCGCTGCGGGACGCAGCTGATCTTCGGCAGCGTTTCGATTTCTTTAGGGGGGCGGGCAAGCTCGCGTCGAAGCAGTTCGGCTCGGAGCGTAGCGCGAACGTTCGCGACGCTGCCGCCGCAGCCCTGGTGCAGCTGGCCCACAACGCTGGCTTTGCGGACGTCACCGAAATGGAGTGGTCACTGGATGCCGGATCCCACTCGCCGCAGGATTGGACCTGGCAACAGGGCGACTATGCGGTCGAACTGTCGCTTCAAGACTTCCAGCCCGTGCTGACCGTGCAGAAGGCCGGCAAGACGCTGAAGAGCCTGCCGCCTGCTTTGAAAAAGGCCCCCGAGTTCGCGCCGCTGCTCGCGCAGATCGACCAGCTGAAGGACCAAGCCAAGCGCTACCGAGCGGCCATGGAGAGCCTCATGGTCAGCGGCCGCGCCCTGCGCCCGCAGCAATTGCAGGAACTGGCCGGGCTGCCGATGGCGCAGCGCATGCTCACCGCGCTCTACGTGCAGGACAGCGACGGTGCGCTGGGCCTGCTCGAACCGGATCTGACGCAGTGGCGTTTGCTGGATGCTGAAGGGGCGCTGGCCGGGACGTCGCAGCCGGTGGTCGCGCCCTTGCGGATCGCGCACGTGTACGAGCTTTTGCGGACCGGCCGCCTGATCGCCTGTCAGCAGCACGTGGTGAGCTCCGGGCTGGTACAGCCGTTCAAGCAAGCCTTCCGCGAATGCTACGTACTGACCCCGGCGGAGCGGGAAGCCGGCGACGTTTCCCGGCGCTTCCAGGGACGTCGGGTCAAGACCGCGGTGCTTGGAGCGATCCTGTCTGCGCGTGGCTGGCGCGTCGAGGGCAGCGACTTCGATTTCGTCGCGCGCAAACGCGTGGCGCCCGACGTTTTCGTGGAAGTTTCTTTGCCGGATGTCTACCAGTACCTCACGCAGGAAGAGGCCACCGTACTCGACGAGGTGAGCTTCACCCGGCATGCAGAGCGCATCCCGCTGGAGCAGGCTCCGGCCCTCGACTTCTCGGAGGCTATGCGCGACCTCGACCTTGTGATCACCGCGGGCGCGGCCGACAGCGATGAGCACTCGCAGGAGGTCCAGCAGACTCGCGTGGCTCTGGTCAGCGCCTTGATCCCGGGCCTTGGCCTGAAGAATGTGAGCGTGGAAGGACATCACGCCATCATCCACGGCACGCGCGCCAGCTATCGCCTGCATCTGGGCACCGCGGTTATCCACGTCATCCCCGCCGGCTATCTGTGCATTGTGCCCGCCGCAAAGCTCAGCTCAAAGGCGATTGCTTTGCCCTTCGTCGACGAAGACCAGCGCACCAGCGAGGTGCTTTCGAAGCTCTTTCTGCTCAGCGCCGACGGCACGATCAAGGACCCGAGCATCCTCGCGCAGATCGAGGGCCAGATAAGCGCCGAGTGACGCAGGCTTCCGGTTAGGTCGCGGGCTGGGTTGAGCGCGACCGACGCGTGTTCTCAGAGGTGCCCGCTGCTCCGCGACGCACGCGAACGGGGCACTCCTTCTCCGGTCCCATGGCAGTTGCCTGAAGCCTGCAGGCGTGAGCGGGGCGGCGCAGCAATGTTCCCCACACATCCCGTCGTCACGCTGGCTGTGTCGCGGGCTCTGCTGACTGCAAGAGCGCCCATCGACTTCTTCGCTGGCGCAGCTCTCAAACCCCAACCTCGAACTGCTCGCCCGCTTTTGGCACCCGCACGTCGCAGCCGTACTGCGTTCCCAGACGAACCCGCAGACCCTCGCGGGCTTCCTCTTCACCGTGCACCAGCAGCACCCGCGGATGCATGGGAATCGCGCCGTACCACTCGGCCAGCCCGTTCTGGTCGGCGTGGGCCGAAAGGCCGCCGATGGTGTGGCGGCGTGCCTTGACGCGGATGCGCTCACCGAAGATGTCGACGTAGTCGGCGCCGTCGACCAGACGGCGGCCAAGCGTGCCGCGGGCCTGGTAGCCGACGAAGACGATGTGCGCGTTCTCGCGCCACAGGTTGTGGCGCAAGTGGTGGCGGATGCGGCCGCCGTTGCACATGCCGCTGCCGGCGATGATCACGCAGCCACTGGCCCGCTGATTCAGCGCCTGCGAGTCCTGCACGCTGCTGACGAGGCGCAGGTTGGGCAGGCCGAAGGGGTTGCCGCTGCCGTTCCACGCGGCGCGCGCCGGCGAGTCGAGCAGCGCCTTGTGGCGTGCGTAGGCCTCGGTGACCTTGAGTGCCATCGGTGAGTCGAGATACACCTGCCAGCGGTCGAGGTGCCAGCGTTCGTAGTTCTCGGCCATCCAGTAGAGCAGCTCCTGGCTGCGGCCGACGGCGAAGGCCGGAATCAGCACGTTGCCGCGCTCGTGCGCGGCGAGGTCAAACACTTCGCCCAGCTCGTCGATGGTGGAATCGCGCGAGCGGTGCAGACGGTCGCCGTAGGTGCTCTCCAGCAGCACCAGGTCGGCCTTCGGCACCGGCACCGGATCGCGCATGATCGGAGTGCCGCAGGGCCCGATGTCGCCCGAGAACACCAGGGTGCGCGGGCCCTGCGGCGTCTCGCCGGTCAGGCTGACCGAGGCCGAACCGAGGATATGGCCGGCGTCGCGCAAGGTCAGGCTGAGCCCCGGCAGGATCTCGAATGACTGGTCGTAGTCGAGCGGTCGCAGCAGCTGCAGGGCGTCAGCGACATCGCCCAGCGAATACAGCGGCTCAGCGTCAGGCGCCTCGCCGGCGCGCAGCCTGCGGCGGTTGTCGCGCTCGGCGTCGGCGGCGGCGAGGCTGGCCGAGTCCTCCAGCATGATCCGGGCGAGATCGGCGGTGGCGCGGTGCGTGTAGACCGGGCCCGAGTAGCCGCGCTTCGCCAGCAGCGGCAGGCGACCCAGGTGATCGATGTGGGCGTGACTGACCACCACGGCGTCGAGCCGCTTGACATCGAACGGGAACTCGTCGCGGTTGCGCTGGGTTTCCTCGTGTCCGCCCTGGATCATGCCGATGTCGAGCAACACCCGGTAGCGACCGAACTCGAGCAGGTGACAGGAGCCGGTGACCTCGCCGGCAGCGCCGTGGATGGTGATGCGCATGTCGATTCCAGGCCGAGGCGGAGGCCTGATCATAGCGCCGGCCCGGCGGCGTGCGGGCCGCTAAACTGTGCGCCCCCCGAGGTTCCCCTAGGTTGCCCTTGATGTTCCGCTCGAGCTTTCGCCTGCTGTCTTGCGCTGCCCTTGTCCTTATCGCCGCGCCGGTCGCCTACGCCGACACTGCGCTCGATGCGCGCCATCGCGACGCCGCCACCGCGGCCTGCATGGACTTCTACCAGCACGCGAACGGCGGCTGGCTTGCCGCTACGCCGGTGCCCGCGGGTCAGGCCAGCATCGGCTACACCGATGAGCTGCGCGCCACGCTTGCCGAGCAGCAGCGCGCCCTGCTGCAGGGCTTCGCGAGTGCACCGGCCAACGCGCTGGAGACCAGCATCGCCCGCCTGTACGCGCTTGGCATGGATCAGGCCGCGATCGATGCCGTCGGCCTTGGCCCGGCCGCGCCTTTCCTGCAGCGCATCGATGCGCTGAAAAAGCCGCGCGAGCTGCCTGCGCTGATCGGTGAGCTGCACAGCTGGGGCGCGCCCATTCTGTTCGCGCTCTCTGTGGCGCCGGATCTTGACCAGCCCGATCGACTGATCGCCTACGCCAACCAGGGCGGCCTGGGGCTGCCGGATCGCGACTACTACCTGCGCGAGGACGCCCCGGCGGTCGAGCTGCGCGAGGCCTATCGCGCCTATGTCGAGCGTGTGCTGAGCCTGGCCGGGCGCGCCGATGCGGCGGCGGAGTCGCAGCGCGTGCTGGCGATGGAAACCGAGCTGGCGCGCGCTTCGCTGTCCTTGGAGCAGCTGCGTGATCCGCGCAACAGCTACCGCCTGATGCGGGTTCGCGAGCTTGATCGCGCGCAGCCCGAGCTGCGCTGGCGCGACTATCTGAAGGCGCAGGGGCAGCGCAAGTTGGACGAGATCTCGCTGGCGCACGCGAGCTACTTCTCCGCAGTCAACGCGCGCATCGTCTCCCAGCCGCTGAGCGACTGGCAGGCCTACCTGCGCTTCCATGTGCTGCACGCGGCTGCGCCCTATCTCGGTCAGCCTTTCGTCGAAGCCCACGACCGCCTGTTCGTTGAGACGCTGGCGGGACGGGCGGCGCCGAGCCGCGAAGCGCGGGTGCTGAGCTTCCTGCAGGCGAGCCTGGGCGAGGCCTTGGGGCAGCGCTACGCCCGCGCGCATTTCGATGCACCGCGCCGTGAGGCCGCACTGGGCCTCGCTGAAGGCCTGCGGGCCCAGCTGCGCGCGCTTATCGAGGGCTCGACCTGGATGCAGCCGGAAGGCCGGCAAGCGCTGCTGGCCGACATCGACCGCCTGAGCTTTGCGCTGGGTGGCCCCGCCGAAACGGAGTGGGAGGGCTTCGAGCTTGAGGCGAATAACTGGCCTGAGGCCGTGCTGGCCGTGAGCCGCGCCCGCCATCAGCGCGACTTGGCTGCGCTGGGCAAGGCGCCACGCGCCGCCTGGCCGGTGTCGGCGTCGAGTCTGCAGGTCAGCTATCAGGCGTCCACGCACACGCTGTACGTGCCCGCCGCGGTGCTGCAGTCGCCGCTGTTCGATCCCGCTGGCGATGTCGCCCTGAATCACGGCGTTGCCGGCGCGCTGATCGCACGTGGTCTGATGGGCGTGTTCGACCCGGCCTCCGGCGCGCGTCGCGGTCTGCTGAGCGATGCGGATCGCACGGCCTACGCCGAGCGCTCACGCGGTCTGGTCAGCCAGTACTCGGCGTTCAGCGCGCTGGGCACGCTCAAGGTCGATGGCGCCGCCACCTGGAACGAGAACGTGCTCGATCTCGGTGCGCTGCAGCTCGCCTACACGGCGTTTCTGGCTGCCGGCGGCGAGCGCGGCGAGAGCCGCGACGGGCTCACGCCCGCGCAGCGCTTCTTCCACGGCTGGGCGCGGCTGATGCGCCGCAACTACCAGGACGAGACCCTGCGTCTGCTGCTGGCCGCCGACACCCGCGCGCCCGCACGCTTCCGTGTCAACGGACCGCTGCCGCACCTGTCCTCCTTCCAGGCCGCGTTCAGCTGCAAGGACGGCCAGCCCATGCACCTGCCGGAGCCGGCGCGGGCGCGGACGTTCTGAAGCTGGGATTGGGGATTGGGGATTGGGGATTGGGGATTGGGGATTGGGGATTGGGGATTCGGGATTCGACCGAAGGTTGACACGCCGCGTGGCCTTGCTGCCCCGGGGATAGAGCCCGCCTTGGCTGGGTCCACTGTGGCCACGACGACTGACGCTCGCGATGGCGATCACACGAATCCCCAATCCCCAATCCCCAATCCCCGCTCATGACCACAGGCAGGGTGCCCCGCGTGGTGCCCCGCCTATGATGCGCGGATGCTCGCCCGCCTGAATCCGATGCAGCTGCTGCGCTTCGCAGGCCTCTTCACCTGGGGCTGCATGGGCGTGCCGCTGCTGATCGACCTGTTCCAACAGGACATCACCGGCAGCGATCTGGTGTGGTGGCGCATCTGCTACCTCACCTTCGGCATCTGCTACTGGCTGCTGACGCGCTCGCCGGGCGCGCGGCCGCGCGCCCGCTGGCTGCACCTGCTCCTGCTTGCCTTGCTGACGGTGTCGGCGATCGGCATCGGCCACTTCACCGAGTCGGGCTTGTCCGGGGCCTTCCTGATCGTCATCGCGGGCCTGCTGCCCTGGTTCCTGTCGCTGGGCTGGGGCCTGGTCTGGCTGGTCGGCCAGCACAGCGCGCTGATTCCGGTGTTCCTGCAGATCGACGGCTTCGACTGGATCAGCGCACCGCTGCAGGCGGTGCTGCTGTTCGGCTATTCGAGCTTCGTGTTTCTCACCAGCGTGGTCGCGCGCCGGCAGATGGACGCCCGCGAGGAGCAGCGCCGCCTGAACTCCGAGCTGCGCGCCACCCGCGCGCTGCTGGCCGAGAGCTCGCGGCTGAATGAGCGCTCGCGCATCTCGCGCGAACTGCACGATCTGCTCGGCCATCACCTCACCGCGCTCAGCCTGAACCTTGAAGTCGCCACCCATCTCTGCGAGGGCAAGGCGCGCGAGCACGTCAAGCAGGCGCAGTCGCTGGCCAAGCTGCTGTTGTCCGATGTGCGCGAAGCGGTGAGCCAGCTGCGCCAGGACGATGCCATCGATCTGCGCGAGGCCCTGTTCAGTCTGGTCGACGGCGTGCCTTCGCTGGACGTGCGTCTGGATGTGCCGGCCGACTTCCGGATCAGCGACCCCGGGCGCGCCCAGGTGCTGCTGCGCGCCACCCAGGAGATCATCACCAATGCCGCCCGCCATTCCGGCGCGCAGCGCCTCGACCTGCGGATTGCCAGCGACGCCACGGGCGTGCGCCTGGAAGCACGCGACGATGGCCGCGGCGCCGATGCGGTCAGCGCCGGTAACGGCCTGCGCGGCATGCGCGAGCGCGTCGCCGAGTTCGCCGGCACACTTGAGATCGAAACCGCACCGGGCCAGGGCTTCGCCCTGCGCCTGCACCTTCCCGTGGAGACCCCCGCATGATCCGCGTCTGCCTGGTCGACGACCAAACCCTGGTGCGCCAGGGCATCCGCTCGCTGCTTGAGCTGTCCGACAACATCCGGGTGGTGGCCGAGGCCAGTGACGGCAAGCAGGGCCTGGAGAAGATCGACGAGGTCAAGCCCGATGTGGTGCTGCTCGACATGCGCATGCCGGTGATGTCGGGCATCGAGACCCTGCAGCACCTGAGCGAGCGCGGCTCGGTGCCGGCCACGATCATCCTCACCACCTTCGACGATGACCAGCTGGTTCTGCAGGGCATCAAGCTCGGCGCTCGCGGCTACCTGCTGAAGGACGTCTCGCTGGAACAGCTCGTCGACGCGGTGCAGACCGTCGCCGCCGGCGGTTCGCTGGTGCAGCCGGTGGTGACCCAGCGCCTGCTGTCGGGCCTGGAGCGCATGCAGAACGACTTCACCAGCCTGGACCGTCCGGACCCGCTGACCGACCGCGAAACCGAGATCCTGCGTCTGATGGCGGGCGGCTATAGCAACAAGGAAATCGCCAATTCGCTGGGCGTGGCGGAAGGCACGGTCAAGAACCACGTCTCCAACATCCTCAGCAAGCTCGGCGTGCGCGACCGCACGCGCGCGGTGCTGAAGGCGTTCGAGCTGAAACTCGTCTGATCCGCGCGGTGGCGCGGGCTTGGACTGCGCTCAGCCGATGTCCTTGGCCTCACCCACGCCCGCATTCTCCGCATGCGTTGGCGCGAGTGGCCTGCGCAGAAGTGGCTGCGCGAACACCGCCAGCAGCAGGATCGCCACACCGCCGTAGAAGCTCGCATCCAGCTCGCGCTGCTCGTTGAACAGCAGCATCGCCAGCAGGATGGCGTACACCGGCTCCAGGTTGATCGCCATCTGCGCCGAGAACGCGCTCATGTGGCGCAGTGCCACCAGGCTCAGGGTGAAGGGCAGCAGGGTGCAGCCGAGCGACAGCGCCAGCAGGAAGGCGAAATCCTTGCTGTCGGGAATCAGGCCCCCTTCGGCCGGCAGCGGAAACACAAGCAGCAGCAGCGGCGCTAGCAGGGTCAGGGTGAGCGTGCCCGCACCGAGCTCGATCGCAGTCACCGTCAGCGGCTCGCCGTCCTCGACGTAGCGTTTGTTGAGCGCCGAGAACAGTGCCACGATGAAGGCGGACAATGCGCCCATCGCGATACCGGCACGCATCTCCACCGGCACGCCGCCGACCACCAGCGCCACACCCGGCAGCACGGCGATGCCCAGCGCCAGCTCACCGCGCGAAAAGGGACGCTTCGCGATCCAGGGTTCGATGAAGGCCAGGAACACCGGCCCCAGCGCCATGCAGGTCGCGCCGACCGAGGCGTTGGAGAGCTTGATCGAGCCGTAGAAGGTCAGCCAGTGCAGAGACACCAGGGCGCCGATGCCGGCATAGATCCACACCTGCCGCGCGCACATCCTGCGCAGGCTGCGCCAGACGGCCGGCACCAGCGCCAGCGCGGCAGTCACCAGCAGCATCCGCCACCACACCAGCGGCAGCGCGGTCAGGGTGATCAGCTTGCCGAGAATAGCGGTGAAGCCCCAGAGCATCACGCAGAAGTGGATCTGCAGCTGGGCGCGGGTCGCAGGCGTCATGGCCACGGCGTGGATTCAGTCGAAGGCCGCGGGCGCGGCGAAGCCGCATAGGCTGGGCACGCGCGGCAGGGCGCGCAATAGGCCTCAAGGCGAACGGCCGTCGAAGTCATGGGTCGGCGGGTCGCTGAACCCGATCCGGGCTGGAGGCTCGTGCGGGCGTCTCGCACCCGCAGGCCCGGCTGGCGATGGGGTGAAGCGTCACCAGGATGAGCCCTCGCAGCGACTTCCTCCGTGGGTATCGAAAGGCGAGTCAGTGTCGCCTTGATCGACTCAAGCCAGGAACGTCCGATGCGCATCGAATCCAACGCTGCTTCTGTCACGCCGCAGGCCTGGGCACTGCGCGCGCTGATGCTTCTCGGGATCAGCACGCAGCTCGCCCACGCCCAGGTCGACTGCAGCGCAGGCTTCGAATGCGGACGCGTGGCCTGGGGCGAATACGTGCGCGACGGCGCGCAGTCGTACCGGCTGTGGCTGCAGGAATTCGACGGTGCGCGGCGCACCCTGCTGGCGGATTTCGGACCGTCCAGCGGCAACTTCGTCCGGGGCTTGCGCTTTGATGCCACCTCGCGCCACCTCTATTTCATCGCCTCGGCGACGAGCAACTTCGACACCAATGTGTTCAGGATCCGGGTCGATGGCACGGGACTGGACAATCTGACCGAGGATGGCTGCTTCACGGACGAGTTCGCGCTCTCGCCCGACGGCGCGCGAATCGCCTACCAGCGCAACTGCGGCCCGACCGATCTCGACGACAAGATCTGGCTGATGGACAACGACGGCGGCAACCAGCGCCTGCTGACGACAGCGCCACCGGTCAGCAACGATCCCACCGCCAACCAGCAGGAAAAGCCGGCGTTCAGCCCTGATGGCCAATTCGTGGTGTTCACCTCGCTGGCCGGCACGAGCGGGTCGCGGCAGGTGTATCGGTCCACGCTGGATGGCAACACGGTCGTCCCCCTGACCGACCCCGATATCGACAGCCGGTTCAACGACGAGCCGGTGTACCTGCCCGATGGCCGCATCGTCTACGCCTCCGGCCGTGCCGCGACGCAGGGGCCGCGGTTCAACGACCTGTACCGCATGGATGGCAATGGCGGCGGCGGGCTTCGCCTGACCAACATCGTCGGTGGCAAGTCCGGCCTGGTGGTGAGTCCCGACGGCAGCCGCGTGCTGTTCATCAACCGGCCCGATCCGGTGGGCCTCACCGTGCCCCCGGCGCTGTACCTCGCACGCACCGACGGCAGCGGCGTGGTTGCGCTCTACGAGGACCCGGCGGCGGACCGCGTGTTCGTCAACAATGCGCGGTTCAGTCCCGACGGCAGTCGCGTCGCGTTCCAGTTGTGTTTCTCCAGCGGCGGCGACTGCACCAATGCCACGCGGGTGGTGGATCTCGACGGCGGCAACGCAGTGACCTACGGCAGCGCCACGGACAACGTGCCCTTCGGGGCCTTCGGCCGACCCGACGTCGACGGCGACGGCGTGATCGACGGCGCCGATTCCTGCCCCGCGGTGCCCAACGGCTATCGCATCGCGGTGGAACTGGCGCCGCTCGACGTGTGGACGATGAACTACGACGGTTCGCAGCAGGTCCGCCTCACCACCAGCTCCGCGGCCGACGTGCAACCGCGCTTCGACGCCACCGGCCGGCACATCATCTTCTCCTCGAGTCGCGCCGCCAACGACTTCGAGATTTACCGGATGAACGCCGACGGCAGCGGCGTAGTCCGCCTCACCAGCGTCGCCGGCGCCGACGAAGAGCCCGCGTTCAGCCCCGACGGCATCCGGATCGCGTTCCTGGGGACACGCCCGTCGATGAACGGGTTCCGTCGCAATGTCTGGGTCATGGATGCCGACGGCAGCAATCCGCTCAGGCTCACGACCAGCCAGGGCTTCAACGGACAGGCCAACAACCCGGTGTTCAACCGCGACGGCACGCGCATCGCCTTCGACACCGTGCGCGACATTCTCACGGGCAATAATCGCGATATCTATTCGATCCGCACCGACGGCACCGACGAGGTCCGTCTTACCACCACGGCCGGGATCGACATGGAAGCGACGTACAGCCCGGACGGCAGCCGGATCGTGTTCATCTCCTACCGCGACGGTGCGGCCACCAACGGCGAGATCTACACCATGCGCGCCGACGGCACCGACCCGCAGCGCATCACGCGCACCACCTTCCGCGAATCCAGGCCCATCTTCTCGCCCGATGGCGCGCAGATCGTGTTCATGGCCGACTACGACGGCAGCCTCCAGCTGCACGCGATGAACCGCGACGGCACGGGCCTGCGCCAGATCACCCGCGGCACCAACTACGACCGCCCAACGCTGGCCCCGCAGGCCGACGCCGACGCCGACGGAATCGGCGATGCCTGCGATCCTGCCTTCGATGCTGCGACCGCGGTCGGTGCACCGGTGACCGTTCGGGCGCCGGACGTCTCTGTCGAGTTCGCCGGGGTCAGCGGCGAGGGCAGTACCTCGTTCACGCGGATCCAGCCCGATCCCGGCGCGATGCCGGCCGGCTACTCCCTGTGCAGCACCTGTCCGGCCTTCGAGATCACGACCACCGCACGCATCGAGCCGCCACTGACCGTTTGTATCGCGGTGCCGGCCGGCGTGCCCGCGGCGACTTTCCTGCAGCTGCGCCTGCTGCACGGCGAGAACGGCCAGTGGGTGGATCGCACCACGCTGCGCATCGACCAGCCAGGCGTGCCGCGGCAGGTCTGCGGCGTGGTCGATTCACTCTCGCCGTTCGCGCTGGCCGAGTTCGACGGCGCACAGCCGGCTGCACTGTTCGCCAACGGCTTCGAGTGATGTCTGCGCGTCAGAACCCGATGCCGAGGCGGGCAAGACGTTGGCGCCTCGCTCCGCCCTCGCGCTGTATCGGTGAGAGCACATCGGCGCCTGAGTCACGACAGGCGCGGACGCCGCAGCGCCCGGTGATTGCGCGCTACTCCGCGCTATGTCAGCGTCCGCCTCGGGCCGAACGGGGGCGGGGCATGACCGAAGTCACGCAGTGGATCGCGCGTGCGCGCGACGGCGATCGTGAAGCCGCAGACCAGCTGTTCCGCGCGGTGTACGCCGACCTGCACGGACTCGCCAAGGCCCAGGTTCGCCGCGGCGAGGGCGGTGGGCTTGGCAGTACGTCCCTGGTTCACGAAGCCTATTTCCGCTTGGCCAAGCCTGCCGCGCTCGCGATCAACGACCGCGCCCATTTCTTCGCGGTGGCGGCGCGGGCCATGCGGCAGATCGCTGTCGACCACGCGCGCGAACGCCTGGCCATCAAGCGCGGTGCCGGCGCCGCGGAGACCACGCTGGGCGCGGTGGAGGGCCTCTCTGGCGATGCCCTGAGGCACGAGCAGATGGTGGCGCTCAGCCAAGCCATGGACGCGTTGGAGACTCTGGACCCGCGTCTTGCGCGGCTGGTCGAGCTGCGCTTCTTCGCCGGCCTGACGCTGGAGGAGTCGGGCGAAGTGCTGGATCTGTCGCCAGCCACCTTGAAGCGCGATTTCCGCCGCGCGCGCGCGTTCCTGCAATCTCGCCTGGGTGAGTCCGGTTGCGAACAGGGAGAGCTGCTGGATGCCATCGATACCTGATGTTGCGCTGCGGGCGCTGGCCCAGTTCGATGCGCTGGTCGACCTCGATCCGTCGGCGCAGGCGGCGCGGCTGCGTGCGCTACGCGCCGAGGATCCGGCGCTGGCCGAGGAACTGACCCGCCTTCTGCGCGCTGACGCGACGCCCGAGAGCGTGATCGATCGCGGCTTCCGAGAGGTCGCGGCAACCCTGGTCGACCGGGTCTCGGATGCGCGAGTCGCGATCGCAGGTGCGGCGGGCAAGCGCATTGGGCCGTTTCAGCTCGACCGCCTGCTGGGGCGTGGCGGCATGGGTGAGGTCTGGCTGGCACAGCGGCACGAAGGCGACTTCCAGCAGGAGGTCGCGCTCAAGCTGCTGCTGCGCGGCATCGATGGGGAAGACCGCCTGCGAAGGTTCGTGCAGGAGCGGCGCATCCTCGCGGAGCTGTCGCATCCCGCCATCGCCCGCTTCATTGACGGCGGTGTCGCCGACGACGGCACGCCCTGGTACGCGATGGAGCGGGTGGAAGGCCTGCCGCTGAACGAGTACGCGCGCCGCAACAATCTCGACGTGCGCGCGCGGGTGGCCCTGCTGGCAGACGTCGCTGAAGCGGTGGCCTACGCGCAGAACCGGCTGGTCGTGCACCGTGACCTCAAGCCCTCGAACATTCTGGTGGACGCGCAGGGCCGTGTGCATCTGCTGGACTTCGGCATCGCCAAGCTGATGCAGGTGGATTCCGGTCTCGACGAAACCGCCACCGGCATGCGCGTGATGTCACCGGCGTACGCGGCACCCGAGCAGATCCTGGACGAGCCGATCAGCACCGCCACCGACGTGTATGCCCTCGGCGTGGTGCTGCACGAACTGTTGACGGGCAGCCTGCCGCATCAACGCGAAAGCACCACGCTGCACAGCCTCGCCGAGCGCGTGCGCCACGAAACGGCGGAGCGCCCGAGCCTGCGCTTGCGTGACACCGCGCGCAGCGGCCTCGCCCTCGGCGCAGCAGCCAGCACAGTGACGCGCTTTGCGCGCGAGATTGCCGGTGAGCTCGACACCATCGTGCTGGCCGCCCTGCGTCGCGAGCCCGAACGCCGCTACGCCACGGCCGCCGCCTTCGCCGACGACCTGCGGCGCTGGTTGGCGGGTCGGCCGGTCGCCGCACAGCTGGATACGCGGCGCTATCGCATGCGCAAGTTCGTCGCCCGCCATCGGCTTGCGGTTGGAAGCGCGAGCGCGGTACTGCTGGCGCTGATCGCGGGTTTCGGTACCGCGCTGTGGCAGGCGACGGTCGCGCAGTCGCAGGCGCAGCGTGCCGAACGCGAAGCGGCCGTCGCACGCGAGATGGCGACCCGCAACGAACGCGTCAAGGAGTTCCTGATCTCGGTCTTCCTGCAGGAGAATCCGCTGCGTCGCGATGCGCGCGGCGCGCTCACCATGGCGGAAGCATTCGAGGATGCGCTCAAGCGCATCGACAGCGAGTTCGCGGACGACCCGGCAATGCAGGGCGAGCTGCTCGATGACTTCGGCGAAATCGTCAGCGGACGCGGCGATTTCGCGCGCGCCCGCGACATGTTCGAGCGCGCGCTCGCTATCGCCGAGCGCGCGCACGGCGAGAACGATCCTGCCGTCGCCGAAGCCCTGCTCAACATCGCCGCCGCCAATTCGGGGGAAGGTCGCGACGAAGCCAACCGCCCGCTTGCCGAGCGCGCGATCCGCATCCTGCAGGGAGGCCAGCCCCCCGACACAGCTGCCCTGGCGAACGCCCACAATGCGCTGGCCGTTTCGCTGCGCAACGAGGGCGACATGTCCGCGGCGATCCTGCACACGCAGCGCGCCCTGGCGCTCGCCGGCGGCCCGCAGAGCGCGGAGCCGCTGGTGCCCGTGGCGCTGTACAACCTGGCCACCATGCTGGCGGAGGCCAATCTGATCGACGAGGCCGAACCCGTTGCGCGGCAGGCGATCGCTGCGCTCGAGCGCCAGCAGGGGGTGGATGCCGCCCCCCTCGCCATCGCGCTCACCACCCTCGAAAGCGTGCTCGAACAGCGTGGCGATACGGCCGGTGTGACCCGCCTGACGGAGCGACGCCTGGCGATCGCCCGGCAGCACTTTTCCGGCGACCATCCGTGGAAGTCGTCCGCGCTCGCCGACAGCGGCTGGCAGCTGGTGCTGGAGGGCCGCGCCGAAGAAGGGGAGGCGCGCATCCGCGAGGCGATTGCGGCTTTCGATCGCCAGGGCGATGACGCGATGGCGGCGCAGAGCGCGCGCCGCCGGCTGGCCTTGAGTCTGATCCGGCGCGACGCCCTGGATGATGCCGCCGCGGTCCTCGATGCCGCCATCGACAGCTGTCGCGCGGCTGCGACGCTGGAGAACCAGTTGTGTCTGACCCTTCGCGCCAACCGAGCGCACCTCGCCGCCCGGCTCGGTAACTTCGAGGCGGCACTCGCGGAAGCCGATACGGTTGAGCGCACGCTGGCCCAGCGCTTTGGCAGCGGATTGGACGAACGCGGCCAGGCGCTGGAAGCGCGAGCGGCGGCCTTGGCCGGGCTGCAGCGCCGCGAGGAGGCACGCGCCGCGCAGAGCGACGCGCTGCGCATCTACCAAGCCCTGTACGACGGCAGCCATCGCAGCGTGCAGCGTGCCGAAGAACGCCTGGCTGCGCTGCAGGGCGATGCCGACGAGCTCGCCCGTTGATCGAACGCTTTTTTGCCAGCCTTGGTTCAACGAAGGCGCGGCGAAGTCGCAGGAGTGATGTGGCTGTTGCATCGGAGCCTTGCCGGTGAAAGGCTGCGGACGCGTTGGGCTCGCTGCCATGCCGCGCATGGAGTCGAGTGGATCGCCTGCAGCACCTGTCTTTGGCACCTTGGATGTCTGTGAGGAGCTTTTCGATGCTCACCCGCTGGTTCGACCTTGATCGTCCGGAGCCCGACTGCGAGGTCGTCCCGATGTATCACCGACAAGGATCGAGACAAGGCCTTGGGCTGCGTTCGTGGCCGCAGATGCAGGCAGTGATCCGGATTCAAGCCCTCGCCGTGTTGGCTCTCCTTGCTTGGGCCGCTCCGGCGAACGCAGCTCTGTCGATCAGCGGCAGCGTGGTCGTTGAGCCGCATTCTTCCAGCTTGCTGCGCGGCCAGCAGGCGACGATTACCTACACACTTACCAATACCGGCGACGAGCCGATCGATCTTGCGACGGTGGGGTTTTCCTACCGCAGCTCAGGCCCGCTGAGCACCGCGCTGCCGTTCCAGACATCTGCCACGCCGCCGTGCGTCTATCGACTGCGGGTGCTGCCTGGGCCTCCCGAGGCAGCGGGCGCAGCCAAACGCGCGGCCAAGTGGTCGCCGGTTCCCCCATTCTTGGAGAAGACCATCGAGTTCGCACCCGCTCCCATCGAGCCCGGAGGAACGCGCCGCTGCGTGGCCGGGCTGCGCGTGTCGACGCAGGCGGCTGGGCCGTTTGTTCAGACCTTCAACTTCCAGGCGTCGCGGGGGGCGCAGTCGGTGACGCAGACGCGTTCCGTGGTGTTCAGGCTGGGCGAGTCCGCCATCGCGATCCCTGCGATGTCGACGTGGAGCTTGGCCCTCGCATCAGTGCTGGTGTTGATGATGGGCGTGTTCCGGCTGCAGAGGTGAGGCGCCCCGCCTGCAGCTTCAGGCCGCGGTTTCGCTCTCCGCGACACCGCGTGGCAGGGCCATTCGCCCGACGCCGGCTGCGTCCAATGGCTGCGCAGATCAGCACTGCGCCTTGGCTGTGTGATCGAAGCCTGCGCTTGCAAGCCCAGTACCCGTGAGGGAATGGGTGGAAGGGAGTGGGGCGCACTCGATTTCGCGGAGTTTGCCCCCTCTCCCCCGACCCCTCTCCCACGGGGGGAGAGGGGAGAAATGCATCGAGTTGACGCCCAGCGCGGGCTGCGTCCAATGGCTGCGCAGATCAGCGCCGCGCCTTGGCTGAGCGTTCGAAGTCTGCGCTTGCAAGCCCAGCAACCGTGAGGGAACGGTGGAAGGGAGTGGGGCGCACTCGATTTCGCGGAGTTTGCCCCCTCTCCCCCGACCCCTCTCCCACGAGGGGAAAGGGGAGAACGGCATGCCGCTGGCGAGTCGCGTCAAGCCGGATCTGTGATGCCGCGTTCAGCCCATCTTGAACACGCAGAGCTTGTTGCCATCGAGGTCGCGGAAGTAGCCCGCGTAGAAGCCCGGGAAGCGCTCGCCAACGGCGCCCTCATCGGTGCCGCCCAGCTCCAGCGCCTTGGCGTGGAGGGCGTTCACGGTTTCGCGGCTGTCCACCGCCAGCGCGGTCATGTTGCCGTTACCCGGCGAGGCCGGCTGGCCGTCGAAGGGCTTGATGACGCCGACCGATGGGCCGCGCCCCGCTGTCCATGAGATGAAGCGCGGGCCCTGCATGCCGCGCTTGCCGCCGATGCTGCCGAACAATGCGTCGTAGTAGGCGGCAGCGCGGTCGAGGTCGTTGGTGCCGAGGGTGACGTAGCCGATCATGGAGCACTCCAGTGTCTGGGCGCCGCCGCAGCGGCGCCGGGGTGGGAAGGGCCGCAAGTCTGCGGCCCGGCAGCATGGTGGAAGCGCGAAGGGCGAGGAAGCGCGATGGCGGACGCGTGCGGGGCGGATTCCGCCAACCGTGCCGGTGAACCAGCGCGGTCAGATCTCGATGGTCGCGAGATCGCCCTTGGTCTCCAGCCAGGCCTTGCGGTCGGACGCGCGCTTCTTCGACAGCAGCATGTCCATCAGCGCGCGGGTTTCTTCAGGCGCTTCGACGGTCAGCTGGACCAGGCGACGCGTATCCGGATGCACGGCCGATTCGCGCAGCTGCGAGGGGTTCATTTCGCCGAGGCCCTTGAAGCGGGTGACGTTGACCTGGCCGCGGATCTTCTCGCGCTCGATCTTGTCGAGCAGCAGGCGCTTTTCTTCTTCGTCGAGCGCGTAGAACACCTGCTTGCCGACGTCGACGCGGAACAGCGGCGGCATCGCCACGAACACATGGCCGGCGGCGACCAGCGCAGGGAAGTGCTGCAGGAACAGGGCCGACAGCAGGGTCGCGATGTGCAGGCCGTCGGAGTCGGCGTCGGCCAGCACGATGATCTTGCCGTAGCGCAGGCCGCTGATGTCGTGGCTACCCGGATCGCAGCCGATGGCGACCGCGAGGTCGTGCACTTCCTGCGAGCCCAGCACCGCGCCGCTTTCGACTTCCCAGGTGTTGAGGATCTTGCCGCGCAGAGGCAGGATCGCCTGGAAGTCCTTGTCGCGGGCCTGCTTGGCGCTGCCGCCGGCAGAGTCGCCCTCGACCAGGAACAGCTCGGTGCGCGAGAGATCCTGGCTGGAGCAATCGGCCAGCTTGCCGGGCAGGGCAGGGCCCTGGGTGATCTTCTTGCGGACGATCTGCTTTTCGGTTTTCAGGCGTGCGGACGCGCGCTCGATCGCCAGCTGGGCGATGCGCTCGCCCATCTCGACGTGCTGGTTCAAGAACAGCGAAAAGGCATCGTGGACGGCGTTCTCGACGAAGGCGGCGGCCTGGCGCGAGGACAGGCGCTCCTTGGTCTGGCCCGAGAACTGCGGGTCGGTGAGCTTCAGGCTCAGCACGCAGCAGACGCGGTCCCAGACGTCCTCGGGGGCGAGCTTGACGCCGCGCGGCAGCAGATTGCGGAAGTCGCAGAACTCGCGCAGCGCTTCGGTCAGGCCCGAACGCAATCCGTTGACGTGGGTGCCGCCCTGCGCAGTCGGAATGAGGTTGACGTAGCTTTCCTGCACCAGCTCGCCTTCAGCGGCCCAGCACAAGGCCCAATCCACCGCTTCGGTCTCGCGCTTCAGAGCGCCGACGAACACTTCCGGCGGCAGGTACTCGCGGTCGGCCAGCTGACTCTTGAGGTAATCGCGGAGGCCGTCCTCGTAGTGCCAGACGTCTTTTTCGCCGCTGGCCTCATCGACCAGCGTGACCTTGAGGCCCGGGCACAGCACAGCCTTGGCCCGCAGCAGATGGCGCAGGGCGCGCAGCGAGAACTTCGGCGTGTCGAAGTACTTGGGATCCGCCCAGAAGCGCACCTTGGTGCCGGTGTTGCGCTTGCCGACGGTGCCGATGATCTCCAGCGGGCTGGCGCGGTCGCCGTCGGCGAAGCTCATCCGGTACTCGTTGCCATCGCGGCGGATGGTGACCTCGACCTTCTTCGACAGCGCGTTGACGACGCTGACGCCGACGCCATGCAGGCCGCCCGAGAAGGTGTAGTTCTTGCCACTGAACTTGCCGCCCGCGTGCAGGCGCGTGAGGATCAGCTCGACGCCGGGAATGCCTTCCTCCGGATGGATGTCGACGGGCATGCCGCGGCCGTCGTCGGCGACCTCGCAGCTGCCGTCGGCATACATGGTCACTTCGATGCTCCTGGCGTGGCCCGCCAGGGCTTCGTCGACGGCGTTGTCGATCACTTCCTGCGCCAGGTGGTTGGGGCGCGAGGTGTCGGTGTACATGCCCGGTCGGCGCTTGACGGGGTCAAGGCCGGACAGGACTTCGATATCGGCGGCGTTGTAGCGGCTGCTCATGTGGAACGTCGAGACAGAGGGCGGAAAGCGGATCCGCGGGGGCGCAAGGTTACCTGTTCACGGGCGTTCGGCGTGCGCTCTCCGCCCGGGTTTCGCGAGGCTGCCGCACAGCGGCCGAAGTCAAGCCTCTGTCGGCACTGGACAAGCCCCGGACTTCAAACGAGGGTTCGGCGCGGCTGCGTCGCTCTCGGGGGAGGGCGGGCGCACAGCGCCCTTCTTCGGGGCTGTGCGTGGCCGCTCGACCCTCATCACACACCAGGTGTTCTCCGGCGACGCCTTGTCCAGCCAGCCAGTGCCCGCCGAACTGATCTAGGTGCGCGAGGACGATCAGCTGCGTCTGGCCTGGAACCTCACGGTGGACCGCTTCGCGTCGGACAAGGTCTGGGCCGAGGTGCGCATCGACGCCGAGACCGGCGAAGTGATCGACCTGGCCAGCTACGTCGCCCATGCGCGTGCACCGGCCTTGCGCAAGGGCGCTGCTTCCATCGGCTACAGCGCGAGCTACCGCGTGCTGCCGATGCCCTTCGAGACGCCCCAGGATCCGGGCGCGAGCTTCCAGGTGGTCACCGATCCGCACGATCCGCAGGCCTCCCCGCGCGGCTGGCACGACACCCGCGACCTGTCGGCGGTGGGGTTCGAGTTCGCGGAGACGCGCGGCAACAACGTTGTGGCGCGCGCCGACCTGATCGCCAACAACAGCGCCGACAACTTCCGCGCCCCGGCCACGGTCAACGGCACCTCGCTGGTCTTCGATTTCGCCTTCGACCCCGCTCTGCCGCCAACCAACGGCCAGAACCAGCCCGCCGCGGGCAATGTGCCGCCGGCTCTGGTCAACCTGTTCTACTGGAACAACGTGCTGCACGACGTGCTCTGGCACTACAGCTTCGATGAGCCGGCCGGCAGCTTCCAGGTCAACAACTACGGCCGCGGCGGTGCGGGCAACGATGCGGTCAATGCGGATGCGCTGGATGGCTCCGACGCGAGCCCGCCGAACACCAACAATGCGAACTTCGGTACGCAGCCGGACGGAGCCGCGCCGCGCATGCAGATGTTCCGCTGGACCGCGCCGGTGCTGACCTCAGTGGATGTGACCGCGCCCTTCACCGCGCAGTACCCGGCCGGAGCGGCCACCTTCGGCGGCAGTCTCAGCTCGGTGTTGAGCGGCAGCTTCGCCCTGGTCAATGACGGCGGCGCCGAAGGCGGCGTGCTGGGCTGCACGGCGCTGACCAACGGGGCAGCGATCAGTGGGCGAATCGCGGTGGTCAAGCGTGGCGTCTGCGAGTTCGGCGTCAAGGCGCTGAACGCCCAGAACGCCGGCGCGGTTGCCGTGGTGATGTGGAACAACCAGGGCGGCACTGCGCTGTTCGCACCGGGCGCCGGCACCGCCGGAGGGCAGGTCACCATTCCGGTGTTCGCGATCTCCCAGAACAGCGGCGACGCCTTCGCACTGCAGCTCGCCAACACAGTCGCGCAGGGCAGCGTGGCTCCGCCGGTCGCGATCGCGCCCGACCGCGACAGCGATTTCGACGCGGGCATCATCGCGCACGAGTACGCACACGGCTTGTCGAACCGCCTGACGGGCGGCCCCAGCGCCTCGACCTGTCTGAACAATGCCGAGCAGAAGGGCGAAGGTTGGTCTGACTATGTCGGCTTGATGCTGACCTTGCGTCCCAACGCCTGCGCGGCACCGCGCAGCATCGGCACCTACCCCAGCTTCCAGGCTGTGAACGGGCCGGGTATCCGTCGATTCCCGTACACCCCGAATCGTGCCGTGAACCCCTTCACCTTCGCCGATACCAACAACCCGATCCAGAGCCAGCCGCACGGCATCGGCTCGGTCTGGGCCACCATGCTGTGGGACATGACCTGCGACCTGATGGACGAGCATGGCTTCGATCCCGATCTGGTCCGAGGCACGGGAGGCAACAACATCGCCATGCAGCTGGTGGTGGACGGCATGAAGGCCCAGCCCTGCCGGCCGAGTTTCGTGGATGCCCGCAATGGCATCCTGACCGCCGATGAAGCAAACAATCAGGGCGCCAACCGCTGCACCGTCTGGCGCGCGTTCGCCGCGCGTGGACTCGGTCAGTCCGCCAGCAGCGGGCTCAACACCAATCGCTCCGATCAGGTCGAGGCTTTCAACCTGCCGACCGACTGCGCCGATCACGTGGTGACCCTGCAGGTGGCCGGCGAAGGCAGCATAAGCCCGAATGCCTCGCAGGGCGTGCTGAGCGGCGGCGTTGCCCGCTACAGCCTGACGCCGGCCGCGGGCTTCCGTCTGCGTTCGGTGGAAGGTTGCGCCGGAACGCTCACCGGCAGCGTCTTCAGCACCGCGGCAGTCACCGCGAACTGCACGGTGACGGTGAACTTCGAAGCGATTCCGGTGGGCGTGTTCGCCAACGGCTTCGAGCCCTGAGGGCGGCACGGGAGGCCCGGTCTTGCCGGGCCTCCCGCGTTCCAGCGATTCGCCTCTGGCAGCTGCAGCGGACGGTAACCGTCCCTGCCGACTGCGCTTGAGAGGCGCGCCCTGCGCAGAAGATGGGCTCGCTCACCGCGAGCCGCCGCCTTCGCCGGTAACCCTCGACTCAGTTCGGTGCGAGCAGCGCCGCCAACACGGCCATGCGCACGGCGACACCGTTGCTGACCTGCTCCAGAATCCGCGACTGCGGGCCGTCGGCAACCTCATCGGTAATCTCAAGGCCTCGGTTCATCGGGCCCGGGTGGGTCACGATCGCCGCGGGCGACGCTCGCCGCAGGCGACGTGCGTCGAGGCCGAACTCGCGGTGGTAGTCGGTCAGGGAGCTGATGAGGCCTTCCTCCATGCGCTCGCGCTGGAGTCGCAGCATCATCACCACATCGACGCCTTCGACGGCTGCGTCGAGATCGCCAAAAATCTGACAGCCGTCCAGGGTGGAGTCCTGCGGCAGCAGGGAGTGCGGGCCGCAGATGCGGATTTCGCCCGCGCCCAGCGCTCGCAGCGCGTGCAGGTCGGAGCGCGCGACCCGTGAGTGCAGGATGTCGCCCACCAGCAGGAAGGTGAGACCGCTGAAATCACGGCCCTTGTGCTGGCGAATCGTCAGCATGTCCAGCAAGCCCTGGGTAGGGTGCGCGGCGCGACCATCGCCGGCGTTGACCAGATGCACATGCGGATGGGCCGCCTCGGCAAGCTCGGCCAGCGCGCCGGACTCAGCGACACGGATCACGAATGCATCTGCGCCCATCGCTTCGAGATTGCGGAAGGTGTCGAGAAGGGTTTCGCCCTTGCGCGAGGACGAATGCGCGACGTCGAAGTTCAGCACCTCGGCGCCCAATCTGCGCGCTGCGAGCTGGAACGAGCTGCGGGTGCGGGTGGAAGGCTCGAAGAACAGGTTGACGACCGTCTGTCCGGCGAGGGCTGAGAGCGCGGCGCGACCGTCCAGAGCCTGCGGTCGCAGCGCTTCGGCGCGATCGAGCAGGGCCTCGATCTCGACCCGGTTCAGGCCTTCCAGGCTGAGCAGGTGGCGCAAGCGGCCGTTGGAGTGGTGCTGGAGGTCGGTCATGGGCGCGGGCGGATGGGCGGAGGTTCAGGGGTGCTGGCCGAGCCAGCGTTCGAGGATGATCTGCGCGGCCAGGGCGTCCAGCAGTTCGGCATGCGAGCGTTTGGCGCGACCTTCGCTGCGAGCCTGCGCGAAGCGACGGTCGGCTTCGCGCGAGCTGGAGCGTTCGTCGATCAGTTCCACGGGAAGGCGATAGCGCTGCTCGAGTGCACGCGCGAAGCGACGCGCGCGCTGGGTGGCGGGTTGAACCTCACCGTCGAGCGTGAGCGGTTCGCCCACAATCAGCCGCTGCGGCGACCACTCGCGCAGCAGGCGGTCGCAGTGCGGCCAATCGGGCTCGCCTTCGTGGACAGCCAGTACCGCCAGCGCCCGCGCAGTCATCGACAGGGTGTTGCCGACCGCGACGCCGGTACGGCGAGCGCCGACATCGAATCCGAGCACGCAGAGCGGGGCTGGCGAATCGCCAGCCGTCATGCCCGCCCCGAATAGTCGGTCAAGAGCCGCAGGTCGACGCCGAGCAGGGCAGCGGCGCGGTTCCAGCGCTGCTCCAGCGGCAGATCGAACAGGATGGAAGCGTCGGCCGGCGCGGTGAGCCAGGCGTTGGCGGCCAGCTCTTCCTCCAGCTGCCCGGGCCCCCAGCCGGCGCAGCCCAGCGCGAGCAGGGCCTTGGCCGGGCCCTTGCCCGCGGCCATGGCGGCCAGCACGTCACGCGAGGTCGTCAGCCTGACGTGCTCCGAGACGCGGAAGCTGGAGTCCCACTCGCGGCCATCCTCGGAGTGCAGGACGAAGCCGCGCTCGGGATGCACCGGGCCGCCGCTCAGCACCTCACGTGCGCCGAGGTGTCCGGTGCGATCGTCCAGGCCCAGCTGGGAGAGCACCTCGGCCATGTGGTAATCCGAGGCGCGATTCAGGGTGACGCCCATCGCGCCTTCCTCGTCATGACGACAGATCAAGGTGACCGTGCGCGCGAAGTTCGGGTCGTCCAGCCGGGGCAGGGCGATCAGCAGCTGGTTGCTCAGAGAGCTGGGGGGCGAAGACATGCCGCGATTCTAGCAGGGCGCTTCTGCCGCCCCGCGCAGAATTCGCCAGCGGGTCAGCGGTTGCGCAGCACGTTGCCCGGCTGGAACTCCCAGGTGCGGGTGATGTGCAGGATCTCGATGTCTTCCTTGGTCTCGGGCAGGGGCGGATAGGGTTCGCCCAGACGGACGATTCGCAATGCCGCCTCGTCCAGCACGGGATAGCCGCTGGAGCGGATGATGTCGATGCGCTCGATGCTGCCGTCGCGGCGCACGGCCACCGTCATCAGCAGCTGTCCGAACAGGTTGCGTCGACGCGCTTCATCCGGGTAGTTGAGGTTGCCGATGCGCTCGACCCGCTGCACCCAGGACCGCATGTACGCCGCGAACTCGTATTCGGCGGTGTTTGCGGAGATGAATTTGCGGCGTGGACGCTTGGCATACGACTGGCTGTCGCGCTCGATCTCGGCGGCCAGGCGAGCCATCTCCATGCTTTGCTCCAGCAGGTGTCGCGCGCTGGGCAGTGGCGTGTCTGGGGTGGGGACGCGCTCGGCATCAGGCGCCTGCTGCTCCGCCGGCGCCTCTGCGCTGACCACCTGCTGGGTGCGCTCGGGCTGGGGCGGCGGCGCCGCAGGACTGGCGGGAACGGGTGCCAGCCCCGGGCGTGATTTGGGTACGGGCGACGACACGGGCTCGCTTGGCCGCTCGACCTTGTCCGACTCTCCGCCCCCCTGCTGGCTGCTCTGCGCCAGGAAGTCCGGGTCCTCGGGTCGCTGCTCGCTGCGGGTCTGGGTGAGGATCACATCGAGCGTGGGGCGAAGCGGGGCGGGGTTGTCGACAGTGAAGCCGATACCGAGCGCGAGCACGGCATGAGCGATCAGCGAGAACACCAGGGTTGCACCCAAGCGATCGCCGTCGCCGACCGCGACGACGTTGTCCTTGTCTGCCTGTGTCACCGCAAGCGGGCCTCGATGGCGTCGAACAGCAGGCCGGCGATGTTGATGCCGAACTGAGCGTCCAGTTCGCGGATACAGGTCGGGCTGGTGACGTTGACTTCGGTCAGCCAGTCGCCGATCACGTCGAGGCCGACAAACAGCATTCCGCGGCGCTTGAGTTCGGGGCCCACCTGGGCGGCGATCCAGCGGTCGCGCTCGGTCAGGGGCCGCCCCTCACCGCGGCCGCCGGCGGCGAGGTTGCCGCGGAAGTCGTCGTCCGCGGGAATCCGCGCCAGCGCATAGGGCACGGCCTCGCCGTCGACCAGCAGAATGCGCTTGTCGCCCTGGCGAATTTCCGGCAGGTAGCGCTGGACCAGGGCCAGTTGGCTGCCGCCCTGGGTCAGGGTTTCAAGGATCACCTTGAGGTTGTCGTCGCCTGCGCGTGCGCGGAAGATCGAGCGGCCGCCCATGCCGTCCAGCGGCTTCAGCACGCAGTCGCGCTCGGATTCGATGAACTCACGCAGATGGCGCGGGTCGCGTGAGACCCGCGAAGCGGGAATGCAGTGGGGAAAGTGCAGGGCGAACAGCTTCTCGTTCATGTCGCGCAGGCCCTGCGGGTCATTCACGACCAGCGTACCTTCGGCCTGGGCCAAGCTCAGCACCTGGGTGTCATACAGGTACTGGCTGTCAAACGGCGGGTCGCGGCGCATCAGGATGGCCTGCATGTCCGCCAAGGGCCGCCAGTGCGCTTCGCCCTTCTCGAACCAGCGGTCCGGCTGGTCGAACACCCGCAGAGGCGCGAGGCGGCCTTGGGCCTGTCCGCGCTCAATCGCGAGGTCGCCGCTGGTGGCGTAGTGCAGCCGGTGGCCGCGCCGCTGGGCCTCAAGCAGCATCGCGAAGCTCGAGTCCTTCTTGATGCGGATCCCTTCGATGGGGTCCATGACCATCGCGATATCCATCGCCTCAATCATCTCCTTTAACTGGTGGCTCCGGCCCAAACCGGTCGTCGACGGCGCAGGGCGCGGCCCGATGTCAGCGGCTTCTGACGGCATCTCTGACACGGAGGGTCAGGTTGCCGGGCCAGAAAGCGTGTGCTGTTCGACGCTTTGCTGGCACGAACAGCGAACCATCGCGGAACCCGTCGGGGCCGCATGAACGCTGGCTATACTAGCAGCCGCCCGACCGCGTCCTGCGCGGCCGGGCGGAGTCGGGGCGGGCTTCAGCGAAGCTCACGCCGGCCTCGAATCAAACGCATAGGCCGCTGCAGGGGAGCGCGCCGGTGTCGTGGAACAGGCTTTGCTTGACAGTTCCGGCGACGGCTGGGATATAGCTTCGGATCGCGCGGCCGCAGATGGGCCAGCGCCCTGTGGGGAATGCGAATGGAAGAGAACCAAGGTTCGGCCGGCCTGGAAGGCCTGAAGGTGATGGTCATCGACGACTCGAAGACGATCCGCCGGACGGCAGAGACCCTGCTGAAGAAGGAAGGCTGCGATGTGGTCACCGCCACGGACGGATTTGAGGCCCTTGCCAAGATTGCGGACCATCATCCGCAAGTGATCTTTGTCGACATCATGATGCCGCGGCTTGACGGCTATCAGACCTGCGCCTTGATCAAGAACAATCAGGTGTTCCGCGCCACCCCGGTGATCATGCTGTCGTCAAAGGACGGCCTGTTCGACAAGGCGAAGGGACGCATCGTCGGCTCCGAGGAGTACCTGACCAAGCCGTTCACCCGCGACGAATTGCTGTCGGCGATCCGGCGCCACGTCGGCCGCGGCTGATTACGACCCACCCGCAAGGCCTTCAGGGGGCGCTTTGCACATGGCACGAATTCTCATCATCGAAGACTCACCCACCGACACGCGCGTGTTCAGCCAGATGCTTGAGCGCGGCGGCCACACCGTGCGCGCGGTTGGCAGTGCCGAAGAGGGCATCAGCGCGGCTGAGGCCGAGCAGCCTGATCTGATCCTCATGGATGTGATCCTGCCCGGCATCAGCGGATTCCAGGCGACTCGCTCGCTGTCGCGCTCGCCGAAGACGCAACACATTCCGATCATCATCGTCAGCACCAAAGGCATGGAAACCGACCGCGTTTGGGGTTTGCGCCAGGGCGCCAAGGACTATGTGGTCAAGCCGCCAGCGGAAGCCGACCTGTTGGGTCGTATCCATGCCCTCATCGGCACCGCCCCGGGGGCACGCGCATGAGCGCGCCGGCCGGCCTGCGTGACCCGTTCGCGGTGCTCGCCGACTTCGAAGCGCGCAGCCTGTCGCACGTTGCCGGTGTGCCTGAGCAGGTCGACGCGGCGGGCGCCTGGCGCGGGCTGGGCTACCGGCTGGGCAGCCACATGCTGGTCTCCGCGATTTCCGATATTGCCGAACTGCTGACGTTGCCGACGCCCACGCCGGTCCCGGGATCGCAGTCCTGGCTGCTCGGGGTCGCGAACGTCCGCGGCACGCTGCTGCCGGTCGCCGACCTCAAGCAGTTCCTCGAAGGCGAACGCACCGTGGTGCACGAGAAGACGCGCGCCCTGGTCATCAAGCAACCCGGCGGCAACGTCGCGGTGCTGATCGACGAGCTGTTTGGCCAGCGCAATTTTTCCGACGCGCAGCGCGTCCCCCTGGGAGAGGATGCGGACGGCCGCTATTCGGCCTTCGTCACTGAAGCGTATGCCCTGGGCGAGACGGTCTGGAAAGTATTCGACATGGCAAGGTTGGTTCGGACCACCGAGTTCCGCCAGGCCGCTACCGCCTGAGCGGTATGCGAGAGCAGACGCGGTGCTGGGCACGCGATCAGGCGGCATGTGCGGTCGGCGCAAGAAGCAGGTGAGTTTTGGAAGCGGCGGTTCGAGCCTGAGCCTGCCGCGGCGGTAAAACAGGGGCCGCGCAAGGACTGCGCGGTCGTTGCGAGGTGGGCTCGGGCCCGCCTCGCAGATCTCCGGGGCAGCGGGTGCTGCAGCGGGGGTGGTGGCTGCGGGGTGCGGGATGCACCGCGAGCCGGGTTTTCTGGGGCGAGGACCATATGAGTACGACCATCGGCGCGATCGGCGGCAAGGAACGACGCGGCATCCTGAACTTCTGGATCCTGATCCTCACGGTCGCGATCCTGCTCTTGGGCATCAACTTCTACTTCTCCACGCGCTACGCGCAGCAGGAGGCGGATGCCCGCGATATCGTTGCGACGATCCAGGTGCAGTCGCAGCAGATCGCCAAGTTCGCGCAGGAAGCGGCGGCCGGTGGCCTCGAGTCCTTCGGTGAACTCGAAGGCACCCGCACATCGATCCAGAGCAATCTCAACCGGCTGGTCGAAGGCGATCCGGAGACGGGCCTACCCTCGTTCGCCGAGTCGCTGGGCGGCGTCAGCGCGGCCACCGAGCTGGCGGCTCTGCAGGCGGCCTGGAGTGGGATCGACGAGAACGCCGCGCGCATCCTCGACCGTCGCGAGCTGATCGTGAACCTCGCCGACTCGGCGTCGGCCTTCTCGGCCAGCGTGCCCCAGCTGCAGGGGCAGATGGACGAAGTCGTCCGCGCAATGACCGACGGAGGCGCTGCGCCGACCCAGATCACGATCGCCAACCGGCAGATCGTGCTGGCCGACCGCATGCTTCGCTACGTCACCCAGATTCTGCAGGGCGGTGCGGCTGCGACCTCCGCCGCTGACCGCTTCTCCCGCGACTACGCCATGTTCGGCAACGTGCTGAATGGCCTCGACGCCGGCAGTGCGGAGCAGGGTATCCGTCGTCTTGAAGCTCCCGCCGGCAGAGTGGCGTTGACGCGCGTTGCCGAGGCGTTCTCCGGTGTTCGCCTGGACGTCGAATCCATTCTCGGAGGCGCGACCGACCTGTTCGAGGTCAAGGAAGCGTCCGACACGATCTTCCGCGAGTCCGAAGATCTGCTGCAGCGTGCCCGTACCCTCGGCGCGCGTATCAGCGCCATGGCCGGTGAGCGCACCTTCCCCAGCCTGATCATCGGCGTCATCGCCGCGGCGCTCGCCGTGATCGGCCTGATCGGCCTGCTGCTCACCATCTACCGCGACCAGGCCCGGCGCTTCTCGGTCACCCAGGAGCTGAACCAGCGTAACCAGGAGGCGATTCTGCGCTTGCTGGACGAGATGGGTTCGCTCGCGGAAGGCGACTTGACCGTCCGCGCGACCGTGACCGAGGACATCACCGGCGCGATCGCGGACTCGATCAACTTCGCGGTCGAAGCGCTGCGATCCCTGGTCACCACGATCAACGAGACCGCAGTGCAGGTTGCCGCCGCCGCCCAGGAGACGCAGGCGACCGCGATGCATCTCGCCGAGGCCGCCGAGCATCAGGCGCAGCAGATCACCTCCGCGTCGGCTGCGATCAATGAGATCGCGGTCTCGATCGACGAGGTCTCGAAGAACTCCGCCGAATCCGCGGACGTTGCGCAGCGCTCGGTGCAGATCGCGGCGAAAGGCGCGGAAGTGGTGCGCCAGACGATTCAAGGCATGGACTCGATCCGTGACCAGATCCAGGAAACCTCGAAGCGAATTAAGCGCCTGGGTGAGAGCTCGCAGGAAATCGGCTCGATCGTCGAACTGATCAACGACATCGCCGAGCAGACCAACATTCTGGCGCTGAACGCGGCGATCCAGGCGGCCTCGGCCGGTGAGGCCGGCCGCGGCTTCGCGGTCGTGGCCGACGAAGTGCAGCGCCTCGCGGAACGCTCTGCCAACGCGACTAAGCGAATTGAAACGCTGGTGCAGACGATTCAGGCCGACACCAACGAAGCGGTGAGCTCGATGGAGCAGACCACCGCGGAAGTGGTGGCCGGTGCCCGCCTCGCCGAAGACGCCGGCCTTGCGCTGGGCGAGATCGAGAAGGTCTCGAACGACCTGGCGGACTTGATTCAAAACATCTCCGAGGCGGCCCGCCAGCAGTCCGCTGCGGCGACCAACATCTCGGCGACGATGAACGTCATTCAGGAGATCACGACGCAGACCTCGATGGGCGCCAGCCAGACGGCGGAGTCGATCGGCAACCTCGCGCAGCTCGCCGCCGACCTGCGCCGCTCGGTCGCCGACTTCAAGCTGCCGGGCTGAGGCGAGCAGGGCCGCCCACACCATGGCTTTCGCCACCAGCTCGCTGCTGCCTGACCTGGAACCCGGCCGAATGGAGGATGCCGAGTTCCAGCGTTGGGTGCGTCTGCTGGAAAGTCGTACCGGTGTGACCGTGCCGCCTGAGCGCAAGCCGTTTCTCGAAACCGGACTCCGTCGACGGATGCGGGCGGCCGGATTCAACGACTACGCCGCCTACTACGAAGAGCTGATGGCCGGCCCGCGCGGCCAGATGGAATGGGTGTCGCTGGTCGACCACTTGACGGTTCACGAGACTCGCTTCTTCCGGCACCCGCCCTCGCTGTCGCTGATTCGCGATCAGTGGCTGCCGACCTGGCTGGCGCAAGCTCCTGCCGACCAGTCCCTGCATGCCCTGAGCGTGGGGTGCTCCACCGGCGAGGAGGCCTATACGCTGGCCATGGTGTTGGACGAAGCCCTGATCCATCTGTCGCCGCCACGACGCTTCGGAATCACCGCCACAGACGTCAGCCAGGCCGCCTTGGCCGTAGCGCGTGCCGCGTGGTACCCGAACCGACGGCTCGACGAGATTCCGGAACCCTATCAGCAGCCGGCGATTGAGCCGGCCGAGGCCGGTGGGTTCCGAATGGTCGAAAAGCTGCGCCGCCGGATCGGTTTCGCCTGCGTCAATCTGCTGCACGCGACACGCGCGCCACTCCGTCAACTTGATCTCATTTACTGCCAGAACGTCCTGATCTACTTCGCCCGGGAACGCCGCGGCGAGCTTCTGGACGGCCTTGCACGCCTGCTGCGTCCAAACGGTTTGCTGGTGCTTGGCGCCGGCGAAGTCCTCGGTTGGAACCATCCGCAGCTCACCCGCACCAGTGGACGCCAGACACTGGCGTTCCTGCGCAATTCGTAACGAGAGCCCGGCATGAGGCTGCAAGACGACATCGATTTCACCACGCTTACCTGGGTCAAGGGCGAGCTCGACGAAACCCTCAAGCAGGCGCGACTCGCGCTCGAGGCCTTCGTCGAAGATCCCGACGACGCCTCGCAGATGCGCTTCTGCGCGACCTACCTGCATCAGGTGCAGGGCACCTTGCGCATGGTCGAGCTGTACGGTGCCGCGATGGTGACCGAGGAAATGGAGCACTTGGCCACGGCCCTGCAGAACCGCCAGGTGAGCGCGCTGGACGAGGCCTATGCCGTGCTGATGCGCGGCATCGTGCAGCTGCCCGACTACCTGGAGCGACTGCAGAGCGGTCACAAGGACATTCCGATCGTCCTGCTGCCGCTGCTGAACGAGCTGCGCGCTGCGCGCGGCGAGAAGGGCCTGCCGGAAAGCGCGCTGTTTGCCCCGGATCTGTCCCAGCCGCTGCCGCTGTCGGCTGCAGGCCCCTCCGTGCCCTTGCCCGAGCTGGAGCTGCGGCAGCTGGGCGCGGTCGCGCGCAGCCAGTTCCAGATCGCTTTGCTGCGTTGGTTCAAGGGCCAGGACGAGGACGCCAATCTCGCTCGCATGACCGAAGTCTGCGATCGCCTGGTCAGCACCATCACCCAGGAGGAAGGCCGTCGCCTGTTCTGGGTGGCCGGCTCGGTGATCCATGGAGTACGCAGCGGCGAGATCGAGGCCAGCGCCCAGCTCAAGCAGACCGTGGGCCGCGTCGAGCGCGAGATCAAGCATCTCGCTGACGCCGGCGAGATCGGCTTCCGCGTGGATCCGCCCCGCGAGCTCACCCGCAACCTGCTCTATTTCATTGCCCACGGACGCTCGAACAGCGACCGCTTGGCGGAGGTGCGCCAAGCTTTCCGGCTCGACATGTTCGTGCCCACCGCCGAGGAGTTCGAGGACGCACGACGCAGCATCAGCGGCCACAACCGTGCCCTGCTGGATACCGTCGCGGGCGCCATCCGGGAGGATCTGCTGCGCGTCAAGGACGCGCTGGACCTGTATCTCCGCAAGGCGGACTCGCAGCCCTCCGAGCTTGCAGGCCAGGTCGATGTGCTCGACCGCGTGGGCGATACCTTGGGCATGCTTGGCCTGGGCGTGCCACGACGCGTGGTGATGGAGCAGCGCGATGTGGTCGCGCTGGTGTCCCAGGGCCAGCGACCGGCCGATGAGTCGACGCTGCTGGATATCGCCGGCGCTCTGCTGTACGTCGAGGCTACCCTCGAAGACCAGGTGCAACAGCTCGGCAGCCCGCAGGTTCAGACCGGCGCGGCGGATACCCTGCCGCGCGCTGAGGCCCGCAAGGTGCTCGAGGCTGTGCTGAAGGAGGCGCAAAGCAACTTTGCGCAGGCCAAGCAGTGCTTCGTGGCCTTCGTCGAGAGCAACTGGGATCATGCGCAGCTGGCCGACGTGCCGCGACTCCTCGAAGAGGTCGGCGGCGCCGGCCGCATGCTGGATCTCGGCGACGCCGCCGAGCTGTTGCACGCGGTGAGCCGTTTCACCGCCGTCGAGCTGGTCCAGCATCGGCGCGTCCCCAATGGGCAGCAGATGGACACGTTGGCCGACGCCTTGGCCAGCCTTGAGTACTACCTTGAGTCGGTGCGCGATCAGCGCGGCGAGCGCGGCAAGATTCTCGACCTGGCACGCGAGCGCCTCACCCAGCTGGGCTATTGGCCGGTGCCCGACCACGCTTTGTGCGCTCCGGAGACGGAGATCCCGGTCGCCCAGCAGGTGGCGGCTGCGCGCCCGGACTCCGCGACGCGTGCCGAAACCGCAGCGTCTGCGCCAGCCGTGGCGCACGACAGCCACGCTGCGGCAGATCTGGTGCTGGACGCAGGCGTGCCCGAGCATCCGCCTGTCCCCGATCTGGCCAGCCTCAGTGCTGTGGATGTTGTGCCCGGCAAGGATCTTGGCGATCTGGTGGTGGGCGAAGCGGCTGCCGAAGCGCTTCAGCCAGCCCGTGAAGTGCATGAACTCGCTGGTTTCAAGCCGGCACAAACCGAAAGCACCCGTCCGCCAGTCGCGGTGGGCAAGGAGCTTTCAGGCTTCCAGCTGGGGGCCGAGGACATCGACGAGGAGATTCGCGAGGTCTTCGTCGAGGAAGTCCAGGAAGAGATCGACAACCTGCGACAGCTGTTGCCGGCGTGGCAGGCCAGCCCGGAAGACGTGGAGGCGCTCAAGCCGATTCGGCGCGTGTTCCATACGCTGAAGGGCAGCGGTCGTCTGGTTGGCGCCATGGTGCTGGGCGAGTTCGCGTGGAAGATCGAGAGCATGCTGAATCGCGTCCTCGACAAGACCATTCCGCCGCGCCCCGAGGTGCTGTCGCTCGTTGCCGAAGCGCGCGATGTGCTGCCGCATCTGCTGGCCGCCCTGCGTGGAGAAGCGGGCCACTACGCGGACCTCGAAGGCATCGAGCAGGCCGCGGATGCACTGGCGGCAGGGCAGATCGTTCAGTACAGCGCTCAGCCGCAGGCGGCCGAGCCGGTCGAAGCGTTGGCATCGCCCGACGCGTCGGTGTCCGCAGCCGAGGCGATCGAGCAAGCCACGCCGCTGGAGCGCGCAGCTGAGGCGCCTGCCGAAGCTGCCGTCCCGACGGTGCCCGCCGAATCCGTCGCTGCCGCGCACGACGAACCGGCGATCGTCGAAGAAGTGATCGATCTGTCGCCCGAAGACGCAGCGGCGGTTCAAGCGCTGCTTGCCGGAGCATCTGCAGGACGCAGCGAGATCGAACCCCTCGCGATCGTCCAGGACATTGAGATCGAGCCGACGCCCGAGGCGACGGCTGGCGACGCGTTGGCAGCGTCAGAGACTGAGCCGACGCCCGAGCAGTCACTTGTGACCGTCGATGGGATCGAGCTCTCTCCCGGCGCCGAGGCTGACGAGACTGCGGCGGATGGAGTGCTCGACACGCTTGCGGTTGAGACAGCTCTGGACGCCGCGCCCGAACTCGCTTCGCATGAGTCGAACGTGGACGCCGCGCTTGCCGAGATGGAAGGCGCTCTGGCGGAAGCTGCCGAGGATCTGCAGCTCGTCGATTCTTCGGTGCCGAGCGAGCGGTCGGCGGGCTTCGACTTCGCCGAGCCTGCAGTCGCGGGCGATCTGGTGCTCATCGATCCCGACCTTCTGGAAATCCTGAAGGCCGAGGTCGCCGGGCATCTCGATACGGTCGACGCCTACCTGCAGCGCAGCGCAGGCGCTCCGCAGCCGGTCGAGGAGTCGCTTCTGCGCGCGGTGCACACCGTCAGCGGTGCGTTCGCGATGACCGAGGTCGAAGTCGGCACCGAGCTGGCCTGGCCGCTGGAGGGATACATCAAGCGCTTGCTGGCCCAGGCGGCTGCGCCGTCCTTGGTCGGATTCGCGTGCATCGAAGAGTCCGCGCAGGCCTTGCGCGCGCTGATGATCGAGCTGGATCAGCCGATGCCGCGCCCGCAGCGCCACACGCGGCTGGCCCAGCGCATCGCGGCCCTGCGCGATGCCCTGCCGGAGCCGACGCGGCCGGTGATCGACGTTGGCATCGACGATGAGCTGATCGCCGAGACCCAGCTCATTCCAGCCTCGATCGCCCCGGCGCCAAGCGTCGAGCCCAGCCTCGCAGCGCTTGCCGAGGATGCGGCGGCCACCGAGCCCGCTGCGCAGCCCATGGACGTTGGCGACGCGGTCTTGGCTTCGACGCCCGTGGATGAGGCAGCCGTGCCCGAAGCTGTCGATCTCGAGGCGTTCGAAGGCAGCGGAGAGCTCTCCTTTGCCTTCGAACTCGAGTCGTCCGAACCCTTCGATCCTGAAGCGCAAGCGCAGTCGGCCGACCTCGAAATCATCGAAACCGAAATCGGTGCGCCTTCGCCCTACTGGTCGGACACCGAGTCCACCTCTTTGCAGCCGAGCGTGGATTCCGGACTCACGCTGGATGAACTGGGAGAAGCGGCATCCGCCGACGCTTGGCTCGCCGAGTTCGAACGTCAGGTCGCGGGTGAGCCCGCACAGACCGCGCTGCCCAGCGAGGCCAGCGCGCCCATGCTCGCAGCGCCGGCCGATGAACCGCTGGCCTCGCAGGCCGACGAGGCCGCTGAGACGTCGCTGTCGGATCACGAAGATGCGCTGTTGATCAGCGGTCTGCTGGCCGAGAGCGAGGTCGCAGCGCCAGCGTTCGAGTCTGTCAGCCTGGACGCGTCGCCCGACGAAGTCGTCAGCGAGAGCGGGAGCAGCCAGCCTGTTGAAGACCTCGCATCCGCTGCGGCAGCGCTCGAAGAGAGCGAGCTTGTTGCGGAGGCCCCGTTCGCTACCCTCGCCGAGGCACCCACGCCATCCGCGGAAGCGGAGCTCGATACGCTGGAAGTCATCGAGCTTGACGCCGCGACGGGTATCGCCCCCGTTGAGGCTTCCGACGCCGCGCTGGCCGCTGAAGAGATCACGCTCGACGCGCTGGAGCGGGTCGAACTGCAGGCGCCCGCCGAGCTTGCGCCTGCCGAGATCTCCGAAGCCGAGCTGGACGTGGAAGAAATCACGCTCGACGCGCTGGAGCCGGTCGAACCGCAGGCGCCGGCCGAGCCTGTGTCTGCCGAGATTTCCGAAGCCGCCCTGGTGCCCGAAGAGATCACGCTTGACGCGCTGGAACTGGCCGACTGGGAGCCGCAGAGCGAAGCCGCGTCGGAGCCGCCGCTGATCGAAGAGATCGAGGCCCTCGCAGTCAGCACGCCAGACGTCGAGCTGTCCGAGGTGCTCGCGGTCGTCGATCCCGCGGCTGCTGTCGAGACGGGCGGCGGGCTGGAAGCGCCGCTCAGCCTGGAAGCGCTCGAACTGGACCCGCAGGGCGCGGACGCATCGGCGACCTTTGCCGCTGCCCAGCTGGGCGAGCAGGGCTTCGAAACCGAGGGCTACCCGGAGGCCGACGCCGAAGCCATCGCCTTCGCGCAGGACGCGATCGAGGCAGGTGCGTCCGAAGCGGACGCCGAGACCGAGAGTGCCGCGTTTGGGCCGATCGAGTCTGTGGTTCTGCAGGATCTGCAGCGCATCGGCGCTGACGCCGCCGAGACGCCGGAAGCCGACACCGCGTTGGAAGCCGAAGCTGCGACCGCCGCCGCCCACAGCACCCCCAGCTCCGCCGCACGGGTCAAGCTGGCGATTCCGGTCGATGAGGACCCCGACGGTCCGCTCGATCTGACCGATGTCGATGCCGATCTGCTCGACGTCTTCCTTGAGGAAGGCGTTGACATTCTCGACCACGCCGATGGGCTGATGGCGCGACTCCGTGAAGCACCGCAGGAGCGGGAGCTGGTCGTCGGCTTGCAGCGCGACCTGCATACCCTCAAGGGTGGCGCGCGCATGGCCGGCTTGAACCCGATCGGCGATCTCGCCCATGCCACCGAATCGCTGCTGGAGGCCGTGGCTGCCGGCGGTCGCGACCTCGGCAGCGTGGGCGTTGAGGTCCTGGAGCGCGGCTTCGATCGGCTGCACAACCTGGTGTCGCGCGTTGGTGAGCGGCGTGCCATCGCGATGCCGGTACACCTGTTGGGAGCCGTCGAGACGCTGCTGCGCGGCGAGTCTCTGCCGACGGTGTCGACGGAGGCGGAGGCAGCCGAGCCGGCTGCGGCCGAGGCAGCGTCGAGCGCGGCCGAGGCCCCGGCTGCGGCGGCCAAGGCGCCGCCGCCGATTCGCTTCATCCCCACCGAGACTGCGCTGGACGAAGAGGAGACCGTCAGCCGCGCGCCGCAGGAGCAGATCCGCATCCGCGCCGATCTGCTTGACCGCCTGGTCAACTACGCCGGTGAGGTCGCGATCTACCGCGCCCGACTCGAGCAGCAGCTGGGCGCCTTCCGCGGCAACCTGGGCGAACTCGACCAGACCACCACGCGTCTGCGCGAACAGCTGCGCAAGCTGGAAATCGAAACAGAAGCGCAGATCCTCTCGCGCTACCAGCGCCAACAGGACGAAGGCGATGCCGAGTTCGACCCGCTGGAGCTGGACCGCTTCTCGACCCTGCAGCAGCTGTCGCGCGCGCTGTCCGAGTCGGCGGCCGATATCGTCAACCTCCAGCACACGCTGGAAGATCTGACCCGCCAGTACGAAACCCTGCTGCTGCAGCAGTCGCGCGTCAGCTCGGACCTGCAGGAAGGCCTCATGCGCACGCGCATGGTCCCCTTCGACTCGCTGGTGCCGCGCCTGCGCCGCATCCTGCGTCAGACCGCCGGCGAGCTTGGCAAGCAGGCCCAGCTCAAGGTGGAGGGCGCTCAGGGCGAAATGGACCGCAACGTCCTCGACCGCATGACCGCACCGCTGGAGCACATGCTCCGCAACGCGGTGGCGCACGGGATGGAGTCACCGGACGAGCGCAGTGCGGCAGGCAAGACGACCGAGGGCACGATCCGGATCGCGGTGGCGCGTGAAGCCTCCGAAGTGCTGATCCGTGTCAGCGACGACGGCCGCGGCCTCGACCGCGATGCCATCCGCCGCAAGGCGATCGAGCGTGGCCTGATGAAGGCGGACGCCCAGCTCGGCGATCGCGACCTGTACGGGTTCATTCTTGAGAGCGGCTTCTCGACGGCGCAGACGGTCAGCAAGATCTCGGGCCGCGGCGTAGGCATGGACGTGGTCTACAGCGAAATCCGCCAGCTCGGCGGATCGCTGCACATCGAGTCGGAGCGCGGTCGCGGCACCGAGTTCGTCATCCGACTGCCGTTCACGCTCGCGGTCACCCAAGCGGTGTTCGTCAAGCAGGGAGAGACCTCCTTCGCCGTCCCGATTGCTTCGGTACAGGGCGTGTCGCGCATCGACCGTGCCGAGCTCGACAAGCAGCTCGCTTCCGGCAGCCCGAGCTTCAGCTACGCCGGCGAGGACTACGCCATCCACGACCTTGGCCTGCTGTTGGGCCAACCTGCGGCGAAGGCGGCCGACAGCCTCCAGGTGCCGGTGCTGCTGGCGCGTTCGGGCGACCAGCGCGCGGCCATCTGCGTCGACAACGTGCTGGGCAGCCGCGAGATCGTGGTCAAGCCGACCGGGCCGCAGGTCAGCTCGATTCCCGGCATCTTCGGCGCCACCATCATGGGTGACGGCCGCGTCGTCGTGATCCTTGACGTCGCGCCGCTGGTGCGTCGCGCGGCGGCGATCGAACACGCTATCGAGCCGATCGCGCTGGAGGATCAGCGCGCGGTGCCGCTGGTCATGGTGGTCGACGACTCGATCACCATGCGCAAGGTCACCGGCCGCGTGCTGGAGCGCCACAACTTCGAAGTCATCACCGCGAAGGACGGCGTGGATGCCATCGAGAAGCTGGCGGAGCGCGTGCCTGACGTGATGCTGCTGGACATCGAAATGCCGCGCATGGACGGCTACGAGCTGGCCACGCACATGCGCAACGATGCACGTCTGAAGTCGGTGCCGATCATCATGATCACCTCGCGTACGGGCGATAAGCACCGTCAGCGCGCGTTTGAAATCGGTGTCGACCGCTATCTCGGCAAGCCCTACCAGGAGGCTGACCTGATGCGCAACGTCCAGGAAATCCTGCAGGTCCGTCGTGAACGCAGTCGCTGAAGTCCGCACGGCCGTGTCGGTGGCCTTGCTCGGGCCGGCCGACGCCGCCCGCGAACAGCTGCGTCAGGCGCTGGTGGTGTTGGGCGCGGATCTGGTGTTCGAGGGTGAGGTCCGCCAGGGCAGAGCGCTGGTCGGACGCGCCCCGCAGGTCTTGATCGTGAACCTGGAGCCTGGCGTCGAGGACGATCTCGACGCCCTCCAGGAGCTGCTGGATTCGCCCGAGACCTCCGTGGTGTTCAACGAGGGCGAGGTTTCCAGCCAGCTGACCGGCTGGGATCTCGCACGCTGGGCGCGACATCTTGCCGCCAAGGTGCTTGGCGTGCGAAACACCCTGCCACCGCTGCCGACCGGCGCCGAGCGTTTGCCGGAGCTCAGCGTGCTGCCGGAGCCGGGCCGTCCGCTGTCTCCCTCGCAGCAGCAGGACCACCTGCGATTCGACGACTTCGCCGAGGAAGCGCTGGGACATAGCGACGGAGTGCCCTCAAGCCCACGGTTGGATCTCGCCCAGCAGGCGCCGGTGCTGGAGTTGAACGGTCTCGATTTCGATTTCAGCCCCGTGCAAGCGGCGGAGCCTGCGGCCGCCGCTTCCGCGCCCGACCCTCGCGCATCGCAGGACAGCGATGCGCTGGAGTCGATGGATCTCTCGGCGCTGTTCGAACAGGACCTGAGCCAGGTCACGCCCGACGACATGCTGCTCAAGCTGCAGCAGGCGATGGGGCTGGATCCCATGCCTGCGCCTGCGGCAGTCGCGCCGGCAGCGCCGCTCGCTGACACAGCGGCAAGCGCACCCGTCATCGACCGGCCTGCGGTCCCGTCGAATGCTCTTGAGTCGATCGCGCCACACGCGTCTGCAGTCGCAGACCCAGAGCTGGACGAACATGCGGGCCCGGTGGAAGCGCAGCTGGCGCAGACGGCTGCGAGTGCGTCGGTCCCGCAAGACCAAACCTTGACCGAGTTCGACCGTTCCGATCTGACCACGCTGGAGGTCGGCGATTTCGAAGACGTGGAGCTCAGCACTCCGCGCGTCGAGTCGCAGCGGTCGGACGCGGGCTACTCGGAACAGGCGTCGGTCGCTGCGGCAGGCACCGGCCTGGACTTCAGCTTCGACCCCGTCGCGTTTGAAGCCGAGCTTGAGGACGATTCACGCCCCGCGTCGAGACTCGCGGTTGACGCGGACGCAGCCGATGTTGCCGACAGCTTCGACGCGCCGCTGGAGCTCGACACCTTCGACTTTCGCGCATTCGACGCCGTCGTCGATCCGGTTGACGCAGCCGAGGAGGCGAAGCCGGTGCCGCTCGCCCGCTTCGATGCCGAGGACGCCTCACTGGGCGGAACGCTGACGCTCGATTCGGAGGTCGACGACGAGGAGATTGCGCGCCTCGCCGCAGCGCTCGACGAACAGCCGACGCTGCCGTCCTCCGTGGACCTGCCGCCGCTGGAGTTCGATCTGCCGCGCGCGGTGAGCCAGGAGCAGGTCGAACCGTCGCCGCCGCGAGCCGCCGCGCCTGCAGCGCGTGTCGAAGCAGCGCCTCCAGCGCCAACCACTGCCCGCAAGGGTTTCGGTGAGCTGTCATTGCAGCCGCTGGACGATGGCTTTATCGATCCGGGCGTCAAGGCGCCGGAAGCGCCGGCCCCCACCTTCGACTTCAGTCACCTCACCCTCAGCCTGGAGCCGATCGAGGCCGAGACGCCTGCCGCGCCGTCGCATGTCTCCTTCGAGTCAACGGCCGGCACCATGCGCGACGGTGCGTGGCTCCGCGACCTCCACGAGATGCCCCAGCCCACGGTGGCCGACACCGACGGTCGTGCCGTGGCCGACTCGCCGGCGGAGATCGACGGGACATCCTCGCTGGACCCGGTGCCTGCTCAGGACGATCCGGACGCCGCCTTCGATTTCACTCCCGCCGCGGTCGTACCGCCTCCGATTCCCGCGGCTGCAAGGCCGCCGGCCGCGGCCGAGCCCCTGGGCGGCAGCATCAGCCGCGTGATCGTGCTGTGCGCCTCGATCGGCGGCCCGGACGCTTTGCGCAGCTTTCTGTCGGCGATTCCCTCGGGCTTTCCCGCGCTGTTCCTGGTCGTTCAGCACCTTGAGAACGGCTACTTCGAGCGCTTGGCGCAGCAGCTGCAGAAGGCCTGCAAGCTGCCGGTGCGCGTGCCCATGGCGGGCCTGCCGGCGCGCGATGGCGAAGTGCTGGTGGTGGCCTCGGGTTCGCGCTTCAGGCTGGCCCCGGAGGGTTCCGTAGAGCTGGGCGCGCCCAACACCGACACGCGCTATCGACCGTGCATCGATGACGTGCTGCAGGATGTTGCCGAGACCTTCGGCGCGCATGCCCACGCCATCATATTCAGCGGCATGGCGGCCGACGCGGTCGAAGGCTCCATGTATCTGAACCAGCGCGGCGGCACAGTCTGGGCGCAAGATCCGGAGAGCTGCGTGGTCAGCTCGATGGTCGACGGCGCGCGTGCCCGCGGTGTGGTCGACTACATCGGCAGCCCCGCTGAACTGGCCCGGCGCTGCGCACAGCACTACGCCTGAGGCCCGATACTCTCCATGAGCGTGCGCGGCGCGCTCGCAGTTTCCGCAAGGGCAGTCCATGAGCAACGAACGCAAAGACATCCGCGGCGTCACCATCTCGGTCACCGGTGGGCGCCTGCTGCTGCCCAATGCCAACATCGCGGAGATCATCACGTTCGCCGAGCCAGAAGCCTTGCCCGAGGCGCCGAACTGGGTGCTCGGCCGCCTGCGCTGGCGCGGCTGGCGGCTTCCGCTGGTGTCGTTCTCGCGTCTTGCCGGACTGGCGCAGGGCGAGGGCGAACTCGGCGCCAAGGTCGCGGTGCTGCGCGCCTTGGGCGGGCATTCCCGTCTGCCGTACTTCTGCCTGCTGACCCAAGGCTTCCCGCGACTGACCACGGTGTCGGCGGACGCGCTGATCCCCGCCGATGAAGGCGAGCTGCCGGCCGGCGCGCTGATGCGCGTGCTGCTGCGCGACGAGTACTCGTACATCCCGGATCTGATCGATATCGAGCGCCGGCTGGTCGACGTTCTGCAGATCGCTGCCTGAGAGCTCTCCGCGGCCGCGGGTTCTGGCTCAGCGCGGCCTCCTGTCCTCACGGGACGACCGGGAGTCGTCCCTGAATCGTCTGAAAGTGCGTGTGGATGGCAGCGCGAGCGGCGTGGCGTGCTCACCGCCCGGGATCTGTTCTTGACGCGCTTCGGTCGAGCCCGCGGCGTGGACGCAAGGTGCGGGCAACCGCGCGAGGCGTGGTGGTCAGGACAGGTTCCGAGGCGCATTGCCGCCTGAGCCCCGCGCGGCCGCAGGGCTGCGGCAGTTAGACGCGCGTGCTCGCCGCCATCGCCGCGCCGACGATACCCAGCTGGCCATGCTCGATGAGACGCACAGGCACCTGGGCCAACACGGGTGACAAGCCGCCCTTGTCGCAGAAACGTCGAGCGAACGCCTGAGCGTCGAACAGCGGCATGAGTCGCGGCAGGATGCCGCCGGCGAGCAGCACACCGCCATACGCGCCCAGGCCCAGCACCGAGTTTCCGCAGACGCTGGCGAGCGCGCCCCAGAACACCCGCACCGCTTCAACCGCCAGATCCTCATCGCCGGCCAGGGCTGCGCTGCCGACCGCTTCGGGCGTGTCCAGCGCCGCGGGCTGATCGCGCAGCAGCGCAAGCGCGCGGTACAGACGCAGCAGCCCGGGGCCAGACAGCACGGACTCGGTACACACGTGTCCAAGCTCGTCGCGGAGCAGGTCAAGCACCGCGGACTCCAGATCGGTGGCCGGCGCAAAGCCGGCCTGTCCGCCTTCCGTCGGCACCACGACTTCGCCCTGTCCGACCGGTACGCGCAGGGCTGCGCCCAGTCCGGTGCCGGGCCCGAGCACCAGCACCGGCGCGCGCGTGGCAGCACCGGCGCCCTCGAACAGGCTTTGGCCAGCATCCGCTGCGACCCAGCGGGTGGCTCGCGCCAGCGCCTCGAAATCGTTGCTCAGGTGCAGCGGCGCGTCGCCGGCAAGCGCTTCCAGCGGATCGAGCATGAGCCGCCAGGGCAGATTGCGATTGATCACCTCGCGGCCGTGTCGCAAGCCCGCACAGGCCAGCGCGAGCGCCGCAGGTCGCCCGGGATGCTCGACCAGAAAGCGCTCGATGATCGCGGGCAGCCCGCTAAAGTCAGCGCAGCGGTAGGCCTGCGCCGACAGCACCATCGGCGCACTGGCGCCGCTGGCATCGACTTCGACCCAGGCGAGCCGTGCATTGGTGCCACCGACATCGGCGGCCAGGGTGTGGATCAGGCCCATGGGAATCCTGCACAGGGTGCGTTTGCGTAAGCGGCGAAGAGTAGCCGCATTCCGTCTGCAAGCCAGCAGCCTGACGCGTTCGGGCCTCGCGCATACGTATGCACGGCCACACTCACGCCTAGCTTCAGTGTCAACTAACTGACGTCCAGATGTCGCCGTGCCGTCAATCCAGCAGGGCAGTGTGCGCGGCGCGCGGCCCGTGGCTGCGCTCAGGCCGCTGCGCGACGCCATCCGCCGACGGTCTTCATTCCAAGGCATGGCGACTCGATTGAAGACCTCCCCCGTGAACCGAATCCATCTGTTGTCGCTGTCCATTGCGCTGGCCCTGCAGGCCGGCCTCGTCCATGCCGATGCCGCGGCCGATCTGGCCGCCACTGCACGTGAGCTGGACGTCATCTCTGTCATCGGCGAGGGCGAAACCCGCCAAGTGCAGGCCCTGGCCCTCCCCGAGCTCGAACGCAGCGCGCCGGGCACCAGCCCGCTGAAGGTGATGAGCCGCCTGCCGGGGGTGAACTTCACGTCCTCCGACCCTTTCGGCGCCTATGAGTGGTCGACCCGCATCACGGTGCGCGGCTTCAACCAGAACCAGCTGGGTTTCACCCTCGACGGCATCCCTCTCGGCGACATGAGCTACGGCAACCACAACGGCCTGCACATCAGCCGTGCTGTGCTGTCCGAGAACGTCGAGCGCGTCGAACTGGCCCAGGGCGCGGGCGCGATCAGCACGGCCTCGACCAGCAACCTCGGCGGCACGGCCCAGTTCTTCACCCGTATGCCAGCGCGCGACCCCGAGCTGCGCGTCTCGCAGATGCTGGGCAGCGACTCCGCCCAGCGCAGCCTGCTGAGCGTGGACACCGGCGAGCGCGGCGGCCTGTCGGCCTTCTTCAGCGGCGCGTACGCCAGCACCGACAAATGGAAGGGTGACGGTCCGCAGGAGCAGTGGCAGTTCAACGGCAAAGCGGTCGCGGCCGGCGATGCGTGGATGCTCAGCGTCTACGCGGCGACCTCGCGCCGGCAGGAGACCGACTACGGCGATCTCTCGCTGGAATCGCAGCGGCGTCTGGGCTGGGACTGGGACAACTACGCCCCGGACTGGCAGCGCGCCCTGAACGCGGCGCGCGGCCAGTTCAGCGGCCGAGTCAACTCGCTGGACGATGCCTACTACCTGGGCCGCGGCCTGCGCGACGACGATCTCGCCTCGCTCAGCCTCGACTGGCAGGCGAGCGATGCGCTGGCGCTGCAGCTGCTCGGCTACTACCACCGCAACGACGGCCAGGGCCAGTGGGCGACGCCCTACACGGCTTCGTCCGCGGCCGTGCCGATCTCGATCCGCACCACCGAATACGACATCGAGCGCTCGGGCCTGATTCCCAGCCTGAGCCTGGTGCTGGATGCGCACACCCTCAGCGCCGGCGTGTGGCGCGAGGACAATGTGCACGGCCTGCAGCGCAATTTCTATTTCCTGAGCGGCGCGCCGGACCGGATCTTCTTCTATCGCGATCCTGATCTCCGCGTGTTCCGCCAGCGCTTCGACATCGAGACGATGCAGTACTGGCTGAGCGATCGCATCGACCTGCTCGACGGTCGCCTGACCGCCGATATCGGCTTCAAGGGCACCGAGGTCGAAGTGCGCTCGACCAACCTGATCGGCGGCCGTGCCGGTGGCCGCATCGTCGCCAAGGACAGCTTCCTGCCGCAGGCCGGTCTGCGCTACGGCCTGGCGGAAGGCATGGAGCTGTTCGCTTCCTACACCGAAAACCTGTCGGCCTTTCGCGGCGGCGTCAACGGCCCCTTCAGCACCAGCCAGACGGCCTTCAACACCTTCGCCGACAGCCTGCAGCCGGAAACCTCGGACACCGTCGAACTGGGCCTGCGCATGAGCGCTGAGGCCTACCAGGCCTCGCTGGCGGTGTACAGCGTCGACTTCCAGAACCGCCTGCTGTCGATCGCACGCTGCGCCGGCATCGTCGGCTGCCCGTCTTCCTTCGCCAACGTCGGCGACGTGCGCTCACGCGGCGCCGAGGCCACCCTGGTGCTGCGCGCCGGCGAGTCGATCGAGTGGTTCAACTCGCTGTCGCACAACCGCTCGGAGTACCGCTCCGACTACCTCGACGGCCAGACCCGGGTGGCGGTCAGCGGCAAGCGCGTGGTCGATGCGCCGGAGCTGCTGTTCGCCTCCGAGTTGAGCTATCGCGCAGGCGGGCTTGAGGCATCGATCGGCGGCAAGTACACCGACGAGCGTTTCATCACCTACACCAACGACAGCAAGGTGCCCGGCTTCTGGCTGATGGATGCCAGCCTCGCCTACACCTGGGAAGAGGTCGCTGGATTCAAGAGCCTGCAGCTCGCCTTCAACGTGTCCAATCTGTTGGACAAACAGTACTTCTCCACGGTCGGCAGCAACGGCTTCGTCACCAGCGACCCCGAGGGCTTGAACTACACCCTGCTGGCCGGCGCGCCGCGGCAGTTCTTCCTGAGCCTGGATCTGCGCTACTGATGGATCCACCGCGCGGCTGCGGGCCCGGCGCCCGCAGCCGCGTATCATGACGGGCCGCATTCCGACTGCCGCTCGCCGTGCCCATCCAGCTGCTGCCCGACACCCTGATCAACCAGATCGCCGCCGGCGAAGTCGTCGAGCGTCCGGCCTCGGTGATCAAAGAGCTGCTGGAGAACGCCATCGATGCCGGCGCCTCGCGGGTCGAGATCGATCTGGAAGAGGGCGGCATCCGTCTGATCCGTATCCGCGACGATGGCTGTGGCATTCCCGCCGAGGAGCTGCCGCTGGCGCTGTCGCGGCATGCCACCAGCAAGATTGCGTCGCTGGAAGATCTGGAGCAGGTCGGCACCCTCGGCTTCCGCGGCGAGGCGCTGCCCTCGATCGCCGCCGTCTCCAAGTTCAGCATCACCTCGCGCCCCACACAGCAGGCCACGGCGACGCGCGTTGAGGTCGAAGGCGGCCGCCTGCGCGCGCCCGAGCCCGCCGCGCATCCGCCGGGCACCACCATCGAAGTGCGCGATCTGTTCTACAGCGTTCCGGCGCGACGCAAGTTCCTGCGCGCCGAGCGCACCGAGTACGGCCATGCCGAGGACCTCGTGCGCACGCTGGCGCTGGCGCGCATGCAGGTGGAGCTCAAGCTCAAGCACAACGGCCGCATCAGCAAGCACTACCGTCCGGTCGAGGACGAGACCAGCCTGGGCAAGCGCTTGTCGGAGGCGCTGGGCGAGGACTTCGCCCGCGGCGCGCTGCGCATCGAGCACGAGGCCGCGGGCCTGCGCCTGCACGGCTGGGTGGGCCTGCCAACGGCCTCGCGCAGCCAGGCCGATCAGCAGTTCTTCTTCGTCAACGGTCGCCACGTCAAGGATCGGCTGGTCGCGCATGCGGTCAAGCAGGCCTATGCCGATGTGCTCTACCACGGCCGCCATCCGGCCTTCGTGCTGTTTCTGGAGATCGATCCGCGCAAGGTCGACGTCAACGTGCATCCGGCCAAGCATGAGGTGCGCTTCCGCGACGGCCGTTTGGTGCACGAGTTCATCTTCCGCAGCCTGCACGAGGCGCTGGCCGGGACGCGCGCCGGTGCGCTGGCCGTGGGGCAGGGTGGCGAGCCCGGTGGCAGCGCTGTGAACGGGCCTGCAGTCGAGTTTCAAGCGACGCCGATGGTCGGGGCGTTTGCCGAGCGTTCCGCCCAGGCCCCGGGTGTCGGACCCGTTGGCTACGGCCTGCAGTCGGCCGGCTTCGGTCAGCGTCCGCAGCAGGTCGGCATGCCGCTGCGCGAGCAGATCGCCGCCTACGGCGCGCTCTATGGGGCTCCGTCCACGCCGGCGAATCCGCTGCCGCAGCAGGACCCCAGCCAGGCGCCGCCGCTGGGCTACGCCCTGGCCCAGCTGCACGGCGTCTACGTGCTCGCGCAGAACGCGCAGGGCCTGGTGCTGGTCGACATGCACGCCGCCCACGAGCGCATCACCTATGAGCGGCTCAAGGGCCAGCGCGAAGGCGAGGGCATTCGCGCGCAGCCGCTGCTGGTGCCGATCGAGCTGGCCATCAGCGAGCGCGAGGCGGATCTCGCCGAGGGCGAAGCTGAAGCGCTGGCCGCGCTCGGCATCGAACTGCAGCGCACCGGCCCGCAGTCGCTCAGCATCCGCAGCGTGCCGGTGCTGCTGGCCGGCGCCGATGCCAAGCAGCTGGTGCTGGATGTGCTGTCGGACCTTGCCGAGCACGGCCGCACGCGGCGCATCGAGGAGGCCGGCAACGCGCTGCTGTCGACCCTGGCCTGCCACACTTCGGTGCGCGCCAATCGCCAGCTCACGGTGGCCGAGATGAATGCACTGCTGCGCGACATGGAGGCCACCGAGCGCAGCGGCCAGTGCAACCACGGCCGGCCGACCTGGACACAACTCAGCGTGGCCGAGCTCGACAAACTGTTTCTGCGGGGGCGCTGAGCGATGCATCGAAGCATGTGCGTATCACTCGTGTGGCTGGGCGTCTCGGCGCTGGCGCTGTCGGGCTGCAGCGTTGGCGAACGCCAGCCCGAGCGCGCGGACGCATCGGCGCCCGGCGTGCAGCGTTCTGAGCCGCCTGCGGGCACGACGCAGGCGCCGCCTGCGGACTGGCTCGAAGCGCTGCAGAGCTTCCGCCGCCAGCGCGAGGAGGGCCTGCGCAGCCCGGACGGCTGGATGGCCCTGGTCGGCCTGCACTGGCTGGAACCCGGCGAGCACAGCCTCGGCAGCGAAGAGGGCAGCGCGGTCCGGCTCGCGGTGGGTCCTGATCGGCTTGGGCGGATCGAACTCCTGCCCGAAGCGATGGCCGTGCGGCTTGTCCTGGCCGAGGGCGCGCGCGTGCTGCGCGACGGCGCCGAGGTCGCGAGCCGCGAGGTCCTCGTCCTTGCAGACACGACCGAAGCGCCCACCCGGCTCGACTTCGACGGCGGCAGCCTGGGCCTGATCGAGCGCGGCGGCCGCTACGCCCTGCGCGTGCGCAGCCCGCAGGCGCCCACGCTGTTGGCCTTCAAGGGCTTGAACTGGTTCGCGCCGGCGTCGCGCTTTGTCACCGAAGCCCGCTTCGAAGCGCATCCGCCGGGTCAGACGATTCCGATCGTCAATGTGCTGGGTCAGGTGGAGCCCATGCCCAATCCGGGAAGGCTCGTGTTCGAGATCGAGGGCGAGAACTACGCGCTCGAAGCGCTGGGCGATCCGCAAGAGGCGCTGTTCCTGATTTTCGCCGACCGCAGCAACCGTCGCGAAAGCTATGGCGCCGGCCGTTTCCTCTACACGGACAAGGTGGTCGATGGCCGCGTGCGGCTCGACTTCAACCGTGCGATCAACCCGCCCTGCGCCTACACCGAATTCAGCACCTGTCCCTTGCCGCCGCCCGAGAACCGCCTTCGCGCGTTCGTCTCGGCGGGCGAGGCGCGCTACGGTCACACCTCCGACCGTCCCGCTTCCTGACGCGCCACCCTTGCCTGGAGCCTGCTCTATGAATCGCTTGTTCGTCCGTCTCGCCTTGACCGCCGCCGGCCTGCTGTTCGCCGCCACCGCGCTGGCCCGTCCCGTGCCCCTGCTGTGGGTCGCGAAGAAAGGCGAGACCGAAGTCCATCTGCTTGGCAGCTTCCACATGCTGAAGGAGGGCGACTATCCGATGGACCCGAGCATCGAGCAGGCCTATGCCGGTGCCGAAGCGCTGGTGTTCGAGATCGCGCCGGCTGAGATGAAGTCGCCCGATCTGTCGCGGGGCCTGATGCAGGCCGCGCGCTTTGAAGACGGCGGCAGCCTGCGCGCCGTGCTGCCGGCAGACACCCGCAAGAAACTCGAAGCCTTCATGGGCGAAGCGGCCGTGCTTGGATCGGACGGCATGAAGCCCTGGTTCATCACCTTGAACCTGGCCGTTTCGATGATTGTGCAGGCTGGATTCAACCCGGCGCTGGGCATGGACATGCACTTCATGCAGCGCGCCGAAGCCGACGCCAAGCCCACCCGCGGGCTGGAGACCGTCGCAGACCAGATCGCTGCACTCTCGGGCGCGCCCATGAACGAACAGATCCTCGGGCTGGAGGAGTCGCTGCGCCCGCGCGAGGAGATGATTCAGCGCTTTGACGAGCTGCACGGCTTCTGGCGTGCGGGTGACGCTGACGCGATCGAGCGGCTGATGGTGGAGGAGCTGGTCGAGAAGACGCCGGTTTCCGCCAAGCTGCTCAACGAAGACCGCAATCGCCGCTGGCTGCCGCAGATCGAAGCCCTGCTCGCGGGCGATGAGGACACCCTGGTCATCGTCGGCGCCCTGCATCTCGTCGGCGATATCGGCCTGGTCGAGCTGCTGCGCGCCCGCGGCTACAGCGTCGAACGCGTCGACCCAACCCCATAAGGGTGGGTCTCGACCCACCACCACCTCCGCGCAGCAACGATCGCATAGGGCGGGCTACGGCTCACCCTATGCGCATTCGTCGCGGTCGCACGACCTCGACACGCTCGCCGCACTGCGGTCGCTAAAGTCCGGCGCGTGGTCCGAAACCCAAGGAGCCCCCGCACCGTGTCGCAGCCCGGCATTCCTCAAGACGAAGTGCTGATTCTCGGCGGCGGCGTGATCGGCCTGTGCAGCGCTCTGTATCTGCTCGAAGCCGGTCGCCGGGTGCGCGTGCTGGAGCGCCGCCACATCGGCGCCGGCGCCTCGCACGGCAACTGCGGCACGCTGACGCCCAGCCACGCACCGCCGCTCGCTGCACCCGGCGTGATCCGCAAGGGCCTGCGCTGGATGCTCAAGCCGGATGCGCCGCTGTACATCAAGCCGCGCCTCGATCCCGCGCTGTGGCGCTGGCTGCTCCGCTTCTCGGCGCGCTGCAACCGTCAAGACTGGCGCGACTCCACGGCTAAGCGCGCGGTGCTCTTGAACGCTTCGCGCCAGCTGCTGGCCGAAGCGGTGGTGCGCCACGGGCTCGACTGCGAGCACAGCGATACCGGTCTGACTTACGTCTTCCGCACGCAGCAGCTGTTCGACGAGATCGCCGCGGACCTGCCCGCACTTGCCGAGTTCGGCATCCGCGCCGAGGTCCACGAAGGCGCACGCGTCGAGCGCGACGAGCCCGCACTCAAGCCCGGCGTCGCGGGCGGCATCTACTTTCCTGATGACGGCCACCTGCGGCCGGATCGCTACCTCAAGGCGCTGGCTCAGCGCATTGGTGCCTTGGGCGGCGAGATCGAGGAAGGCGTGAGCGTCGAGCGCATCGACACCGCGCAGGGCAGGGTGGAAGGCGTCCTCACCAGCCAGGGCGTGAGGCGTCCCCGTGATGTCGTGTTCGCGCTGGGCGCCTGGAGCCCCGCTTTCGCCGATCAGCTCGGCCTGAAGCTGCCGATCCAGCCCGGCAAGGGCTACTCGATCACCTACACCCGCCCCGGCCTCGCGCCGCGGCGACCGATGGTGCTGAAGGAGCGCTCGGTCTGCGTCACCACCTGGTCCGACGGCTACCGGCTGGGCAGCACGATGGAGTTCAGCGGCTACGACGACAGCCTGAATCGCGTTCGCCTCGCTGCCCTGGAGCGCGGCGCCGCCGAGTTCCTGCACGAGCCTGTAGGCGGCAGCAAGCAGGAGGAATGGTTCGGCTGGCGCCCCATGACCTGGGACGACCTGCCCTACATCGGCCGCGCCCCGCGCGCGCAGAACCTGGTGATCGCGACCGGCCACGGCATGATGGGCGTCAGCATGTCTGCGGTCAGCGGCCATCTCGTCGCCGATCTGATCTGCGGCCGCGAGCCGATCATCGATCCCGAGATCGTCAGTCCGACGCGCGCGTAAGGTGGGCCCTGGCCCACCATGACGTGGGCCACATCAAGTGGGCCTGGCCCACCATGGCCTGAGCCCTATCGAACGCTTCGGTACGGCCGTCGCGCTCCGATCCGTCTCGTCCTGCGAAGCCTTGCTTTGTCGAACGCCCCCGAAGGCAGTCCACGCATCAGCGGCTGAGGCCTGCCACGGCTGGTCTCCAGAGCACGTGCGAAGCGACGGGTACATGCGCGCCAACACAGCGGCCCGCAGATCAAGCGCCCCGCCGACATCGGCATTGCAGGCGGAGCACAACTCCATTCGCCCGCGAAGGTATTCATTCCGCCCCGCTACCCGCTAGGCTGTGTCCACCCTTGCCACCCCGCCGCCCCGCGTGAACCACTCCGCCAGCGACGTCTACCAGCTGCACCCAGGCAGCGCCCCGCTGCTGATCAGCCTGCCGCACGACGGCACGGCGATCCCCGACGACATCGCCCCGCACATGCAGGACGCCGCGCGTCGCGTGCCCGATACGGATTGGCATGTGGCCACGCTGTACGACTTCGCGCGCGAGCTGGGGGCCTCGCTTCTTGTGCCTCGCTACTCGCGCTACGTCATCGACTTGAACCGTCCGCCCGACGGCGGCGCGATGTATCCGGGGCGCACCGAAACCGGCCTGTGCCCGACGATCGCCTTCAGCGGTGAGCCCATTTATCGCGAAGGCCATGCGCCGAATGCAGAGGAAATCGAACGCCGTCGCTTGAGCTACTGGCAGCCTTACCACGCGGCCCTGGCTGGCGAACTCGCGCGATTGAAGTCCGCCCATGGCCATGCCCTGCTTTGGGAGGGCCACAGCATCCGCAGCGAAGTGCCACTGCTGTTCGAAGGCCGCCTGCCGGATCTGAACCTCGGCACCGCCGATGGCGCCAGCTGCAGCAGCGCGCGGCTCGACCGCATCACCACCTTGCTCGGCCAGCAGACCGACTACAGCTGGATCGCCAACGGCCGCTTCAAGGGCGGCTACATCACCCGCCACTACGGCCGCCCCGCCGAAGGCGTCGATGCCATCCAGCTCGAACTCGCCCAGCTCACCTACATGGACGAACGCAGCTATCGCTACGACGCGGTGAGGGCGGGGCGGTTGCAGGGGGTGTTGAGGAAGATGCTGATGGCGGCGCTGATCCGAGACTGACGGTGCCCAGAGCTGCGCAACCAAAGCTCCCCAAAAGCACGAAGGGCCCGGAGCTTATCCGGGCCCTTTAAGGTGTTGGTGGAGGCGGGGGGAATCGAACCCCCGTCCGAAGGCATTACATCTTTGGATCTACGTGTGTAGTGCGTTGTCAGGTCTCGTTTCAGGGCAACACAGCGCACGAAGAACACCCTGGAACCAGTCTGGAAGTTTTAGGCCTTGGCTGTCAGACAGCAGCCTTCGGACGATCCCGTAAATATGACCGACTGATCCACCGTTACAGGCACCGATGGGAGTCGGACTCGCCTATTTAGGCGGCGAGTGCGTAGTTGTCGTCGTTCGCAACTAGCTTGTTTGCCGCTGGATTAACGAGGAAAGCTGCCCCCTCGACACGCACCTCCGGTTTCACACCCCCGTCGAAGCCTGGTCGCCCCCGGGGTTTGTCGCTGCGCGGCGGGCTTTCGATCAGCCGGTGCCGCGCGTCGGGGGAGTATATGGAGCCGCAGGCGAAGGCCACAAGGAAAACCTTGTGGCCTTCGTTCAGCCAACCCCTGCCGCGCGCTTTATCGCCCGAGCTGCAACGTCTGGCGACGCAGGGGCGCACGGGCCGAGCTTCCGGCTTCAGTTGACGCGGGTGATGCGGAACCAGTTGATGTTCCAGCCGCCCGAGGTGGCTGCGATGGCCAAGCGGCGGGTGCCCGCCGGCAGCTGGACGCGGTGGCTGATGGTGGTAAAGGTTTCCCAGCTGCCGGTGGCGGGGAAGCTGATGCTGCCGTAGACCGGCGAGCCACCGGCTTCCTCCAGCTTGAAGCTGCCGCCGTTGGCGCCGCTGGAGACGCGGTAGCTGATTTCGTAGGTGCCGCTCACCGGAATGGTGACCGGGGTGTTGTAGTACGACATCCAGTCGCCAGCGTCGATGTAGCCGACCACGCGACCGCCACCTTCATCGCCGGTGCCGCCGGTCTGCACGCCGCTCATGTAGCTGAAGTCCTCGGCCTGGATCGTGGCGATCACGGTGTTGGTCGGCGGCGGCGGGGTCGGCGTGGTGCTTTCGATGCGGAACCAGTTGAGGTTCCAGCCGCCGCCCTGCGCGGAGATCGCGAGGTCCTGCTCGCCTGCGCTCAGGGAGACTTCGTGCGAGACATCCACCCAGCGCTGCCAGCCGCCCGTGTTCGGCACGGTGACGTCGCCGAAGACCGGCGAGCCGCCGGCGCGCTCCAGCCGCAGGCGGCCGGTGCTGGCCTGCGAGGCCACGCGATAGGTGACGCGGTAGCGGCCTGCTGCCGGCACGTTGACGCGATAGGTCATCCAGTCGCCGGCATCGGTCCAACCGACGTTGCGGCCGCCACCTGCGTCGGTGGTGGGCTCGGTCTGGATGCCGCTCATGTTGCAGAAGTCTTCGGCCTGGATCGTGCCCGGCACGGCGCGGGTGGTGCAGGGCGTCGGGTTGGGGCCCGGGGTGCCGCCGATCGCCGGCCAGTCACGGACGATGCCGCGCACCAGGTTGCCCGAGGTGGTGTAGTCGGCCGCCGTCCAGCCGCCGTTCGGGTTGGCGCCGGGGCGCAGCGCCGAGGCGCCTTCGTTCTTGTCGTTGAGCGCCCAGTTGGCGTGGCTGATCTGGTTGGTGCGCAGGAAGTTCATCCATGCCTGGGTTTCGCCGGCATCGACTCCGCCGTCGCCGTTGGCGTTGACCGTGCCCCACTCGGTGACGAACAGCGGGATGCCGCGGTCCAGCGCGTACTGCGCCTTGCTGCGCAGCTCACCCCTATGCGTGCCGGCGTAGAAGTGCAGGGTGTAGGCGATGTTGCGCTGGTTGCGGATCGGGTCGTTCGCGGCGGCGTCGACGTCCTGCGACCAGCGCGGCGTGCCGACGATGATCAGGTTGTCCGGGTCGACCGCGCGGATGGCATTGATCACGGTCTCGGCGTAGGGCTTGATCGTGGTGCTCCAGTTGACCTGCAGCGGCTCGTTGTAGATCTCGTAGATCACGTGGTTGTAGCGGCCGTACTCTTGCGCCATCTGGCGGAAGAACTGCACGGCGGCCTGGGTGTGCTGCTCGGCGTTGTGGCTGTGCCAGTCAATGATCACGTACATGTCATTGGCGATGGCTTCCTCCACGACGCGACGGACACGGGCGACGTTCTCGGTCGGGTTCTGCAGGTAGCCGCCGCCATCCTCGACGCCCATCGCGGCGCGAATCAGCTTCGCGTTCCAGTCGCGCTTGACCGTGGCGACTGCGCCGGCGGTGTAGTAGCGCTCTCCACCCCAGTTGTTGTTGCTCCAGAACAGGCTGGGCCCGGCGATGCTGCCCGGCTGCCCGCCGAACAGGACTTTGTTGCCCTGGGTGGAGATGGCAGGCACGTCGGCCTGGGCGGTGGCGGCGGCAAACAGCCCGCCCACGAACACGATCAGCAGACGCTTCAATGCGGGGGTTTTCATGGGGTCACCGTGGGTCAGTCAGGTTCAGAAAAGAGCAGCGCAGCCTGGGGATGGGCCGATGCGGCGAGGAAGGCCGGCAAGGCCTTCCTCGCCGCTTAGTTCAGAGGCTTTCGAGGAAGCGCAGGAGGTCCTGCTTTTCGGTGGCGTTGAGTGCGCGATAAGCGTTCTTTGAGGCTTCGCCTTCGCCGCCGTGCCACAGGATCGCTTCATCGATGGTGCGGGCGCGGCCGTCGTGCAGGTAGCTGTGCACCGGCGTGCAGACCTGGGTGCCCTGCGGGCCATTGGTAGTGCCGCCGGTGACGCAGGCCGACAGGCCCAGGCCCCACAGCGGCGTGGTCCGCCATTCCGAACCCGAGGCTTCGCCTTCGCCCAGGGTGTCCGCGAGACCAGGTCCCATGTCGTGCAGCAGCAGATCGCTGTACGGGTGAATCGTCTGGTCGCGAAGTTCGGACAGCGGATGGTGGGGGCTGGTCTGCAGCGTCGGTCGATGGCAGTCGGCGCAGCCGATCCGGCCGAAGGTCGCTTCACCGCGCTGCACGGCCGGGTTGTTGATGTCGCGCTGCGGGCGCACGCCCAGCAGGGCGATGTACTTCACCAGGTTGTTGAGGTGGGTGTCGGACAGTTCGACGCCGCTCGGGCCGCAGCCGGTCTGCGACGTGCCGCAGTCCGGGTTCGGCAGCACCGAGGTGGTCACGCCCATGTCGTTGTTCAGGGCGCTGGCGACCTGGTGACGCACGCTGCTGGTGCCGGCCTTCCAGCCCAAGCGGCCGAGACGCAGCTCGCCGGTCACCGGATCGCGCACGCGGTTCGCGCGGCCGGAGATGCCATCACCGTTCGCATCGTTCGGGTCTTCCATCGCCAGGATGGTGGATTCGGGAATCGCTTCGAGCAGACCCATACCGACCAGCTGCGGGGCGATGCGCGCCGAGAAGCGCGCCGGCGCGCCGTTGCTGAACTGGTAGTTGGGCGAGCGCAGGCCGTTCGCTTCGGTCCAGCTGCCGATCGCGACGCTGCCTTCGCCAGCGACGCCACCAGCGCCGCGCGGCTGCAGCACGCGGCCAAGGTTCGGATGCGGGTTGCCCTGGCTGTCGCCCACCTTGAACACCCACTTGCTCAGCGGCACGCCCGGCGCTTCTGGCGCGGCACGACCGTTGCGCACGTGGCAGTCGGTGCAGCGCTCGTTGACGTAGCGCGGGCCAGCGCGGCCGACGGTGTCACTGAACACGCCGTTCTCGGGGTGTTCGTCGTGCAGGCCGCTGACGAACGAACTGTGGTGCACGCGACGGCCCAGCACAAAGGGCTGGCCGTTGTCGTAGTTCAGGTTCGTAGCCATCTGAAGGAAGTGATTGTCCGGCTCGCCCGAGTGCATGTAGGGCAGGGTGGTGCGGCCACCCAGCCAGGCTTCCTCGGGGATCTTCACCGAGTCCTTGGTGCCGCCGCCGAACATCGGCGTGTTGAAGGTGCCGGGCAGAATGTCCCAGGGCACGATGCCTTCGCCGACGATGTAGAGGAAGGTGGTGCCGTAGTAGGGCGCACGGCCGCGAGGCACGCTCGGGTCGAGGAACTGGCTCACCTCGAACTCCAACTTGTCGCCTCGGCGGATGCGCTGGCCGGTGCGGCAGTTGTGCGTGCGCTGCTTCCAGTAGTTGAAGGTATCAACCACCACCATGGTGCCGTTGTCGCAGAACTCGGCGACGGTGCCGATGCCGCGGTAGAACCAGCGGTTCTCGGCCTCGGTGTCGTTCAAGCGCCACTGCGTGCGCACATTCATGCGGATCGAGGCCGTGCCGTCCGGGAACTGCTCCTCGATGATCTCGATCCCCGCCGTGCGGTGCTCCCAGTAGAAGCTCAGGTAGTGGTCGTAGGCCTGGAACTGGTTTTCTTTCGCGTGCCGATCGCGCGCGCGGTCGGCAATGCGGGTGATCAGGCGGTTGCCAATCTGGACACGGCCCGCGGGCTCCAGCACGGTCGATGCGTTGTACAGCGGCACGACCGCCGCGCCGGCTGAGCTGCTCGAACTGCTTGAGCTGCTGGACGAACTCGACGATGAGCTGCTGGAGCTGATCGGGCCGACGCGTGAGATGCGGAACCAGTTGAAATTCCAGCCGCCTTGCGCGGCGAACACGCCCAGGCTGTAGCTGCCGGCGTTGATGTCGACCGTGTGCGATACCGTGGTCCAGGTCTGCCAGGCGCCGGTGGCCGGGATGGTCAGCTGACCCAGCGCGATGCTGCCTGCGTTCAGGTCGAGCGAGAGGCGTCCGCCGGTGGGGCTGGCGACGCGGTACTCGACCAGATAGCGCCCTGTGGTCGGAATCGTGATGCCGGAATAAGCCATCCAGTCGCCCGCATCGATCCAGGCGACATTGCGTCCGCCGCCCGTATCCGTGGTGTTCTCAAGCTCGACCCCGGACATGCTGGCGTAGGACTCGGCCTCGCGGAACAGAGTGAAGCCGGGCGCGGAGCTGCTGCTGGAACTGCTGCTCGACGAGCTGCTGCTTGAAGAACTGGTTGAGGAGCTGCTGGAGGAGCTGCTGGACGAACTGCTGCTCGACGAACTGCCACCCAGCGCCGCAAGCGTGTAGGTCTGCCAAGGCGTGGTGCGGCCGACGCCGTTGGTGATGATGGTGTGGCTGATCGCGACCGGCGTGGTCGCCGACAAGCCGGTGATGTCGAAACTCCACTGCCCGCCGCTGTTGTTCATGCGCACGTTCTGCTGCGCACCGTTGTTGACGCGGTAGTGGATGTCGACTGTGGTGCCCTGGCTGACGGTGGCGCGCAGGGTGCTTGCGTTCAGTGCCGTCGCGCAGCCGTTGCTGCAGTTGGGGGCCGAGACCGGCGCCGGGCCGAAGACGCTGGCTTCCCAGATCGAGTAGCCCCAGCTGTTGCCGGCGCTGCGCTGCAGCGCGTTGATGCGCACGTAGCGGTAGCTGCCGCTGAGCGGCAGGGTATCGGTGCGGGTGCCGAAGGTGCCGCCATTGCGTACGGCCATCTGGGTCCAGACGCTGTTGTCGTTCGAGCCCAGCACGGTGTAGTCGGAGGCGTTTGCGGCCTCCCAGTCGATGACGATCTGCGAAAGCGCCTGCTGACGTCCGAGGTCCAGCGTGAGGCTGCTCGGGGTGACGCCGTAGGCGGATTCCCAGCGGGTCCGCGGGTTGCTGTCGATGGCGTTGGCCGCCGGCTGCAGGTTGGTGCTGCCGTAGGCCGAAGCCGGTGTGATCTTGACTGTCTGGGCGTGCAGCGCAGCGCTGGTGCACAGCGCCAGCAGGCCGAAAGCGCAGAAGCTCGCTCGAAGGAAGCGCATTGCAGATGTCCTCGTCAGTTGTGCATTGCCACGACGCCGGCCACCGCGGTCCAGGCGCGTGTTCATTCAGTGGCTGCCGCAGTCATCGGCCTTCCCTGGCCGATGACTCCAGCGCCGCGCTGCCGGAGGCTGTGATCCGCGGTGTCTCAGCGGTGTCGCCACGCGCTGAGGCTCGCAAAGCTGCCGCCCCCGGCAGCTCGTCGATCAGCGATAGACGCGGACGTAGTCGACAAACATGCGCTGCGGGAAGACGCTGCTGGCGTTGGGGCTACCCGGCCAGCCGCCGCCCACAGCGACGTTCAAGAGCATGAAGAAGGGCTGGTCATAGACCCAGGCGCCGCGGGCTTCGACCTGAGCGCGGGTGACGCTGTGGAACTGCTGGCCGTCGACAAACCAGCGGATGCTGCCTGCGTCCCACTCCACCGCAAACACGCGGTAGCGGTTGCTGACCAGTTCGCCGGCGTTGTAGGTGCCAATGATCGGGTTGCCACCGGAGTAGCCGGGGCCATGCAGCGCGCCGTGGGTCAGGTTCGGCTCGAACCCGACGTGCTCCATGATGTCGATCTCGCCGCTCTGCGGCCAGCCGACCTGGGTCAGGTTGTTGCCGAGCATCCAGAACGCCGGCCAGATGCCCTGCGTGCTGGGCAGGCGGATTCGCGCTTCGATGCGACCGTACTGGAAGGACCGCTTGCCGCGCGAAATCATGCGCGAGGAGGTGTACTCGCAGCGGCCGTACCAGCAGTTGTAGTTGCCGGGGTTCTCGCGGCGCGCTTCGATGACCAGCACATTGCTGCCGACCAGTGAGTCGAATTGGATCGAGGCGTTCTGGCCGTTGGTGTAGTACTGCCGCTCCTGGTTGCCGCCGCCGTCACCATTGACTTCGAAGGTCCAGTTGCTCGCGTCGATGCGGTCGAACTCGTCCGACCACACCAGCTCGCGGCCGGGCGTGTTGGAGATGCGGGTGATGCGGAACCAGTTGAAGTTCCAGCCGCCCTGCGCAGCGTAGATGCCCAGGCTGTAGGTGCCGGCCGTCAGATCGACCGTCTGCGAAACCGTGGCCCAAGACTGCCAACCGCCGGTCGGCGGGATCGCCACTTCGCCAAGGCGGATGTTGCCGGCATTGAGATCGAGCGAGAGGCGTCCGCCGTTGGCGCTGGCGACACGATACTCGACCAGGTAGCGGCCGGAGGTCGGGATGCCGACACCCGCGTAGGCCATCCAGTCGCCGGTGTCGATCCAGCCCACATTGCGGCCAGCGCCGGTGTCCGTGGTGTTCTCCACGTCCACGCCCGACATGCTGGTGTAGGACTCGGCTTCGCGGAACAGGGTGAAGCTCGGCGCCGAGCTGCTGGACGAACTGCTGCTGGAACTGCTGCTCGACGAGCTGCTGCTTGAAGAACTGCTGGAGGAGCTGCTGGAAGAGCTGCTGCTCGACGAGCTGCCGCCCAGCGAGGCCAGGGTGTAGGTCCGCCAGGGCGTGGTGCGGCCAACGCCGTTGGTGATGATGGTGTGGCTGATCGCGACCGGCGTGGTCGCCGACAGGCCGGTGATGTCGAAGCTCCACTGCCCGGCGCTGTTGCTCATGCGCACGTTCTGCTGCGCACCGTTGTTGACCCGGTAGTGGATGTCGACGATGTTGCCCTGGGACACGGTGGCGCGCATGGTGCTCGCGTTCAATGCGCTCACGCAGCCATCGCTGCAGTTGCCGCCTGAGGCCGGCGCCGCGCCAAACACGCTGGCTTCCCAGATCGAGTAGCCCCAGCTGTTGCCGGCGCTGCGCTGCAGGGTGTTGATGCGCACGTAGCGGTAGCTGCCGCTCAGCGGCAGGGTATCGGTGCGGGTGCCGAAGGTGCCGCCGTTGCGCACAGCCATCTGGGTCCAGACGCTGTTGTCGTTCGAGCCCAGCACGGTGTAATCGGAGGCGTTGGCGGCCTCCCAGTCGATGACGATCTGCGAGAGCGCCTGCTGGCGCCCGAGATCCAGCGTAAGGCTGCTCGGGGTGACGCCGTAAGCGGATTCCCAGCGGGTCCGCGGGTTGCTGTCGATGGCGTTGGCCGCCGGCTGCAGGTTGGTGCTGCCGTAGGCCGAAGCCGGTGTGATCTTCGCCCCCTGTCCGGCCGCTGCCGCGCTGAATAACAGTGTTGCGAGACCCAGGCCGCGCAGGCCCAAACGTAGAAGTTGCATCGACGAACCCCTGAGTTGCGGTGAATGTGGGCGGATGGCCGCCGAGCCCTCGCTCGGTGCGCGCCTGCGACAAGTCGTGCCAGCTCCCCGGGTTTCGGGTACACGTTCACCTCGCGCTGCCCCATGGACAGTGCGCGGGCCTGTGCGGCCTTCTGAGAACCTGAGGTGCCTCGACGCTTATGCCATCTCGATTGCCGGACTGGAGCCTGAGGCCCTGGCGCTCGTCGATCCCAGGAAACACGGGTGTGCAGGTCGCGCCCCCCTGGCGCCTTTTGCGTCCTGTCGTGCCCTTGGGTGTCGTGAGGTGACTCTGCCTGACAGCGATGTCACCCGGCGGGGGCACGATACCGATTCACAATTCGTAACAGCGTGACCGGCTTCACCATTCTGTGTGATAGGCACGAAAACGCCCCCGAATCGCCGGAAGGGCGGTGGGCCGGAAAGGCCGTAGGCGGGCGCATGCGCGTACGAAGCCGGGCTCGATCGGGTTGGATATCCCGCAGCAACCCGGCGAAAGGCGCGCGAAACCTGCCAGCCCTCGCTGGCGGCGGCTCCGCGTTGCGTTCGCGGCGGAGTCTTTTGGGACGGGCGGCATGCGTAAACGCGCAGCGGTTCGAGCGCGCGTCTTTGCCCGGACGGGCGCGAAGCGCTGCCCCGACCCGGGCTGCCAGCAAGGCGGCGATGGATGGCTTCCGGTCCCTTGCGGAGCGGATGAAGAGCAGCGCGTTGCACCCAGCGCGGCCGTTGATCCGTCGTTTCGAAGGGCAGCGACTGGGCGCAGGCAAGCCCTCGCTGCTCAACGGTCATGCGCTGCCGGTGCAGGCGTCGGCCTGAGGATTGCCCCGGAGGACACCCACGCGAGCGCCCCGGTTTGCCGGGGTCGCAGGCGAGCCGAGGTGGCTTCCGGGATGCCGCCCGGTCGGTGCGCGAGCAGCCTGTCGAAAGACAGGCTGCAAGTCCGGACTGGGAGGGCCGAGTCGAGTAGGCAAGCGCGGAAAGCGCTTGCTTTGGCGGGCGGCGGTACGTACCTGTGCCGGACAGCCGACTTGAAAAACTCCCAGGAGGGGAGCTTTTGGACGCGCGAGCTAGTGCACCGGCACCGCTGTTCGAGTGCCGAAGCCCGGTCCGTAGACGACGGCGTTGCCGAGCACCCGCTGCATGCCGAGGCTGGCGCCGCGGAAGGTGGGGTTGCTGGCGAACAGGATGATCTGGCCAGCACCCTTCGATTCGCGCGTCACCCAAGCGGTGTTGGCGATGCGCTCCTGTGCCTCCGGCCACAGCAGGCCACCCAAACGCAGCTCCAGTGTCTGTCCCGGCGGCAATCCGGCCCAGCCGTAGGCACTCCAGTGCTCGCTGGCCTTGCTGCCGGAGTCCGCGCGCCAGACGCCGTGTCGATAGGGCGCTTCGACGCCGCCCGAGGACATCAGCGGGGTGCTGGAATCCACCAGCACCGGCAGCGAATCACGGCAGCCGAAGCCCAGCCAGTGGGTGTCGTCGCAGCGCGTCGCCACAAAGCTGCCGACCGGCATGAAGACCTGCTGGAAGCTGTCGCGCTCGGCCAGCGCATCGGCGTCCAAGGTATCTGCGTCCGGATCCAGGCTGAAGGCGCCGTGGCGACCGCTGGCGGCCCCGCGGGCGTAGGGGTCGGCTTCCAGATCGCTGCGCGCCGATTGCGCCAGCCACTCGCGGGCGAGCTGATCGCGATAGGGCTTGAGCTCCTTCAGCGCATCGGGCAAGCCGCGTGCGGCCGACAGACCTTCCTCGCGGGCGAGTGCGGTCGAGGCATTGCCCAGTGCGATCAGGGTGCCTCCGGCTTCGACCCAGGGCTTCAGCGCGTCGTTGACTTCCTTGGGCAAGCTGCCGCCCCAGCGCTCGGGCAGCACGATCACGCGATAGGCGCGCAGGTCCATGCGCGCCACCGCGCTTTCGTCCAGCAGGCTCGGGTTCACGCCCAGGCCATGCTCGAGGTAGTGCCAGACCGCGCCAAAGGTGTGCGGGTTGACCGCGCCCTTACCGAGCACAGCGACAGCGCCTGGCTGCAGCAGGGCGAACTCGCTGCCGCCGAGATCGGGCAGATCGCCGGCACCTTCGCCGCTGCGCAGGGCGGCAAAGCCTTGCGGCGCGTCTTTCGCGGCTGCGGCCAGGGCTTCGCGCAGACGCTGCGCTTCGACCTGCGGATGGTCGTAGCGGGTCACGACCAGGCTGCCGCGCGGGTAGTCGCGGCCATCGAATTGCAGGTCTTTGCGTGCCACCCGCGGACGGATGCCGGCGGCGAGCAGCTTCGCGGCAACCGGAAGGGCGGCGTCGTCATGCCCGGAGAGCGCCCAGCCGACGCTGGATTCCGCCGGCAGCGTCGGCTGTGCTGTGGATGGGGTTGCCGCTTCGCTCTGCTGGGGTAGGCCACCCTCGATGCGCCAGGCCGGCAGGCCGTAGAACATCGGCAGGCTCCAGGCGGTGATGTCGTAGATCGTGCCTTCACCGTCGCGCAGCAGTGCCTCGCGCTCCTTCTTCAGCGACTCGCGATCGATGCGCGGGTCGAACTCCATCAGCGTTGCGGCCAGACGGCCCAGCGGCTGTCGTGTCGACACCAGCAGGCTGCCGGCCGGCACTTCGGTGCGCTGCTGGCGGCCGTCAAAGCCCTGCGCTTCAACTGCCCACGCGCTGGACAGCCGACGCGCTTCCACGCCCTGCATCTGCAGCACGCGCAACAGCTGTTCGCCGCGCATCGGATGCTGGCTGATATCGATGGCATAAACGTTGTCCGCGTAGTCGCCGCGGGTGCTGACCAGGGCGTTGCGGTCGTCCCAGAAGGCCTGCAGCAGCGCGTTGCGACGCGCGCGCATCGAGTCGATATTAGCGACCGCGCTGGCCAGCTGACGCGCCACGCCGTCGGCATGGAACTGCACCTCGCCGTTGGCCTGGCGCACGCCGTAGTCGGCCACGCGCGCCTGCTCGTACAGAATGTTGACCGCGCCGCGCAGGGCGCCCCAGGCGTCGGAATAGCCGGGGTACCAGCCTTCGTTCCACTCGCCCGAGTAGTAGACCCAGCCGCGCTGGTCGAAGGCCTGCGCCTGCTCGCGGCCGAACTCGGCGGCGAACTGCAGGAAGCGCGGCGACAGATGCGGGTTCATCGGCGCGCGCGCCGGCGAGAACAGAAAGGTGTCGTCCGAGCCCATCTCGTGGGCGTCGATGAACACGAGGGGATGCCAGCGCTTCAGGAACGCCAGGCGGCCCTGCGTTTCCGGCTGGCTGGCGAAGATCCAGTCGCGATTCATGTCAAAGACGTAGTGGTTGCCGCGGCCGAAGGGCCAGCTGGTGCCGCGCGACATCGACTGGCCGTCAAAGCCGGGCGCGGCGCCGCGAAAACCCTGCAGGTCGGCGATCGCACGCGCACGGCCGTCCGGGTTCATCAGTGGGTCGATCAACAGGATCGTGTCGTCGAGGCGCGCGGTGTGAGCCGGATCGTTGGAAGCGATGAGCCCATAGATCAAGCCGAGTGCGGCGTCGCCGCCGCTGTGCTCGTTGCCGTGGATGCTGTGGGCGATGTAAGCCACGGCAGGTGCCGTGCGCAGGATCTCGCTGGCGCGCGCGGCTGAGGTGCGGCGGGGGTCGGCCAGCTCATCCAGCGCGTTCTGGATCTCATCGAGCCGAGCGAGGTTCGCCGGGCTGGAGACGATGGCCACGGACAGCGGGCGGCCCTGATGGCTGCGCCCGTACTCGATCACGCGGATGCGGTTCGAGGCTTTCGCCCACTGCTGCAGGGCGGCGTGGATCTGCTCGGAGCTGGCGGCTTTCTGCCCCAGCGGGAAGCCGAGCAGGGTGTCGGGGTGCGGCACCGCGGGCTCGGCCTCGAATTGCCCGAACACCTGCACGACCGGATGCACCGGTACGGGATCGGCGGCGGTGACTGCCGTTGGCAGGGCAGCGGCCAGCGCAAGCGCTAGCAGCGAAGAGCGGAGCAGGGTGGGGCGGGGCAGGTGCATGCACGGTTCCGGCGTTCAGAAGGTGCGAAGTCTGCCCGGCTTCGGCGCGAGCGCGAACGTGCAGGTGGTCAGGCCTGGGCGTAGGGCTGCGGGATCGGGCCAGCGTGCGCTGTTGGGCCGCGCTGACCTTGGCCCAACCCGCGAGGTCGCGGGTGTGTAGGTTGGGACAAGCCGAAGGAGCGTCCCAACATCGCACGGTGAAACCCCGCGGCAGCGAGGCCTGCTGCTGGCCTCGCGCATCAGGCCTGCGGGTACCCGAGCCGCACGCCGATCCGGGCGTACGGGCGCCGAGTGGCGGGGCTCGCCTCGACGGGATCCAAGGCGCCCAGGCTGCGTTCGCCCGATCAGCCGGCTTCGACGCCCGGCAGGTACTGGAGAGAAGCGCCCGGCCCCAGCGGCAGGCCCAGCGCGATCCAGAGCGCGAACAGCGCCGCCCAGCCGAGCAGGAAAACGAATGAGTAAGGCATCATCGTCGCGATCACTGTGCCGATGCCGGCCTTGGGCTCATAGCGCTGCAGGAAGGCGATGACGATGGCGAAGTAGCTCATCATCGGGCTGATGATGTTGGTCACCGAGTCACCCACGCGGTAGGCGGTCTGGGTGACTTCCGGCGAGTAGCCGAGCAGCATGAACATCGGCACGAACACGGGCGCCATCAGCGCCCACTTGGCTGAGGCCGAGCCCATCGCGAGGTTCACGGTGGCCGTCAGCAGGATGAAGCCGAGCAGCAGAGGAATCTTCGGCAGGCCCAGTGTCTTCAGAAACTCTGCGCCTTCGACCGCGAAGATCAGGCCGAGGTTGGTCCAGTTGAACAGGGCGACGAACTGCGCGGCGAAGAACACCAGCACCAGATACGAGCCCAGCGTCTGCATGGATTTGTTCATCCCGTTGATGACGTCGGTGTCGCTCTTGATGGTGCCCGCGCCGATGCCGTAGGCGATGCCGATCACCGCACCTGCTACGAAGATGAGCGCAACAATGGCATTCAGAAACGGCGCAAGTGCCTTCAGGGTATCGGTCTCGCCGGCAATGCGGAGCACGCCGTCGACGGGCACGGTCGCCAGCAGCAGAAGGGTGGTGAGCAGCAGGGTGGCGATGCCCGCGAACAGCAGCCCGCGCTTCTCGGCAGCGCTTATCGCTTCGATCTTCTCGTCGCCCTTGCTATAGCTTCCGTCAGGAAAGCGGCGCGCCACGATCTTCTCGGTGACCCACCAACCCAGGAGGGTGATCAGCGGAGTCGAAGCCTGCATGAAGTACATGTTGGCCGCTGGGCTTACCGTGTAGCTCGGATCGACGATGCGGGCGGCTTCTTCCGACAGGCCCGAAAGCAGCGGATCGATCGTGCCCAGCAGCAGGTTCGCTGAGTAGCCGCCGGAGACGCCCGCGAATGCGGCGGCGATGCCAAGAATGGGATGGCGGCCGGCGGCTACGTAGAGCAGGCCGGCCAGCGGCACCAGCAGCACATAGCCGATCTCACTCGCCATGTTCGACATGACGCCGGCGAACACCACGATCGGCGTCAGCAGGAAGCGCGGCGCATTGAGCACCACGATGCGCAGGCAGGCGCCGATCAGGCCCGAGTGTTCGGCCACGCCGATGCCGATCAGCGCCACCAGCACGGTGCCCAGCGGGGCGAAGCTGGTGAAGTTGGTGACGAGATTGCCCATGATCCGCTGCAGGCCCTCGGCGCTGAACAGATTCACCGGCGACACCAGCTCGCCGGTCTTGGGATGGGCAACGCCGATATCGAACTGCGCCGCGAGGGCGCTCAGCAGCACCACCAGCACGGTCAGCAGAAAGAACAGCGTGGCCGGGTGCGGCAGCAGGTTGCCGGCCCGCTCGACCACGTTGAGGAAGACGTCGATGGCGGAGCGCCGCGGCGCGGCCTGGGTCTGGCTCATGGGCGTGTCTCGTGTTGGACAGGCGGCGATGCTGCGCCGCAAGGGCCGCGACTATACAGGGCCAGCGCTTGGCGCCGGCCCTGTGGGCTTGTGGATCCATAGAAGCGGCCCGCCGTGGGGTTAAGCCAGAAGACGGACAAACGCTGTTGAGCGCCTTGCGACCGCTGCACGTGTTGCGGCTTTGGGGGCGGCCCCCGTTGGCCCTATCGGACCCGCGGCCCGCTTCTACGAATCCCGTGCCCGGCCCTCGCGCACAGCGCTCGGGCGTTCGTCGGCTCGCGCGGCGGTGCCGCGCAAACGAGCCGTCTCGCCCCGAATCCCCACTCCCGGCTCTACCGCCACAACATCCCCAGCACGCTGCGGAAGGGCACCAGCGCGAGACGGAAGGCCTCGCCGCTCCAGCTCAGCAGACGCTGCTGATCGATGCCCGACAGCCCACGAAGCAGGTCGGCGAGGTTGCCGGCGCCGGTGCCCGGCAGCTTGCACAGGGCCTGGGCGCGCTTGGCGACGGTGTAGGTGCTGGCCACGGCTGCGGTGATCTCGGCAAGAATCGTCGCCATCGGCAGGACGCGCGCGGCGACGGTGCCGATCAGGCCTTCGCCGAACTGCTTCAGGATTGCGTCCAGGCTGCGCTTGGACAGCTGCTGCGCGCCGATATTGGTGGCGGTGGCCAGCAGCACCACGCCGCGCATCTCGGGCTCGGACAGCGCGACCTCGTACAGCTCCACAATTTCCATCACCAGCTGCTTCTGCACCTGGGCCAGCGCCACCGTCTCGGCCAGCGGGCCCAGTACGGTGGGGGCGAGTCGTCCCAACAGCGGCACGCGGCCGGTGATGCTGGCGATCGCCGCGGCCGTGCCGGCCTTGAGGCAGGCGCTGCGGACCAGCGCATCGAAGGCTGCCTCGCGCTGTGCGGCGGTGCGCGGGCGTCCGCTGTCGGTACTGCTGCGCGCAGACTTCGCGCGCGGCGCGCTCACAGCCTTGGCTTCGCTGCTGCGAGTGCGCCTGGCTGAAGGGGTGCCCGTGCGGTTGGGCTTCGCTGGCCGCTTTTTCGGTGTCGGAGCCGCGTCCTCGGACTCCGAGGGCGCTTTGCGGGCAGCGGCCATCCGCTTCTTCGGTGCGGCGGTTTCAGTGGCCTTGATGCGGCGAGTGGCGGTGCTGCGAGGCTTTGAGGGGCTTGTCATGCGCGCGAGCATAGCAGTGGCTGCGAAGCTGCCTGGAGGGCGATGGGCCTGCCTTGTGACTCCGGCGCCGGGGCATCGGATCGAGATCCGCTGGAACAGAGACGCATCGGCCAGACCCAGTCGGGGCAGGTGTCTCGCCGCATCTGCCCAACAGGGCAGGACTGCGCTGGCGCGGCACTACAAACGCACGACAGAAGCGAAGGTGTTGGTGCCGCACTGCGTCAAGTACCCTATGCGCTTTGCCTTGCCGGGTGCGAGCCGAATCGATGGACTACGACCGTTACGACCGCGTGCGCGCTGTGCGCTGGACGGGTGAAGCGCTGGATCTGCTGGATCAGCGACTTCTGCCCCAACAGCAGGAGCGCGTGCTGTGCCGCAGCAGCGGTGAGGTGGCCCGGGCGATCCACGCGCTCGTGGTGCGCGGGGCGCCGGCGATCGGCATCGCCGCCGCCTGGGGCGTGGTGCTCGCGGCTCGCGGCCTGACAGCCGACACAGGCGCGCGTGCGGCTGAAATGCTCGCTCCGGCCATGGCGGAACTTGATGCCTCGCGACCCACCGCGGTCAACCTGGCTTGGTCGCTGCGCCGCATGCGCGCCGCACTGGTCGGCAGCGGCAGCGACTGGCGCGAACGCATCGCCGCCGAAGCCGCCGCCATCGAGTCCGAAGACCTGGCCGCCAATCGACACATGGGTCGACTGGGTGCCGAACTCATCGGGCCTGGATCGGGCGTGCTCACGCACTGCAACACCGGCTCGCTGGCCACCGCAGGCTTTGGCACCGCGCTCGGCGTGATCCGCGCCGGCGTCGCCGAGGGTCGCGTGACGCAGGTCTTTGCCGGTGAAACCCGGCCCTGGCTGCAGGGCGCGCGTCTGACCGTGTGGGAGCTGCTGCAGGACGGCATCCCGGCGACGCTGATCGCCGACGCCGCGGCCTCGCACCTGATGCGTACGGGCCGGGTACAGTGGGTGATCGTGGGCGCCGACCGCATCACCGCCAATGGCGATGTCGCCAACAAGATCGGCACCTACCAGCTGGCCATCGCCGCGCGCTACCACGGCCTCAAGTTCATGGTGGTGGCGCCGTCTTCGACGGTCGATATGGCCACCGCGACCGGTGCCCACATCGAGATCGAAGAGCGCAGCGCCGACGAACTTCTGGGCTATGCCGGCGTGCGTACCGTGGCCGAGGGCGTCAAGGCCTGGAACCCGGTGTTCGACGTGACGCCCGCCAGCCTGATCGATGCCATCGTCACCGAGCGCGGCGTGGTGCTGCAGCCGGACGAGGCAGGCATGAAGGCGCTGTTCGACGCTTGAAGCACCCGCTACGCCGCATCGAGTTTCGCCCGGTCCGGTCTTCGCTCCGTTCTCTCGCCCCCCGTCAAGACTGATCCCATCGCATGAATGCCCCTCCGCGCATCGCTGTCCTGGTGCCTTGCTACAACGAAGCGGTGACCGTCGCCAAGGTCATCGCCGATTTCCGCGCTGTGCTGCCCGACGCGCAGATCTGCGTGTTCGACAACAACTCCAAGGACGACACCGCGGCAATCGCGCGCGCCCATGGCGCCCACGTTCAGCACGTGGGCCTGCAGGGCAAGGGGCATGTGGTGCGGCGGCTGTTCGCCGACATCGAAGCCGATGTCTACGTCATGGTGGACGGTGATGACACCTACCACGCGGCCAGTGCGCCGGCGCTCATCGACTGTTTGCGCCAGGGCCATCACGACATGGTGGTGGCGGTGCGTCGCCATGAAGCCGAGGCCGCCTATCGGGCCGGGCACGTCTGGGGCAACCGCATGCTGACCGGATTTCTGAGTCGACTGTTTGGCCGCCCCTGCCAGGACATCCTTTCCGGCTACCGCGTGTTCTCGCGGCGTTTCGCCAAGAGCTTCCCTGTGCTGACTGCCGGCTTCGACATCGAGACCGAGCTGACCGTGCACGCGCTGGAGCTGAAGATGTCGGTGGGCGAAGTGGAGACGCCCTACAAGGAGCGGCCCGAGGGCTCGTTCAGCAAGCTCAGCACCTACAAGGACGGCTTTCGCATCCTCAACACCATGCTGCGCTTGTTCAGCGCCGAACGGCCCTTGGCCTTCTTTGGCGGCATCGCGATTCTGCTGTTCCTGGCGGGCATCGGCTTCGGCATTCCGGTGATCCTGGATTTCCTCCGCACCGGGCTCGTACCGCGCTTTCCCACCGCCATCCTGTCGACGGGCCTGATGATCCTGGCGGCGCTGTCGGGCTTTGCCGGCCTGATTCTGGACACGGTGACGCGCGGGCGACGCGAGTTGAAGATGCTGGCCTATCTGCGCCATGGCGCTCCCGAGTAGCCCCGAGGTGCGTCAGTTCGCGCTGTTCTGCGTCAGCGGCGGGCTCGCGTTTGCGGTGGATGCGGGCTTGACCCAGGCTTGGGTCAGCGTGCTCGGGCTGGATCCCTGGAGCGCGCGCGCGCTGTCGTTCCCGGTCGCGGTCACTTGCACCTGGCTGTTCAATCGCCACTTCACTTTTCGCGTGCGCCGCGAGCTGCCGCTGTGGCGCGAGTGGCTGGTCTATGTCGGCACCCAGCTGGGCGGCTTGAGCGTGAATCTCGGCAGCTACGCGGTGCTGGTCGGTGTATCCGCCACGGCAGCGCGCTGGCCGGTGCTGGCGGTGGCCGTGGGCTCGGTGGCGGGGCTGCTGGTCAACTTTCTCGGGGCCAAGCATGTCGCCTTCAAAGCACGCGCTTGAGCCCAGCGGCGCCGCCTGGCGCGTCGAGCTGTGGCGTGCCCTCGCGCTGCTGCTGGCACTGAAGGGCGCGTTCCTGCTCGTCGATCCGAATCTGCGCCTGTTCATGGGCGACTCGGCCAGCTATCTGCATGCCGCACTCAGCGACTGGGATCCCCCCGACCGCAGCTTCGTCTATCCGATGCTGGTCGAGTGGTCGGCGGTGGCGACGCAGTCGGCGCTCTCTCTTTTGCTGCTGCAGACGCTGTTCGGCGTCATCGGCGCGCTGTTGGTGTACTGGATGTTGCGCCGTGCCGCGGGTGTCGACGCGCGCATCGCCCTGTTCGCGGTGGCCGTCATCGCGGCGGAGCCGGCGCAGCTGTTCTACGAGCGCATGCTGATGGCCGAGGCAGCGGGCTTGCTGTCGCTGCTCGCGCTGGTGGCGGCGTCGATCGCCTATGTGCAGCGCGGTCGGCTGCGCTGGGCGCTGGTCATGGCCGTTTGCGGCGTGCTGGCCGTGGCCTTCCGCATGAGCCTGCTGCCGGTGGTGTTCGGCCTCGCGCTGCTGGTGCCGATGCTGCGCAGCTGGCATGCCGCGGCCGAGCAGGATCGCGGCCGGCGCGTTCTGGCCGCGCTGCGTGCAGGCGCACATGCCGTGGTCATTCTGGCCTGCGTGCTCGGCGCGCATCGCCTGTACCAGGGGCTGTACGGGCTGCGCTTCGACACCGAACCGACCCATATGCTCGCCTCCGGCCAGATGCGGCTGGGCCTGGTGGCGCCGCTGGTCAAGCCCGAGCATCTACTGCGCGTGGGCTTGCCGGCGGAGCTGCTGCAAACGGTCGGTCCCACCCTGCACGATTACCGCATGCGCGAAGCGCAGATGTGGCAGCCGGATGGGCTGTGGAAGAGGCTCGAAGCCGAGCTGGACTATCGAGACGCCCAGCAGGCCGCGCGCAAGATCGCGGTGCGGGCGTTGCAGGCCGAGCCGCAGGCCCTGCTGCGCATGGGCTTTGCCACCCTGATGGACTACTTCGACGACGGGCTGGCCGAGGCGCGTTTGCGCGATGACTACGGCAGCGCGCCGCCGGCCCCGGACATGCTCGACGCTCTGGCCAGCCAGCTGCGCTACGACGCGCGTGGTCTTGCCGAGCATCCGGGCGTGGTCGGGCAGATGTTCCTCGGCAGCCGCTGGTGGCTGACGCTGGCGCTGTTCGCCTTGGCGCCCGCTGCGATCGCCTGTCTGTGGCTGACCCGCAAAGACCCGCGCCGTCGCGCGGCGGCCTGCGTCATCGGCTTCGCGGCGCTGGGCCTGGTCGCCAGCCAGCTGCTGTTTTCGCACATCGTCTCCTTCCGCTATCTGCACCCCATGCCGGTGTTCCTGGTGCTCTGCCTTGCCTTGAGTCTTCCCCCTCGCTACGCCAGAGAATCGCGCTGATGTCCGCAGGATCTTCACCCGACGGCTCACCGCAGGGCGCCGGGGCGCGCGCGGTATCGCGTCTGGCCATGCTGCTGGCGGCCCTGCTCGCTGCGGCCTTTGCGGTGCTGGCCAGCCTGCACCTCGGCTGGCTCGGGCCCTACTTCGACGAGTGGATCTTCGTGCCGGTCAGCCTGCGCTTTCTCGGCGCCTGCGATCTCGACGCCGCGGTCGGCATCGCCCATGGCTGCCTGCCGCTGATGCAGGCGCCACCCTACGTCGGCGTGATCAAGGCGGCGCTGATGGCGCCCGTCTTCGCGCTGTTTGGCGTGGATGCCTGGACCGTGCGCCTGCCACCGATCCTGTTGACGGCGCTGGTGCTCTGGGGCACCTGGCGGTTTCTGGCGCCACGGCTCGGCGCCCTCGCATTTCTCGCTCTGGCGCTGATGGCGATCGATCCGGTGCTGATCGAGCACGTGCGCTTCGATTGGGGGCCTTTCGTGATCTCCAACGCCTGCAAGCTGCTCGGCCTCTACGCCCTGTGGCGCTGGCTGGAGCAGGGCCGCACCCGCGACCTCCTCCTGGCCATGGCGCTCTGTCTGGTCGGCCTGGTCGACAAGCTGAGCTTCGTGTGGATCATCATCGCCTACGGTGCGGCGCTGGCCATCGCCCTGCCGGACTGGCTTCTCGCGCGTCTCAAGAGCCTGCGCCCCGGCGCATGGGTCGTGCTCGGCATTGCCGCGCTGCTCATGCTGTGGATCGCGATCGATCTGATTCTTCCGGCAACGCGCATGAAGCTGCCGGGCTTCGAACAGCCCTTGAGCTTGGCCGAGCGCATCGCCCGGGTGGTGGAGCTCTACAACCTCACCTTCGCTGGCCTGGCGCTGCGGCGCTGGGTGTTCGGGGTCGACCTGATCGCGCCTGCCTGGCCCGCGCTGGCGCTGTGTGCTGTGTGGAGCGTGTCGGCACTGAGCCTGCTGCTGCACAGGGCGAACTACCGGAGCGACCGCGGCCCCTTGCGTCTGCTGGGCTTCTGCGTGGTCACCGTGCCTGTGCTGTTCGGCCTGCTGGTGGCAACCCGCGAAGTCGGCGGATCGCATCACCTCGTGGTGCTTTGGCCCTATCCGCTGCTGATGCTGGTCGCGCTGCTGCGGGTCTGGAGCGTCCCACTGCAGCGTCTGACCCGTGGGGCGCCTGTCGCCCTGTCGCTGCTGGTCTGCACTGCGGTGGCGTTCAATTCAGGGTCCACCTACGCGCAGAGCCTGGCCTACTGGCGCGGCGAGCACGGGGTGCGCCCGTATTTCGATCCCGGCCTGCATCGCGTCGCCGACGCCCTGAAGCGCATCGATGCCGACCGCGTCGTCTCCACCGGTTGGGGGCTGCATCAGGGCTTGATCAGCCTTGCCCCTGAGGAGCGGCGACCGCGCTACCGCGACTGGACCTGGACCCTGCAGGACCCACCTTCCGCGGATCAGGCGCGCACCGACTGGCTGTGGCGAACCTTCATCGAAGGCGGCAGCGTGGCTTGGCTGGCATGGGCGCCCGGACTCGGTCTGCAGGACGCGCAGGGCCACCAGCGCTATCTGGCGGCATGGCCGCACTGCGTGCGTGCCCGGGAGACCTTTCCGTCGGCGGCCGGCGGCGACGCCCTCATCGAGCTGTATGTGCTTGATTTCAAAGCCGGCTGTGAGAACAGCGCAGCGCGCCCGATGGCCGGGGTTAAGGCCGGGGGCATCACCGGGCCGTGATAGACTGCGGCACCTAGCGAAAGCGCCTCCGCGCGGCGGGAGCGGGATTTCAAGCCCCGCCGCTGCACCCCCAGCGCTGACGCACTGAATCTCCGCTTGCGCGCCCATAGGCCCTGTTTGACGTGCCGGGCGCGCCTCCACTCCTCGAATCGAGACCCCGCATGGCAGAGCTGGCGAAGGAAATCATTCCCGTCAACATCGAAGACGAGATGCGCAAGAGCTACCTCGATTACGCCATGAGCGTGATCGTGGGCCGCGCACTCCCCGACGCGCGGGATGGCCTGAAGCCGGTGCATCGGCGCGTGCTGTACGCCATGAACGAGCTGGGCGCGCACAGCAACAAGCCGTACTACAAGTCGGCGCGTATCGTCGGTGACGTCATCGGTAAGTTCCACCCGCACGGCGATCAGTCGGTCTACGACACCCTTGTGCGCATGGCCCAGCCGTTCTCGCTGCGCTACCTGCTGGTCGATGGTCAAGGCAACTTCGGTTCGGTCGATGGCGACAACGCCGCGGCGATGCGTTACACCGAAGCGCGCATGTCCAAGCTCGCCCACGAGCTGATGGCCGACATCGACAAGGACACCGTCGACTTCCAGCCCAACTACGACGAGAAGGAACTCGAACCCACGGTCATGCCGACGCGGGTGCCGAACCTGCTGGTCAACGGCAGCTCGGGCATCGCGGTGGGCATGGCCACCAACATCCCGCCGCACAACCTGTCCGAGATCATCGACGCGACCATCGCGCTCATCGATGACCCCGAGATCGGCATCGACGGGCTGATGCAGCACGTGCCGGGTCCGGATTTCCCCACTGCCGGCATCATCAACGGCTCGGCGGGCATCCACGAGGCCTACCGCACCGGCCGCGGCCGCATCTACGTGCGCGCCAAGGCCGAGATCGAGGTCGACGAGAAGACCAATCGCGAAGCCATCATCGTCACCGAGCTGCCCTACATGGTGAACAAGGCGCGGCTGATCGAGAAGATCGCCGAGCTGGTCAAGGAAAAGAAGCTCGAGGGTATCAGCGAACTGCGCGACGAGTCCGACAAGGACGGAATGCGCGTCTTCATCGAAGTCAAGCGCGATGCCGCTGCCGATGTCGTGCTGAACAACCTCTACCAGCAGACGCCGATGGAGTCGGTGTTCGGCATCAACATGGTCTGCCTGCTGGACGGCCGCCCGCGTCTCCTGAATCTGAAGGAGATGCTGGAAGCCTTCGTGCGCCACCGCCGCGAAGTGGTCACCCGTCGCACCATTTTCGAACTGCGCAAGGCCCGCGAACGCGCCCACATCTTGGAAGGCCTGACCGTCGCGCTGGCCAACATCGACGAGATGATCGAGCTGATCAAGACGTCCGCGAACCCGCAGGAAGCGCGCGAGCGCATGCTGGCGCGGCGCTGGGAGCCGGGTCTCGTGCGTGCGCTGCTCTCGGCCGCAGGTGCCGACGCTTCGCGTCCGGAGGATCTGCTGCCGGGCCTGGGCCTGAGCGAAGACGGCTACCAGCTGTCCGAGGCGCAGGCCAAGGAAATCCTGGAAATGCGCCTGCACCGCCTGACCGGGCTGGAGCAGGAGAAGCTCACCGATGAATACAAGAAGCTCCTCGACGTCATCGCCGAGCTGATCCGCATTCTGGAGGACCCCGAGCGTCTGCTCGAAGTCATTCGCGACGAACTGCGTGACCTCAAGACGAACTTCGGCGATGCCCGCCGCACGGTCATCCAGCCGAACATGGAAGACCTCAACATCCTCGATCTGATCGCGCCCGAGGATGTTGTCGTCACCCTGAGCCACGCCGGCTACGTCAAGCGCCAGCCGCTGACCACCTATCGCGCGCAGAAGCGCGGCGGCCGCGGCCGTTCAGCCACGGCGATGAAGGAAGAGGATTTCGTCGAGCGCCTGTGGGTGGTCAACACCCATGACATCCTGCTGAGCTTCACCAGCTCCGGGCGGGTGTTCTGGCCCAAGGTCTATCAGCTGCCCGAAGCCGGCCCCAACGCGCGCGGCCGCCCCATGGTGAACTTCGTGGCCTTGGAGCCGGGCGAGCGCATCCAGGCCGTGCTGCCGGTGCGCGACTTCCCCGAAGGCCAGTTCGTGCTGTTCGCCACCGCGCGCGGCACGGTCAAGAAGACCCCGCTGAAGGAGTTCGAGTACCAGCTGCAGCGCGGCAAGATCGCCATCAACCTGGAAGACGGCGACTCCCTGGTTGGCGTGGCGCTCACCGACGGCGAATCCGACGTCATGCTGTTCGCCTCGAACGGCAAGGTCAGCCGCTTCGACGAAGGCACCGTGCGCCCGATGGGTCGCACCGCCACCGGCGTGATCGGTATGCGTCTGGCCGAAGGCGAGTCGGTGGTCTCACTGATCTGCGTGCAGGGCGAGCACGACGTGCTCACCGCCACCGGCAACGGTTTCGGCAAGCGCACCCCGCTTGAGGATTTCCCCAAGAAGGGCCGCGGCACCCAGGGCGTCATCGCCATCCAGACCACCGAGCGCAACGGCCAGCTGGTCAGCGCCATCCAGGTCGAGGAGAGTCAGCAGGTCATGCTGATCTCCGACCAGGGCACCCTGGTGCGCACCCGCGTCGGCGAGATCGCCCGCGTCGGTCGCAACACCCAGGGCGTGACCCTGATCCGTCTGGGCAAGGGTGAGCAGCTGGTCAGCGTGGAAGCGGTACCGGCGGAAGAGGAGGACGAGACCGACCTCGGTGCCGCCGCAAGCGATCTGCCGCAGCCCTCCGAGGGCGGGGTGGATACGGGTGGAGACGGGACGGTTTCGACGCCTGATCCATAGCACGCAGCTTGCGCGAAGCTGAGCTTGCGCTGCACAGTTCAAAGGCCGGCACCTGCCGGCCTTTGTTCTTTTTGTGCGAGGTTTTCATGAGCGAGCTCTTCTACGCGCGGGTCATCGAACGTGCGGCCGCATGGCATCCCGAGTTGCGGCGAATCAAGGCGGACAATCCACCGCAGGACTTCACCTGGTACGGCTACGACATCCTTTCCAACCTCTGGCACATCGAGGGTCTACTCGGCAAAGAGTACGGGCAGCTGCTGGATGCATTGCAGGGGCAGCCCTTGGCCGACATCGGTGCCGCGGATGGCGATCTCGCCTACTTCTTCGAGCGTCAGGGCTTCGATATCGATGTGCTCGATTGGCCGGCCACCAACTGGAACGGGCTCCGCGGCGCGCGCCGGCTGCACGAGCTCTTGCGGTCGAACGTCGGTATCCACGAGATTGACCTCGACAGCCAGTTCGCGCTGCCGCGTCAGCGCTACGGACTGGTCTTTCTGCTCGGCATCCTCTACCACCTGAAGAACCCGTTCTATGTGCTGGAGAGCTTGGCCCGGCATAGCCGCTACTGCATCGTGAGCACCCGCATCGCGCGCGCCACCGTCGACCGCCGCGTGGCACTTGAACAGGCGCCGCTGGCCTACCTGCTGGACCCCACCGAATGCAACAACGACGCCACCAACTACTGGATCTTCTCGATGCCGGGCCTGCTGAGGCTGGCCGATCGCTGCGGCTGGAACGTGGTCGCGCAGCGCCGCGTCGGCGACACCCGGGCGTCCGACCCGTCCTCGCAGCAGCATGACGAGCGCGCCTTTCTTCTTCTGGAGAGCCGCCACGTCTGAGCAGGCTGCAGCGCCATCGCGCGCCTGGGCGATGGCCACTGCGCTGGCTGCCGTGCTGGTCGTGGGCTGGGGTCTGTTCGTCATGCTGCAGGCACCGCAGGTGCCCTATGCCGACGCCTGGCGCTTCCTCGCGCATTTCCTGAGCGAGCCTTTTCCGCGCAACGTGCTGGGCGCGGACAACGGGCATCTGGAGCTGTTTCCTGATCTGGTGCGCGTGGCCGAGCTTGAATGGTTCGCCGCCAACCAGCGCCTGCAGACCGCCGTCGGTGTGCTGCTGGCACTGCTGAGCTGGCTGGTCGCGGTGCTGGGCCTGCGACGCGCCGCGCTCGAGCCCGCGCGCTTTTGTGCCGTCGCCCTGGCGCTGGCCTTGGGTCTGTTCTGGGTGGGCAACTTCCGGGCGCTGATGCATGCCAACGAGACCGTGCATGCCTACGCGGTGACCCTGGGCCTGTTCGCGGGTCTGCTGCTGGCCTGGCGGGGTGGCGTCGGCGCGGCCGTGCTGGCAGGCGCATCTGCGGTCTTCGCGAGCCTGTCCTTCGGCAGCGGTCTCGCCGTGTTTCCGGCCGTGCTGCTGGTGCTGGCCCTGCGGCGGGCGCCGCTGCGGGAATGGCTGCCGGTGGGGGGCGCGATGATCGGCGTGCTGCTACTGATGTTCGCGCTGCGCGATGGCACCGCGGAGTCGGTCAGCGTGGCGGGTGTGTCCGCTCGCATCGAGTCACTGCTGCGCTGGCTGGGCGGGCCGTCGCTGTTCGCCAGCTGGCCGCTGTGGGATCCGGAGATCGCCGCCCGGGTGCCAACGACCCTGCTACGGGCCGTCACCGGGCCGATCGCTGCGGCCTACGAACAGTCGGCCGGCCCGGTGATGCTGGCGCGCTGGCCGCACTTGGCCTGGGGCCTGCTCGGGCTGGGTCTGTTCGCTGGTGCGCTGTGGCGGAGCTGGAGGTCCAGGGCCGCGCTCAGCGTTGTCGGCACCGCGACCGCGGCCTTCGCGCTCTGCGTCGGGGGCCTGATCGTGGTGGTGCGCGCGAGCTACTTCGAAGAGCACGCCGATCAGTTGCTCGCTCCGCGCTACCTGGTGTGGACCTCGCTGTTCTGGACGGGGCTGCTGCTGGTCGGGCTTGACGTGCTGAAGCCTGCGCGCGGCGCGGCGCTGGTCCTGATGGTGAGCGTGCTGTTGCTGCCCAGCCAGCTGTGGATGTATCGACTGGGCATGGGGCAGACCGAGACCGCCGAACGCAGCGCCCTGGCCGCGGCAGTGGGCGTGATCGAGCCCGGCCTGTCGCTCGGCGAAACCGAACTCAAGGACCTCGCCAAGGCGCTGCCCTTGCTGCAGCAGGCCGGCGCGGCGGTGTTCGCCTGGCCGCAGACGCAGCAGCTGGATCAGACAATCGATCCGGCGCTGTGGACCGCGGTCGAGGTAGATCTGCTGCGCGTGAGCGTCGTCAACAATCGGCTGGGTGAGCCCGGGCGCCGAGTCGAGTTCGAGCTGCTCCAATCCACAGGCGAGCCGCTGCTGCTGATCGACGCCGACGGGGTGGTCCGCGGACTGGCGCGACGCGAACCGGACGGCCGCTGGCTGGGCTGGATGCGCGGCGATGGCGGGGCCGGACAGATTCGCGTGGCGCATTGGATCGGGCCCTGATTGCCCCGGCGGGCGATTGGCTCCGTCGGCGTCCGCCGCTGCGACGCCTGCCGTCTGAATCTGGCGTCCCTCGATTGCCGACCCGGTGCCCGTCTGGCTGAACCCGCGCTGCGGCAAGCACGGACACCGACTGCCGTCACGCTGCCGTGCGACTATCCTCGCCGCACCTGTCGACGGGAGACACGCGATGTTCAAGCCTTGGAAACTGTTCGCTGCCGCGGCGCTGCTGTCCTTGAGCGCGTGCGTCACCATCAACGTCTACTTCCCGGCGGCCGAGGCGCAGCAGGCGGCGCGCGAGTTTGTCGAGACCGTCATCGGCGAGCAGCCGCAGCCGCAGCCCGAGGCCAAGCCCGAGGCGGGGCAGGGCGGCGGTATGGCTGCCTTGGGCACGGCGGTGCTCGACTTCGTGTTCCCGGTGGCGCATGCCCAGACCGCCGACATCAAGATCCGCACGCCGGCCATCCAGGCCATCCAGACCCGCATGACGGAGCGTTTCCAGTCAGCCTTGGCCCCGCACTTCGACTCCGGTGCGCTGGGCTTGGCGCGTGACGGCACGATCAGCCTGCGCGACGCCAGCCAGATCGGCCTGCGCGACCGCGCGGCGGTGAATCAGGCGGTCGCCGACGACAACCGCGACCGCAGCGCGGTCTATCGCGAAATCGCTGTCGCCAATGGCCACCCGGAGTGGGAAGCGCAGATCCGGGACACCTTTGCGCGGCAGTGGATCGCGAGTGCCCGCGGCGGCTGGTGGTACCAGGACGCCTCGGGCGAGTGGAAGCAGAAGTAGTCTCGGATTGGCAGCTCGGGGCCTGCGCGGCACACGGCAAGCGGATTGCGTTTGCGTGGCAAGCCCCAAGCGCTGCGGTCGCGAGTTGGTTCGCTCCCACCGCAGCCAAGCATCGGTGCGCAGCGAGGGAAGGCAGCCAGGCTTGGGCGCTGGCTGCTGGAGCTTCGTGAGATGCGCCGCGCGCCCAGCTTGGCAGCGAGCTGGAGTGAACCGCGCCCCAGTAGGAGCCTGCTTGCAGGCGACACGGCGATCGGCACGTGTCTGAGCAGCGGCAACCCCGAGCCCTGCGGCTGCGAGCAAGCTCGCAACTGCCCGGGCCGGCGGGTTTGGGAAATCCGCAGGAGCGCGGCTGAGCGCGGCGTCGCCCGCGCGAATCGCTTCCGCCGCTCAAGGAAACTCGTGCGGCTGCCGCAAAGTTGTATTGCCCCCATCGGCCCGGCGGGCGAAAATCTGCGGCCGTGAAGGCCGGCTTGCTCCGCCGAGCGCAGGTCCCCATCTTGGTCTTCACTTTCCACCGTGCGCTGCCACTGGCCGATCCGCGGCTGTGGCTGCGATGCGCGCGGCGTCCCATGCCTGAAGGACCTTCCCCATGCTCCAAGCCTATCGCCAACACGTTGCCGAGCGCGCCGCGCTGGGCATCCCGCCGCTGCCGCTGTCCGCCCAGCAGACCGCCGAGGTCATCGAGCTGCTGAAGGCGCCGCCGGCCGGTGAAGAGGCCTTCCTGCTGGAGCTGCTGAGCCACCGCGTACCGGCGGGTGTCGACGATGCGGCCAAGGTCAAGGCCAGCTATCTGGCGGCGATCGCCCACGGCACCGAGAGCAACCCCTTGATCAGCCGCGCCCGCGCCACCGAGCTGCTGGGCACCATGCTCGGTGGCTACAACGTGCACCCGCTGATCGAGCTGCTGGATGACGCCGCGGTCGCCGCGGTCGCCGCCGATGCCCTGAAGAACACCCTGCTGATCTTCGACGCCTTCCACGACATCGAAGAGAAGGCACGGGCCGGCAATGCCCATGCCCAGGCCGTACTGAACAGCTGGGCCAATGCCGAGTGGTTCACCTCGCGCCCTGAAGTGCCGCAGAGCCTGACGCTCACCGTGTTCAAGGTGCCGGGCGAAACCAATACCGACGATCTGTCGCCCGCGCCTGATGCGACCACGCGCCCGGACATCCCGATGCATGCGCTGGCGATGTTGAAGAACAAGCGCGAAGGCGCGGCCTTCGTGCCGGAAGAGGACGGCAAGCGCGGCCCGATCCAGGCCATTCTTGACCTCAAGGCCAAGGGCCATCTGGTCGCTTACGTCGGCGACGTGGTGGGCACCGGCTCATCGCGCAAGTCGGCCACCAACTCGGTGCTGTGGTTCACCGGCGAGGACATCCCCTACATCCCCAACAAGCGCTTCGGCGGCGTCTGCCTGGGCAGCAAGATCGCGCCGATCTTCTACAACACCATGGAAGACGCGGGCGCGCTGCCGATCGAGCTGGACGTCTCGAAGATGGAGCACGGCGACGTCATCGAACTGCAGCCTTATGCGGGCAAGGCACTGAAGAATGGCGAAGTGATCGCCGAGTTCGAAGTGAAGTCCGATGTCCTGTTCGACGAAGTGCGCGCCGGTGGCCGCATTCCGCTGATCATCGGCCGCGGCCTCACCGCCAAGGCGCGCGAGTCGCTGGGCCTGCCGGCCTCGACCCTGTTCCGTCTGCCGCAGGCGCCGGCCGACAGCGGCAAGGGCTACACCCTGGCCCAGAAGATGGTGGGCCGCGCCTGTGGCCTGCCCGAAGGCAAGGGCATCCGCCCCGGCACCTACTGCGAGCCGAAGATGACCACGGTGGGTTCGCAGGACACCACCGGCCCGATGACCCGCGACGAGCTGAAGGACCTCGCCTGCCTCGGCTTCTCGGCGGATCTGGTGATGCAGAGCTTCTGCCACACCGCGGCCTATCCCAAGCCCGTTGACGTCAAGACGCACCACACCCTGCCGGAGTTCATCTCCACCCGCGGCGGCGTGTCCCTGCGTCCCGGCGACGGCATCATCCACTCGTGGCTCAACCGCATGCTGCTGCCGGACACCGTCGGCACCGGCGGCGACAGCCATACCCGCTTCCCGATCGGCATCAGCTTCCCGGCCGGCTCGGGTCTGGTGGCGTTTGCCGCCGCCACCGGCGTGATGCCGCTGGACATGCCGGAATCCGTGCTGGTCCGCTTCAAGGGCCGCATGCAGCCGGGCGTCACCTTGCGCGATCTGGTGCATGCGATCCCGCTGTACGCCATCAAGGCCGGACTGCTGACGGTCGAGAAGAAGGGCAAGAAGAACATCTTCTCCGGCCGCATCCTCGAGATCGAAGGCCTGCCTGAACTGAAGATCGAGCAGGCGTTTGAACTGGCCGACGCCTCGGCCGAGCGCTCGGCCGCCGGCTGCACCGTGCGCCTAGACCAGGCGCCGATCATCGAGTACCTGAACTCGAACATCACCCTGCTGAAGTGGATGATCGCCGAGGGCTATCAGGACGCCCGCTCGCTGGCGCGCCGCATCAAGAAGATGGAGGAGTGGCTGGCCAACCCGCAGCTGCTGCAGCCGGATGCCGATGCCGAATACGCTGCCGTGATCGAGATCGATCTGGCCGAGATCGTTGAGCCGATCGTCTGCTGCCCGAACGATCCGGACGACGCCAAGACCCTGTCCGATGTTGCCGGCGCGCAGATCGACGAGGTCTTTATCGGCTCGTGCATGACCAACATCGGCCACTTCCGCGCCGCGGCCAAGCTGCTGGAGGGCAAGCGCGATATCCCGACCCGCCTGTGGGTGGCCCCGCCGACCAAGATGGACGCGGCCGAGCTGACCAAGGAAGGCCACTACGGCACCTTCGGCACGGCGGGCGCACGCATGGAGATGCCGGGCTGCTCGCTGTGCATGGGCAACCAGGCGCAGATTCGCGAGGGCGCCACGGCCATGTCGACCTCGACGCGCAATTTCCCCAATCGCCTGGGCCGCAACACCAACGTCTACCTGGGCTCGGCGGAGCTGGCTGCGATCTGTTCGCGCTTGGGTCGCATCCCGACCCGCGAGGAGTACATGGCGGACATCGGCGTGATCAACGCCAACGGCGATCAGATCTACCGCTACATGAACTTCGACCAGATCGAGGACTACGCCGAGGTGGCGAAGGCGGTCAACGCCTGAGTCGCGTCGCCGCGCGTACGGGCGAACGGCCGCATCGCCGTTCACCCGTCAGCATGAACACAAACGGCCGATGGAGTACTCCGTCGGCCGTTTGCGTTGATGGAGCCGGCAGCGGAAGGCGTCTCGGACCGTGGGCAGGCATGCGCCCGCGGCGGTCAGCGCCGCGCGCTACTCCTGGGTCACCTGCAGCGCCCAGCCTAGGGCCTCGACATGTGCAGCGCTGGCGGTCGCCGCATCGACGCCGCAGCGTAGTGCTGCGCGCTGGATCGCATCCGCATCGCTGCCCTCGCAGGCCACCGCCAGGGCGAGCAGCTCGGCCATTTCGCCTTCGCCGCGGGCGACCGCGGCTTCGATCTCGGGCGAGGGGGCGAGCTGGGCAAGCGCCAGCGGCATCGGCACCTGCAGCACTGCGTCGACCAGTGACAGCAGGCCGACCAGAAAGAGGGCGTCGCGCGCTTCAGTGGGTCGATCCGCACCCAGCTGTTCGAGCATGCGCGCGCGCACGAGGGCGGCTTCCAGCAGGGCGGACGCAGCGGGGTTCCGGCTGTCGGCGCCGTACAGCAGCAGGCTGAGCCAGCGATAGAGCTTTTCGCGGCCCAGCTGCAGTAAGGCGCGCTCGATGCTGGTGACCTCTTCGCGCAGCGCCATCGAAGCCGAGTTGATGTAGCGCATCAGGCGCAGCGAAAGCGCCGGATCCTGCTTCAGCACCTCGGCGATCTCGCGGGTGTCGACATCGCGGCGCAAGCGCGACAGCAGATCGGCGATGCGCGCCGCATTGGGGCCGAGTGCATTGCTGCTCCAGTCCTCGCGCCGGGTGACGAAGGGACCTTGGAACAGGCTCGCGCCCAGGTTGAAGCAGAGCGTGAACTCATCGTGGCTGGGCAGCTCTCTGGCCAGCCACTGCCGCTTGTGGTCGGCGCGCGCCAGCGCTTCGGAGAAGTCGCGCAGGCGCTTGGGGTCGGCCTGGTCGGCGCGGACGATCACGAAGTCGGCTTCCGCGAGCAGATAGGCCCCCGGGGCTTCCTGCGACATCGCGTTGACCGCGAACCGGTATCCGCGCCGGCGCAGCTCGCGCACCTGCTCGATCACTTCGGCGGGCGAGGGGCCATCCGGATCGGGCAAGGCCACCAGGGTCAACACGGCGTTTTCGGGCGGCAGCTCGATCAGGGCCTCGTGCCGAAGGAAGGAATCCGGCACCTCGAAGAATGCGAGTCGGTGGCCGAGCAGGCGGCCGACGTCGATCTTGATCAGATTGCGCACCAGCACTTCGGCGTACACGTGGTGGATGCGACGGCTACGGCTGACAAGGCGAGCGCGCGTGGCTTGATGGAGCAGGAAGTGATAGCCGGCGACCCGCTGGTCGCGGCCAAGGATGGTCTCGCGGCAGATGAAGCTCTCGCTGGCGGCGCCGTCCGTGTGCGGCTTGCCCTGTTCCCGCTTGATCGGTGCCTGTTGATTGAGCGCGGCGAAGGCCCGATCCGCCGGCTTGTCGGCGGTTGCGCCGCCAAAGAGACGCTTCAAGAAATTGAACATGCGGCTACCGCACTCCATGTGCTGCGGGCGGATGCGCGGGCGACGCGCATCCTCCGGTGGGAACGCGCTGCAGCATAGCCGGGCCGTCCCCGCTCGTACGGCCTTGGCACCTGCAGCGCCCAGTCGGTGCGCGGGGATGCAAGCTTCGCGCCGAGGCTTGTCTCACGCGCCGTCGCTGCGGCAAGCTGCGGGCATGCACATCCGACACAGCGAAGCCCGCGATATCGAAGCCATCCGCGCCCTCTACGCGCAGCCTTCGGTCTATGCCAACACCCTGCAGCTGCCGTTTCCCAGCGCCGAGCTCTGGCAGCAGCGCTTGGGTCGACTGCACACCCATTTCCACAGCCTGGTCGCCGAGGTGGATGGCCGTGTGCTTGGGCAGATTGGGGTCGAGCGCTTCGAGAATCCGCGGCGCGCGCATGTCGCCAATATCGGCCTGGGGGTGGATGAAGGGGCTCGCGGTCGCGGCGTTGGCCACGCGCTGATGAGCGGCGCCATCGAGTTGTGCTTTGGCTGGCTGGGCGTGCGCCGCATCGAGCTGGAGGTCTACACCGACAACGCCGCTGCACAGACGCTGTTCGCGCGCCACGGCTTTGTGCGCGAGGGCACGAGCCGGGGCTATGCGCTGCGCGGCGGCCGCTATGTCGACGTGCACCTGATGGCCCTGTACGCCGGCGCTCGCGACAGCGCTTGAGTGCGGCCTGGGTCAGGTTCGCCCGGCTACAGCCGGGGCGCCCACATGAACAGCCAGGCGGCGAGGCCGCCCGCTGCGGTCGCTAGGGCCGACAGGCCCAAAGCACCTGCGACGAGATAGCGAAAGCCGGCGCGCGGCGATGCCTGTGCCGCGAAGTACAGCTCAAGCAGGGCCAGCGGCAACAGCCAGCTCAGCACGCTGACCGCGAGGAAGACCGGGCCGTTGACATCGAGCCTGCCGCCGACGGCAGCCAGCGCCATGCCGGTCAGCACCATGCCGACCCGCAGGAACCACACGCCGTTGACGAGCAGAAAGGCGCGCAGCGCGTGGCGGCGGTGCGCGGTCAGGTCCCGGCTGCGGGCGGCGCGCCAGGCCAGCGCGAGGGCGATCAGGATCAGCACGCCGTTCGCGCTGGTCGAGAGTGCACTGCCCAGGTTGAGCTGGGAGCCACGTATCCAGGTCAGGTAGAAGCCGCTCAGCGTGGTGATGAACGCGCTGAGCATGAATATCCGTCCGTTCCAGCGGTGCAGCGCGGGCCAGCGCTGGCGCAGGGCCGGCAGCAGCTGGATCAGACCGGACAGGGTCATCAGCGCACCCAGCAGCAGATGCCCCAGCAGTTGAGTGTTGCCGAGCGTGTCGCCGGGCTGGTAGCCGGTGATATGCGGTTTGTCGTTGAGGCCCGGCAGGTCGCCTGCGACGAGGCGCGGCAGAACGAACGCCAAGACAAAGGCGGCAAAGGCCGTCTGGCCCGCGGCGGCCACGAGGAACCAGAGCCCGGCGGCGAGAGACAGAGCGCGTGAGCCCGCGGTGGGGGTGTAGGGCATGAGGGGCATCCAGAAGGGCGTGCGCTCAGCGTCCTGCAGTCGTCGGGGCGAGTCCTGTCGATTCGCGAATCGGCCAGCCGCATCGCGATGAGGCCACGCGCGGCAACCGGACGTTCAGACGCCCCGGCTTGCAAAGCGCAGCCGCGCTGCCCAGGCTTGGCGCGTCGAACCGCGGGAGTGCGCGCATGGAACGTGTCGAAGAGGTGTTTACCGGCCTCGTCGTGGCTTTGGCCCTGGCTTCGGTTCTGATCTTGCTGCGGCGCCCCCGGAAGTCCACCGCCGAGCTTCTGTTTGCAGTGTTCTGTGGCTCGCTTGCACTGAGTCTGCTCGGACCCGTGTGGAGCACGGCTCCGACCTGGGCGCTGCTTCTGCTGGCGGTCGGCGGGTGCGCGACCTGCAACGCCTACTGGCTGGTCGCGCGCGCGCTGTTTCGCGGCGAGGGCGGCGTCGGGCCCGCGCACCTTGCAGCGGCAGCCAGCGTGGCCGTGCTGATCGTGGCCTACCGCGCGCTGAAGACCGCGGGGGCCGGGGGCTTGGCCCTGTCGGTGCTGGGAGAGCTGCTGACGCTTGCCAGTTCGACCGTACTGGTGCTGGCCTTCGCCGAGGCGCTTCGAGGCTATCGCGCCGCAGCGGCAGCGGAGCGACGACTGCGCCTGGGCTTCATGGCCGTCTACGGTGGCTGTGTACTGCTGGGCACCCTGTCAGGCGCTCTGGCATCGAGCGAGCCCGCCTGGCTGTCGGCGCATCGCTTGGTCGTGCTCAGCTGCGCCCTGTCGATTCTGGTGTTCACCCACATCGCCCTGGAACTCCGGCGTCGCTCGCCGGAAAGGGCATCCCCTGTTGTATCGCCCGCACCCGCACCCGCACCGGCTGGGGTGATATGCCAGGAGTCGCAGGCGCTCGCGGTCGTTCTGGTCGCGGCCTTGGAGGTCGATCGCCTGTACCGCCAGCCCGAGCTGAAAGTCGCGGACCTCGCCGCCCATGTCGGCAGCAAGGAGCACCGCGTCAGCCGCGTAATCAATCAGGTGCTGGGTGCGGCCAACTTCAACCAGTGGGTGAACCGCTATCGCATCGAGCATGCCTGCCGCTTGCTGCAGCAACAGCCGCGACGCAGCGTGCTCGACATCAGCCTCGATGCTGGTTTCGGTTCACTGGGGCCCTTCAATCGTGCCTTCAAGGCAGCGATGGGCTGCACGCCCAGCGAATGGCGAGTGCGGGCCCGTCAGCCCGCGCCCCCGCGGTCGACGGCCGATGACAGCTTGGCCGCGGATGTCTGACGTGCGCGCTGCGATTCGAAAGCCGTAGCGATCCAGCGCGCCGCACGGGCCCGGCCGCCCAGGCTCAGCCTTCGCGATGGTCGAGCTCGCTGTGGATCAGCACCACGCACTGCGACGCGAACAGCATCTTCGGGCCCAGCGAGAGTTTCTCTGCGCCCAGACGCTCCAGCCCGCGGATCGCGTTCTTGGGCATCGGGATATGGTCGGTCAGCAGAAAGCAGGGGTTGACCGCGATGGCCCGCTCGCGGATCGGCGAGCCCCTGCGATCCAGCATGTACAGCGTGTGGTCTTCGGCCAGCCGCTGCACCAGCCTCTCGAAGCTGGTCGTGGCGACGCTGAGGCCTGGCTCGACGCCGCGCGTTTCGTCCTTGCCCATGCCGACGGAAGCGTCCAGCGCTTTGGCGATGCGCGCCAGCAGGCGGCGCTCATCGAAGCCGCCCAGGTCCTGCAGAGCGCTGGCCTCGAAGCGCAGCGTGCGCGAATAGTCGCGGGTGCTTTCAAGCACGAGGTAGACCACCACATCCGGCCGATGCGACTGCGCGACGAAGATCGCATTCATCAGCGCATGCGCAAGGATTTCGGTGTGCGCCTCGCGTCCGATGTTGGCCAGCAGGGCCTGACTGTCGGTGGGCGCGGCGCGGGCTCTGAGCACGAAGGTGCGCATGCGGCGGTTTCCGTTGGCGCGGGCGGGCGGGCTCAGCGCGAGGCGCGCTGCGCCTCGCTCTTGGCGCGTTCGGCGGCGAACTGGCTGGCGGCATCCCACTGCGGCCAGTCGCTGCTGCGGGCGAGGGAGTCGACCAGTCGATACACCGTCTGGGTGTCGAGCGTGGGGCCGCGCATGTCCCAGCTTTCGTCGTACTCGTCGGACGGCTGGTGGTAGCGCTCGGCGAAGTACCTGGCCCGCGCGGCCTTGCCGGCTTCGACGCCGCCCTCGATCAGATCGGTGCCGGGGCCGAGCGTCAGCGCCGGCACGCCGGCTTGGGCGAAGGCGAAGTGGTCGGCGCGGTAGAACAGGCCCGCCGCCAGATTCTCGTCGAGCGAGCGCGTCCGGCCGTCGATGGCCGCGGCTGCCTCCAGGCTGCGCTCCAGCGAGACCTTGCCCAGGCCCCAGGACGAAATGTCGCGGGTCGGGCCGTCGGGGCTCCACATCTCGATGTTGATCACGGCCGCCGTGGTGGCCAAGGGGCGCAGCGGTTGGGTGACGTAGTACTTGGCGCCCAGCAGGCCGCTTTCTTCCGCTGTGGGCGCGAGGAACAGCAGGCTGCGTTGGGGCCGTTCGCCGGCGGCGAACACGCGTGCAAGTTCGATCATCGAGGCCAGCGCGGTGGCGTTGTCGACCGCGCCGTTGATCAGCGTGTCGCCGCTGGTGTCGGCATTCGGGGTGATGCCGAAGTGGTCCCAGTGGCCCGAGACGATGACGGTTTCATCGGCGCGGCCTCCGCCGGGCAGAAGGCCCAGCACGTTGCGGCTGACGATACGGCTGTGTTCCACGTCGAAAGCGATGCTGAGCGCGGCCCCGTCCAGCGCGTGCGCCTTGAAGCCCGGCGCCTGCGCGGCTTTCTTGGCGGCTTCGAAGTCAAGACCCGCGGCAGCGAACAGCCGCTCGGCCGTGGCGCGCTGCATCCAGCCGCGCATCTTCAGATGGTAGCGCTCGGCATCGCTGCGCACGATGTCGAGCTGCGGCCCGTTGCGGCCGTTGCGCACGGTGGCCCAGGGATAGGCGGCTGGGGCGTCTTCGTGGACGATCAGCACGCCAGCGGCACCGCGGCGGGCGGCCTCCTCGTACTTGTAGGTCCAGCGGCCGTAGTAGGTCATGGCGCGACCACCGAAGCGGCCCTCGCCAGTCTCGAAGTCCGGATCGTTGACCAGCACCACCAGCAGCTTGCCGCGCACGTCAATGTCGCCGAAGTCGTCCCAGTCAAGCTCGGGCGCGTGTACGCCGTAGCCTGCGAACACCACCGGTACGCCCTTGAGGTCGACGCGCTCGGCCGGATGCAGGCTTTCGACGGCGATGTCTTCGCTGTTTGCCAGGGTCTGGATGGCGTCGCCAATCTCGAACTGCGCCTGGACGGCGCCTTTGATCTCGCTGCGCACCAAGGTGACGCGCTGCGTCCAGCCGCCGTCTTCGCCGCCGGGCTCGAGGCCGGCGTGCTCGAACTGCTCGGCCAGGTAGGCCACCGTCTTGTCCTCGCCCGGCGTGGCCGGCGCGCGGCCCTCGAACTCGTCGGAGGCCAGCACGCGGATGTGCTCGGCCAGCGCTCCGGCGTTGATACCGCCGCCCGGAAGCGGCTGGGCCTGAAGCGTGGTGGCGCCGAAAAGGCAGAGCAGCAGGGCGGCGTTTCGGGGGCGCATGGTCGATCCAGTCGAGATCCGGGGGCGCGAGCATAGCCAGCCCCCCGCGCTGGCGTCACTTGGCGGCGGCGCGGCGCCGGGTCGGCGCGTCGAGAAGCGCTGCGCGCGCGTGGCAGGGTTCTTGCCTGTCGTGCTGTCGCGCACGCCGGGCATCGGGCCCGAGCGGCGCCAGTTCGAGGGGTTTCCCATGCGTGGATGGCTGTGTGCGTTTGTTCTGCTGTTGGCCTCGCCGGCGGCCTTCGCCGAGTACCAGTTCCAGATCGAGAACAACAGCGGTCAGGACATCGTCGCCGTGGTCGTGTCCGAGGACGGCGAAGACTGGGGCGCATTTGACATCGGCGCAGGCATCCCCGCGGGCGTGACCGCGGATATGGTCTGGGCTTCCAGCACCGACGAAAGCGGCTGCGTGTGGTACTTCATGGCCGCGTTTGCCGATGGCAGCGACTCCGACGTGGTCGAGTTCGATTTCTGCGAGGACGAACTGGTCATCCAGTTCGAGTAAGCGCTTCGGCGTGCGACCGGGAACCGCCCGCGAGGCGGCCCCGGTCGTAGCGAGGGCGACGCTGGGCGCGCCTCGCGACGTTCGCTGCGTGGGGTCGCGGACTGTCGGGCGGTTCTGAGCCCTCGGCCTGTGCGCCGCGCAGTCTTCCCGCAGCGCGTCCCGGCAGCGCGCGGATTCCGCTCGCCGCGCACGGCTCGACGACCGGCCTCAATCGCCGAGAAAGCGCAGGCCATAGCTCAGGCTGGCGCTGTCGACGTAGCGCACCGATCCCTGCAGGCTCAGGCTGAGTCGCATGGGGGCGGCGAACAGGGCATCCGCTTGCGCCGCGCTGAAGCCGCGTCGGGCGATCAAGGCCTCGCGATCCAGCACGCCCTCAGTGCAGCTGTAGCCGTGGGTGGACTGGCTCGATATCCGCTCACCCGGGCTCAGGCTGCGCCTGTCCTGCAGTGGCGACTCCAGCGGCACCTGCATGCGTCCGCCATAGGGCCGACCGGTGCCCGGCTCCAGCAGGCCGGGGTCGCGCAGAGCGTCGCTTTCGATGACCAGCACGGGCGACACGCGGAAGAAGGCGCTCTGCACGCTCGCGCTCAGGTTGCTCATCGTGTAGCTCAAGCGCGGCGTCACCCACTCACAGACCAGGCTCCGCGCTGCGCCTGCGGGCAGCTGCAGGGCGCCCAGTTCGTCGAGGCTGAAGCTGCTGATCTGGCCGGGTACCGGATTGAGGTTGATGCAGCGCTCGCTTGCAGGCGTTCCGCTACAGCCGACGTCCAGCCGGACGGTGGCGGCGCGCAGCACCCCCAGCCATCGGACAGGCGCACCGATCTGCGCTTGGGGCCCGGCGGCCTGCCGGAGGCTCTCCGCGCTTGGTGCCGGCGCATCACTTTCCGCTGGTGGCGCTGCGAAGGTCGGAGGCAGGGCACTCAAGCCCAGTGCGACCGCGGCCAGAAAGACGCGCGCGCAGCGGCGTCCGCAGACTGTCATGTCAGATTCCAGTGCAAGCGGGTGAAGGTGTGGCCAGTGTCGTGTCGTGTCCGCGCGTGCGCAAGCCCGGCGGCCGCAGGCGCCACCGTGGCGATAGCCAGGCTTGATCGCTGAGGTTCAGAGAATCGATTTAACGCCGGTTTCGCCAGTGCCTAGTCTTCACGCGGCTGTTCGCCGCATTCCCATGAACCCTTGGAGACTTCCATGCGTACCCAAAAACTGCTGACGCTCGCACTGGCCGCGGCACTCACAACCGCGGGCTGGAGCGGCACCGCTTTCGCCCAGCCCCCCAAGGACACGCAGGACTGGTGGCCGCAGCGCCTCGACCTGAGTCCGCTGCGCCAGCACGCGCAGACGTCCAACCCGATGGGCGCTGACTTCGACTACGCGGCCGCGTTCAATCGGCTCGACCTGGAAGCGGTCAAGGCCGACCTGAAGACCCTGATGACCACCTCGCAGGACTGGTGGCCGGCCGACTACGGCCACTACGGACCCTTCTTCATCCGCATGGCCTGGCACAGCGCCGGCACCTACCGCACCTTCGACGGCCGCGGCGGCGCCGACGGCGGGCAGATGCGCTTCGAGCCGCTCAACAGCTGGCCTGACAACGTCAATCTCGACCGCGCCCGCCGCCTGCTGTGGCCGGTCAAGCAGAAGTACGGCAGCGCGATCTCGTGGGCCGATCTGATGGTGCTGGCCGGCAACGTCGCGCTGGAGTCGATGGGCTTCAAGACCTTCGGCTTCGCCGGCGGCCGCGTCGACGACTGGGAAGGCGACATCACGTACTGGGGGCCGGAAAGCAAGTTTCTGGAGGACGCCCGCCATGCCGGTGACCGCAAGCTGCAGCGGCCGCTGGCGGCCACCCAGATGGGCCTGATCTACGTCAACCCGGAAGGCCCGAACGGCAAGCCCGATCCGCTGGCGGCCGCGCGCGACATCCGCGAGACCTTCGGCCGCATGGCGATGAACGACGAGGAGACCGTCGCCCTGATCGCTGGCGGCCACACCTTCGGCAAGGCCCACGGCGCACGCAAGCCCGAGGGCTGTCTTGAGGTCGAACCGGCCGGCGCGCCGATCGAGAATCAGGGCCTGGGCTGGAACAACAAGTGCGGCACGGGCAAGGGCGCGGACACCATCACCAGCGGCCTCGAAGGCGCATGGACGGTCAACCCGATCGCCTGGACCACCAACTACCTCGACAACCTGTTCGCCTTCGAGTGGGTGCAGACCCGCAGCCCGGCCGGTGCGATCCAGTGGATTCCGGCCGATGGCCAGGGCGCCAATCTGGTGCCGGATGCGCACGACAAGACCAAGCGGCACGCGCCGATCATGTTCACCACCGACCTTGCCCTGCGCGAGGACCCGGCCTATCGCGAGATCTCGCTGCGCTTCAAGAACAATCCCGAGCAGTTCGCCGATGCGTTTGCCCGCGCCTGGTTCAAGCTGACCCACCGCGACCTCGGCCCGCGCTCGCGCTACTTGGGCACGCTGGTGCCGCAGGAAGAATTGCTGTGGCAGGACCCCATCCCCAAGGTCGAGCACGCGCTGATCGACGCGCAGGACATCGCCGCGCTGAAGGCTGAGATCCTCGGCTCCGGCCTGAGCGTGCAGGCGCTGGTGCGCGCGGCCTGGTCGGCGGCAGCCAGCTACCGCGGCAGCGATCTGCGCGGTGGCGCCAACGGCGGCCGCGTGCGGCTGGCGCCGCAGAAGGACTGGGCGGCCAATTCGCCGGCCGAGCTGCAGAAGGTGCTGCAGACACTGGCCGGCATCCAGGCCGAGTTCAACCGCAAGGCCACCGGCGGCAAGCAGGTGTCGATCGCGGATCTCGTCGTGCTGGGCGGCGCGGCGGCGATCGAGCAGGCGGCGAAGGCCGCGGGCCACAGCCTGCAGGTGCCTTTCACTCCGGGTCGCGCGGATGCCGCGCAGGCGCAGACCGATGTCGAGTCTTTCGCAGCGATGGAGCCGGCGGCCGACGGCTTCCGCAACTACTTCAGCGAAGGCAGCGCGCTGTCGCCGGCCGAGGCGCTGGTCGATCGCGCCAACCTGCTGAATCTCAGCGTGCCCGAGATGACCGTACTGGTCGGCGGTCTGCGTGCACTCGACGCCAACACCGACGGCGCCAAGCACGGCGTGTTCACCGCGCGGCCCGGCGTGCTCAGCAACGACTTCTTCGTCAACCTCACCGACCTCTCGACGCAGTGGTCGAAGGCGTCGAACCAGCCGGGCCTGTACGAGGGCCGCGATCGTGCCAGCGGTGAACTGAAGTGGACGGCGACGCCGGTCGACCTGATCTTCGGCTCGCACTCCGAGCTGCGTGCGGTCGCTGAGGTCTATGCCGCCAGCGACGGCGGCGAGAAGTTCGCGCAGGACTTCGTCAAGGCCTGGAGCAAAGTGATGGAGCTGGGGCGCAGCTGAGCCGCGTCCGGTGTGACGATTCAGCGGTCGGGACAGGCAGCGGCGGCGCTTTTGCGCCGCCGCTTCCGTTGGCGTGACTTGGCCTGAGTTGCCTCATGCCACAGCCTGGGTCTCCGGCTTCTGCAGCGCGGGGCCGCCCTGGCAGGCTGTTGAAAAGCAGTCTGCCAGCCCGGCCAGGGAGGGCCGAGACCACGAAGCAAGCGCGTCAGTGATGGAGTGTCGTGGGGCGGTACGGACCTGCGCCGGACCGCCGACTTGAAAAGCTCCCCGGAAGGGATCTCTTCAACGAGCCGCCAAGCCTTGGCCGGGAAACCGCGCCAACACCAGCCGCAGCAGACAGGGCAGGAAGCTCAGCGTCACCAGGGTCGAGCACAGCAGGCCGGCCAGCACGACCACGCCCACGCCGCGATAGAGCTCGGTGCCCGCGCCGGGCACCAGCACCAGCGGGGCCAAGCCGAACACGGTGGTGAGCGTGGACATCAGGATCGGCCGCAGGCGCGCGCGCACGGCATCGAGAATGGCGGCGTCGAGCCCCATGCCGCGGTCGAGGTTGGTGCGCGTGCGATCCACCATCAGGATCGGATTGTTCACCACGGTGCCGAGCAGGATCAGAAACCCGAGCATGGTGATCATGTCGAAGGGCTGACTGAAGCCGCCCAGGCCCAGCGCCGCCGAGGCGCTGCCGGCAAGGTTGAGGGCGAGCAGACCGAGGATGCCGCCGGCCACGCCGGTGGGCACGGTCACCAGGATCAGCAGCGGGTAGCCCCAGTGGGTGAAGATCGCCACCAGCAGCAGATAGGACAGCAGAAGCGCCACAGCGAAGTTGCCGACCAGGGCCTCGCGGGTGGCGTCGAGCTGGTCGGCCGCGCCGCTCAAGTCGACGCTGACGCCCGGCGCGATGTCGCCGGCCGCGCGCGCGGCCGGCAGCAGTTCGTCCTGGACGCGCTGCACGGCGGTTTCGAGCGCCACCGCGCGCGGAGGGATCACGAACAGCGTGACCGTGCGGCGGCCGTCGACGCGGCGCAGCGAGTCGCTGTCCACCGTTTCCACCAGATCCGCCAGCGCCGACAGCGGCAGCACTTCACCGCTGGGCGTCAGCACCGGCTGCTGCGGCAGGTCCTGCAGGGTCTGCCGATTGCCGGCGCCACTGAACACGAAGACATCGACCGGGCGGTCCTCGATCAGCATCTGATCGACAAAGGCGCCGTCCGACAGCGCCGCCACCGCGAAGCCGAAGCTGTTGGCATCGAAGCCCACCTCGGCGAGGCGCGCCCAGCGCGGACGTACCTCGACCAGCGCGGACGTACCTCGACCAGCGGCTGATCCAGCGACAGGGCCGAGGGCTCGCTGCTGAGCTGCGGGTTCTCGAACAGCGCGCCGGCGCGGCGCAGCAGCGCCTCGCCGGTGCGATACAGCCCGCCCATGTCGGTGCCGGAGAGTTCGATCGCCACCGCGCGAGTGCCGCCATCGTTGCTGGAGATGATCGAGCCGCGCGCGGAAAATGCGCGCATGCCCGGGTAGCTGCGGAACAGCTCACTGAGGCTGTCCATCATCGCCTGCAGCTGATCGCCGTCGACCGGCTCGCTGAGCACCATCAGGCTGCCGGCGCTCACGTTCATCGAGTAGTACTTGATCGGCGGGATCGGCAGCTCGCCGCGCTCGAATGCGGCCTGCTCGCCGTTGACCGCCGGGTTGATCTTGTCGCGGATCTCGGCGGCGATGCGCTCCATCTCGGCGAGGTTCTGGCCCGGCGGCGCGATCATGCGGGTAAAGGCCTTGGGCTCCTCGCCCTCGGGCAGGTACTCCGCTGGGGGCGCCAGGCCGATCACCACGCCGAGCGTGATCGCGACTGTCGCCAACACGCAGGCCAGCGCACGCCGAGGGGTCGCGATCAGCCAGGCGCTGGGCGCGGACAGGATGGGCGCATCGCCCGGCAGCGTGGCCTCGCTGCGCGCCGGCCGCGAGAAGCGCGCGCTGGCCGCGGGAATGATGCCGATCGCCACCAGCATCGAAGCGAGGATCGCCGTCGCGATCGCGATGCCGATGTCCGAGTAGAGCTGGCCGGCTTCCTGCTCCACAAACAGCACGGGGGCGAACACCAGGGCGGTGGTGAGCGTCGAGGCCAGCACCGCCGGCCACACCTCGCGCGCGCCTTCGACGGCCGCCTGCATCCGCGCCAGTCCGCGTCGGCGCGCGCTCTCGATCGCCTCCAGAACGACAATGGTGTTGTCCACCGTCATGCCGATCGCGAAGGCCACGCCGGCCAGCGAGATCACGTTGATCGTGCGGCCGGCCGCCATCAGCCCGAGGAAGGCCGCAAGCGTGCAGATCGGCAGCCCGATCATGGCCACCAGCGTGGTGCGCCAGCTGCGCAGGAAGTAGAGCATCACCGCCGAGGCCAACAGCGCGCCCAGCGCAAGATTGGTCCAGACGTTCTGGATCGAGTCGCGGACGTAGCGCACGTCGTCACTGAACAGGCGCAGGCTCAAGCCGTTCGGCGCGAGCAGATCGCGATTGATGCGCTCCACCTCCTGCAGCATCGCGTTCTTGATGGCGACGACGTTGGAGCCGGGCTCGCGCTGCACCGACAGGTTCAGCCGCAGCTGGCCGTCGGCGAAAGCGAGGCCGCGCAGCTCGAAATGGCTCAGTTCGATCTCGGCGACGTCGCGCAGGCGCACGATGGCGTCCCCCTCGCGGCGCAGGATCAGGTCCTGCAGCGCCTCCGCGTCGGCGACCTGGCCGACCGTGCGGACCAGATAGCGGCGCTTGCCGCTGTCGATGTCGCCACCGGAGCTGTCGCGGTTGCGTGCGCGAACGGCCTGACGCACGTCGTCGAGGCTCAGCCCGCGCTGGGCCAGGCGCGCAGGATCGACGCGGATCTGCACCTGCCGCTCGGCGCCGCCGCCCACGTTGATCTGCGAGACCCCGGGCACGCGCTCCATGCGCGGCCGCACCTCGTCCTCGACGAAGTCGCGCAGCATGTTGACGTCGAGGTTCAGCGGATTGCCGGGCAGGGGCGCCAGCGCATAGAACATGAAGGCGTTGTTGCTGAAGCTGCTGGTGAGCAGCTGCGGCGGATCGACGTTTTCCGGATAGCCCGAGACCTGCGACAGCGCATTGCTGGTGCGGATCAGGGCCTCGTTGATGTCGACGCCGAACGGAAACTCCAGCTCGATGCTGGCCTCACCGGTGCGTGCGTAGGACACCATGCGCTTCAGGTTCGGCACGCTGCGCAGGAAGCGCTCCTGCTCGATCAGGATTTCCTTTTCCACGTCCTGCGGGGTTGCGCCGGGCCAGCGCGTGAGCACGCTGACCGTGCGCACCTCGAGGTCGGGAATCATCTGCACGGGGATGCGCAGGGCGGCGACGACGCCCAGCACGCACAGAATCAGCACTGCCACGGTGACCAGTGTGCCGCGCTTGACCAGGGCTTCGAGCATGGTCCTCAGCCCTCGGCCGCGCGCGCTTGGATCGGCTGGCCGTCCTGCAGGCTTTCATTGCCGCGCACCACCACCTGCTCGCCCTCGCGCAGGCCTTCGCGGACTTCAACGCGCTGTCCGGACTCGCGGCCCAACTGCAGCGGTCGGCGCTGCGCGCGCAGCCCGCTCTCGGCTTCGCTCGCGACGAACACACTGTAGCCGCCGTCGGGATGCCGCAGCAGGGCGTCGCGCGGAATGCTCAATGAGGCGCCGCCACTGAGACGGAAGTGCGCGCGCGCCGAGGTGCCGGGCAGCAGGGACACGGGGGTCTGCGCGGGCACCACCTGCAGCAGGAAGGTGCGCGCACCGCTGGCGCCGGACACCGGCACGCGTGCGTTGATGCGCGCGGCGATACGGGTGCCGGGCGCGGTGTCGGGCTCGATCTCGACCGGGGTCTCGGCATCGATGTCGGCGAAGCGCTCCTGCGGAATCTGCAGCTCAAGCCGCACGGCGTCCAGATCGACCAGCTGCAGCACCGGACTGGCGGGGGTGACCCACTCGCCGATGTCGACCAGGCGCGCCGCCACCACGCCCGCGAAGGGCGCGCGCAGCAGGTGCCGATCCAGATGCTCGCGCTGCGTGGCGAGCCGCGCGCGCGCCGCGCTCAAGGCGGCCTCGGCCTCGGCCAGCGCAGCCCGGCGTGCGCCGAGTTCGGTCTCCGGCAGGCTGCGCTGCGCAACCAGGGGCGCAGCTTCGTCCACACGACGCTGGGCCTCGTCGCGGGCGGCCGCTGCGGCGGCGGCCTCGGACTCCAGGGCTGCCATGCCGAGTCGCGCCAAGCGATCGTCGAGGCGCAGCAGCGCGGCGCCCGCCTCGACGCGCGCGCCGGCATCGACGTGAAGCTCGGCGATCAGGCCCTCGATGCGCGGCGACAGTTGGGCGTCGTTCACTGCGCGCAGGCTGCCGGGCAGGCTGAGGGTTTCGCTCAAGGCGCTGCGCTCGACAGTGGCGAGCTCGACGACGGCCGGTGACTGCGCCCAGCTGGTCGCGGACCACAGCAAGGCCAGCAGGGCGGCCGTCAGACCGAGCCTTTGCGTCCTTTTCCGCTTGCATAAGGCGAGGTTCGAAGGGCAGGGGAAGTGGCTGCAGCGGGTGCCTGCGGGCGGAGAAAACATGGGCAATTTCCAGAGGCTTGAGCAGCAAAATGTCGGAGCCAGCGGGCGCCGGGGTTCAGCGCAGGCGGACAGGCGCGCGGCGGCGCAGGCTGTGGTCGAAGTTGTCGAGTACGCGTGAAAGATGGGCCTTCTGGGACATGCCGGGATCGCCGCGACTTTGCAGCGTTGGCGCGCGCTGCGGCGCATGCCCCTTTCCGATCACGGATGCCCTGATGTTCTCCCATCGACCTGCTGTCGCCCGCGTCTTGTTCGTCTGCTTTGCCAGCCTTGCCGCCTTCGCGGCCCAGGCCCAGCGCGCGCTCGATTTCGAGCCCTATGCCGTGCCGCGCGAGGGCGCGGTGGCCGTGACCCTGCCGCGCGATTCCGCGCCTGCCGGCGCCTTTGCGGAGGTCGACGCGATTGCCGAAGGCGCGCTCTCGCGGGCCGTGGCCAACGCCGGCTTCCTCGGCGATCGCGGCACCGTGCTGAACCTGCACGGCGTCGGCCCCTACACCCAGGTCATCGTGATCGGCACTGGTACCGATGCGGCGAGCCCACGCCTGCTGGAGGACGTCGGCGGGCTCGTCGGTCAGGCCGGTGTGCTGAGTGCGGCCTCGCGCATCGAGGTGCTGTGGCCGGAGGCCTCGCTGCCGGCCGCTGGCGCGCATCTGGCGCTGGGTGTCGAACTCGGTCAGTTCACCTTCCGCCAGTACCGCAGCCCCAAGCCCGGCCAGCCTGTGCTGGGGCAGGGCAGTGCAGTGCTGCGCACGGCCGATGCCGACGCCTCGCGTCGGGCCTGGGAGTCGCAATGGCGCGCGGTGGCCGAGGGCGTGCGCTTCGCCCGCGAGCTGGTCAGCGAGCCGGCCAATGTGATCTACCCCGAGAGCTTCGTCGAGCGTACGCGTGCGGCCTTCGCGGGCGCCGACAAGGTGCGCATCGACGTGCTCGACGAGAAGACCATGGCCGAGCTCGGCATGGGCGCGATGCTGGCGGTGGGACAGGGCAGCGCGCGCCCGCCGCGCCTGTTGGCCGTCCACTACGAGGGCGGGCGCCGCGGCGAGGCGCCGCTGGTCTTCGTCGGCAAGGGCATCACCTTCGACACCGGCGGTATCTCGATCAAGCCGGCGCAGGACATGTGGCGCATGAAGTACGACATGACCGGTGCGGCCAGCGTCACCGGCGCGGTGCTCGCGCTGGCGCGTCGCGGCGCGCCGGTGAATGCGGTGGCCATCGCCGCGCTCGCCGAGAACATGCCCTCGGGCACGGCGGCGCGACCTGGCGACGTGATCCGCACGCTGAGCGGGCAGACCTTCGAGATCATGAGCACCGACGCCGAAGGCCGCATGGTGCTGGTCGACGCGATCGCCTGGGCGCAGCGTGAGCTGAAGCCGCGCCTGCTGATCGACCTCGCCACCCTGACCGGCTCGCAGGTGACGGCGCTGGGCGATGAGTACGCGGGCCTGTTCAGCCGTCACGATGCGCTTGCCGCCCAGCTGCAGGCCGCGGGTGCGGCCAGCGGCGAAGAGGTCTGGCGCCTGCCGCTGCACCCGAGCTATGCCAAGGATCTGGAGTCGCCGATCGCCGACCTGCGCAACGGCGGCAGCAGCAGCCGAGCGGGCGCTGGCGTGGGGGCGTTCTTTATCGGCGCGTGGGTGGCGCCGGAGCTGCCTTGGGCGCATCTCGATATCGCCAGCATGGCCTGGCGCGACGATCCCGCGCTGCCGACCATGCCGCTGGGGGCAACGGGCTACGGGGTCCGCTTGCTGGATCGCTTCGTGCGCGACCACATCGAGGCCCAGCCGAACTGAAGCAAGGCGGATTCAATCCCTCCCGAAGGTGATGCGTGGTCGCGAGTCCGGCGTCGCCGGACTCGCTTCCGCTGGAGCGAGCACTGACGCGCTTGGTCCGCGTGCGCGCCATCCTGGGCGCGCCGCCAGCTCCGATAAACCCGAGCTTCCTTGGCAGGCGTTTGCTCGCGATGTTGGCGGGCGCATACTGCGGCCATCGTGCACGGCCGGGGGGCGTGCTCGCTCCGTGTGCCAGCAGCGAGATCCGCCCATGTCTATTCGCCTCAAGCTCTATCGAACGCTGGCTTGCCCGGCGCTGCGCCAGACAGCACGCGGGCTCGCCCTGCTGGTGCTGGCGCTCTGGTGCAGCACGGCCGCTGCGCAGCAGACGTTCTACGTCGCGACGACCGGCACGGATCAAGCAGCGGGCGGCAGTCAGGCGCAGCCTTGGGCCACGATCACCTATGCATTGGATCGCGTGCCGGACGGCAGCCTCATTCTTGTCGAACCCGGCACCTACACCGGGCGCATCCGCATCCGCGGCAATTTCGCCCAGGGCGTCACCCTGAGATCCCGGCTGCCTTATCAGGCACGGCTGCGGGCCAGTGAAGCGGTGCTGACCGTCTACAACGACGCGGCCGATATCAGCGGCATCACGATCGAGGGCTTCGACATCGCCCACACCGGTGCCGGCTCCGCGGCGCTGGTCGTGCAAATCCAGGACGGCTTCAATCGAGAGACCCGGCGCATCACCCTGCGCGACAACATCTTCCACGACAGCTGGAACAACGATCTGCTGAAGATCAACAACGGCGCCAGCGAGATTCGCGTCATCGGCAACGTGTTCTACAACCAGCAGGGCTCGGACGAGCACATCGACATCAACTCGGTCGACGATGTCGTGGTCGAGGGCAATGTGTTCTTCAACGATTTCGCCGCCTCCGGCCGCAGCAACCCGAACGACACGGCGGCGTACATCGTGGTCAAGGACAGCAATGGCAGCGACGACGAATACGTCGGCGCGCGCAACGTGGTCGTCCGCAGGAACATCTTTCTCAACTGGCAGGGCTCGCCCGGCTCGAACTTCCTGCTGTTCGGTGAGGACGGCCAGGCCTACCACGAGGCCTTCGACTGCGTGGCCGAGAACAACCTCTTCCTTGGCAACGCCAGCAATCCGATCCGTGCGGCCTTCGGGGTCAAAGGTTCACGCGATATCGTGTTCCGCGCCAACACGGTGGTGGGCAATTTACCGGGCAATGCCTTCGCCATGCGCCTCAATCGCGAGGGCAGCAACCCGACGGTGCAGAACATCCGCTTCTTCAACAACCTCTGGTCCGATCCCAGCGGCAGCATGGCCGACTTCAGCGATGTGCTGGCGGCCGACGTCAGCGGCATCGTGCTGCGCCGCAACGGCTACTTCAACGGCGGTGCTGCGATCCCGCAGGACGCGGGCGATGCGGTGAACTTCACTAACGACGCGGAACAACGCATCGGTGACCCGCGCCTCCCCGCGCAGACGGGAATCACCACCCCGCACTGGCTGCAGTCGCAGTCCCAGTTCAACGGTGGCTTCGCGCGGATTGCGGATGTCTTCCAGTTCTACGCCGCGACCTACGGACAGCCCGGTGCCGGTGGGGTGGGCGTCGATCAGGCCGATCCAACCCAGATGCCGGCGAACGATCTTCTCGGCAGGACTCGCGCTGGCTTGCCCGATCTTGGCGCGCTTGAGCGGGCTGAAGTGACGACGGTGCTGTTCGCCAACGGCTTCGAGCCTTGACCCGAGCTGAGATCGATCGGCGTAGGGTCACAGTCTGTTCGGACCCAGCGGCAGCTGGCATTGGTCCGGGCGCTCCTCACGCTTTGTGAAGGCGCGCTTGGGCATCGTCGCGTGGGCGTTCAAGAGTGGCGCTGTCTGAACATTTCGGCTTGCTGCGATGCCGCATCGCGCGGAAGCCCCGCGCAGAGCGCGTCGGGCGCTGCGATCCGCGCGGGTGTCGGCTCAGAGCTGCTGCATTGCGCCATTCCCTCGGGCTATGCATGTGATCGGCACAAGCGATTTCATCTATTGAATGGCCTGAGCCAAGCTTGCAGCCCTGTACGACCCCACCACCGGAGGAGAGACACATGTCCAACGAAGCGAAATGCCCCGTGCATGGCGGCGCCAGCCATATCGGTATGGGCAAAGGCCCGCGCAACCGCGACTGGTGGCCTGACGCGCTCGATCTCAGCCCCCTGACCGCGCATTCCGAAAAGCTCGACCCGCTCGGCAAGGGCTTCGACTATCGCAAGGAGTTCCAGAAGCTCGACCTTGATGCGGTCATGGCCGACCTCAAGGCGCTGATGACCGACTCGCAGGAGTGGTGGCCGGCGGACTACGGCAACTACGGCGGCCTGTTCGTGCGCATGACCTGGCATGCCGCCGGCACCTACCGCATCTACGACGGTCGCGGCGGTGGCGGCACGGGCGATCAGCGTTTCGCACCGCTCAACAGCTGGCCCGACAACGGCAACCTTGACAAAGCCCGCCGCTTGCTGTGGCCGATCAAGAAGAAGTACGGCAAGAAGCTTTCGTGGGCAGACCTGCTGATCCTGGCCGGCAATGCGGCGATGGAGTCGATGGGCTTCAAGACCTTCGGCTTCGGCGGCGGTCGCCCCGACATCTGGGAGCCGCCGGTCGTCGACTGGGGCCCCGAGACCGAGTGGCTGGGCGACAAGCGCTACAGCGGTGATCGCGAGCTCGCGAACCCGCTGGGCGCGGTCCAGATGGGCCTGATCTACGTCAACCCCGAAGGCCCGAACGGCAAGCCGGATCCGCTGGCCTCGGCGCGCGACATCCGCGAAACCTTCGCGCGCATGGCGATGAACGATGAAGAGACGGTCGCGCTCACCGCCGGCGGCCACACTTTCGGCAAGGCGCATGGCGCTGGCGATGCCGCCAAGGTGGGTCCGGAACCCGAAGCGGCCGACATCGCCGAGCAGGGTTTCGGCTGGATCAGCAGCCACGGCAGCGGCAAGGGCAACGACACCATCACCAGCGGCATCGAAGGCTCGTGGACGCCGAACCCCATCCAGTGGGACAACGGCTACTTCGACGTGCTGTTCGGCTACGAGTGGGAGCTGGTGAAGAGCCCTGCCGGCGCCTGGCAGTGGCACCCGAGAGACCTGAAGCCCGAGCACCATGCTCCGTCCGCCCATGACCCGTCGAAGAAGGTCACGGTGATGATGACCACGGCCGACATGGCCATGCGCATGGACCCGGCCTACGAGAAGATCTCGCGGCGCTTCCACGCCAACCCGAAGGAGTTCGCCGACGCCTTCGCCCGCGCCTGGTTCAAGCTGACCCATCGCGACATGGGCCCGCGTGCCCGCTACCTCGGCAAGCTGGTCCCGAGCGAAGTGCTGATCTGGCAGGACCCGGTGCCTGCCGTGGATCACCCGCTGGTGGACGCCAGCGACGTGGCGGCGCTGAAGGCCAAGGTGCTGGGCTCGGGTCTGTCGACCCGCGAACTCGTCTACACCGCCTGGTCGGCGGCCGCGACCTACCGCGGCACCGACAAGCGCGGCGGCGTCAACGGCGCGCGCATCCGGCTGGCGCCGCAAAAGGACTGGGCGGTCAACGAGCCGGCGCAGTTGGCCAAGGTGCTGGGCGTGCTGGAAGGCATCCAGAAGGACTTCAACGCCTCGGCGTCGGGCGGCAAGAAAGTCTCGCTGGCGGACCTCATCGTGATCGCCGGCAACTCGGCGGTTGAAGATGCAGCGAAGAAAGGCGGCGTCCACGTCGCCGTGCCCTTCAATCCGGGCCGCACGGATGCGACGGCAGAGCACACCGACGTCGACAGCTTCGCGGTGCTGGAGCCGCGCGCCGACGGCTTCCGCAACTACGTGGCCAAGGGCTTCGAGGACAAGCAGGCCACCCTGCTGGTCGACAAGGCGGCCCTGCTTGAGCTGAGCGTGCCGCAGATGACGGTGCTGGTCGGTGGCCTGCGCGCTCTCGGCGGCAACCACGGCGACGCCAAGCACGGCGTGTTCACCGACCGGCCCGGCGTGCTCAGCAACGACTTCTTCGTCAACCTGCTGGACATGTCGACGAAGTGGACCCGCTCGCAGGCCGATGCCAACGTGCTGGAGGGCCGCTGCCGCAAGAGCGGTGCGCTGAAGTGGACGGGCACTCTGACGGATCTGGTGTTTGGCTCGAACTCGCAGCTGCGCGCCCAGGCCGAGGTCTATGCCGAAGACGACGTCTCGGAGAAGTTCGTACACGACTTCGTGGCGGCCTGGACGCATGTCATGGAGGCCGACCGCTTCGACTTGAAGTGATGCGCCAAGGCTGAGCGGCTCGGTCGTGATGACGGAGCCGTGCAACCCGGCCCCGCAGCGCCATGCAACCGGCGCTGCGGGGCTTTTCTTTTTCTGCCATGGTGAGGGCGGGCCTGCATCGGTGGCGCTCGCAGGGGGCCGGTGACGCAGGCAGGCCCGGCGTCTTGCTCTAGGGCAACACCAATCAAGCCGAGCGAGGAATTGATCCGTGTTCCCCTAAGCTAGCGACTTCGTTTCGTACCCGACGAGTTCGCCATGCCCATGAAGATTGCGCCCCCTCGACTGCAGCGTGCCGGCCTGGGCGCGCTCTGTGCCCTGCTGGTGGCAGACAGCGCGCTGGCGCAGGAGAACAAGGGCGTAACGCCAGCGACGGTGGAGGCCTGCGCCGCCATCGATTCCGACCCGGCACGGCTGCTGTGCTACGACCGTGCGGTGGGCCGCGACGCCCACCAAGCGGCCAAGGCGGAGCGCGAGAACGCGGAGCTCGCGGCCGCGTACGACGCGCTGGATGCGCGTCTGCATCCCGACGGCGTGCGCAATCAGGCGGAAGAACGCATCGCCGCGCGGGTCGCCTCGCGTGAGCTGTCCGCGCTCGATCGGCGCTGGGAGCTCAGCCCCGAGTCCAAGCTGGGCAGCTTCAACCTGCGCGCCTACAAGCCTGTGTATCTGCTGCCGCTGGCCTGGAGCAGCCGCCCCAACCGATTGCCGCAGAGCCCCAACCCGGAGAACCGCCTGCAGGACCCCTTCGACCTGCAGCCGACCGAGGCGCGCTTCCAGCTGAGTCTCAAGACCAAGGTGGCGCAGGGCCTGCTGTTCGGCGAGGGGGATCTGTGGTTCGGCTACACCCAAAGCTCGCGCTGGCAGCTCTACAACAGCCGGACCTCGCGCCCCTTCCGCGAGACCGTGTACGAGCCCGAGGCCCTGCTGGTGTTCGGGCCGAAGGCCGAGGTGTTCGGCTGGGACCTGCGCATGGCCAGCATCGGCATCAACCATCAATCCAACGGCCGCAGCCTGCCGCTGTCGCGCAGCTGGAACCGCGTGGTGGCTGCGTTCGGCTTCGAACGCGAGGACTGGCTGCTGAGCCTGCGACCATGGTGGCGAATCGGCGAGGACGCCGAGACGGACGACAATCCCGACATCGTCGACTACCTTGGGCGCGGCGACATCAGCCTGGTGCACCGTCGCGGCGCGCATGAGTTCGCGCTGCTGGCGCGGCACACCTTCAAGTCGGGCGCGGAGTCGCGCGGCGCCCTGCAGCTCGACTGGAGCTTTCCACTCTCGCGCAGCCTGCGTGGCCATGTGCAGGTGTTCGAGGGCTACGGCGAGAGCCTCATCGACTACAACGTGCGCAGCACCCAGATCGGTGTGGGCATCTCGCTGTTCGAGTGGTTCTGAAGGCCTTCGCTGAGCGTCGGGTATGGCGGCTGGCACAGCCCGGCGCGGACGAGGATTGCTAGCATTCGGCGCCTTCCAACACAGCGAGATTCTCCCGATGCGCAGCGACGCCTTCTATCCGATCGGAACGCCGGGGCAGCCCTGGGGCGAGGCCGAGCGCGCCGAGTGGCTGGGCCGACAGAGCCGTCAACGCAGCTACCGCGAAGATGTCGTCAGCGTGGTCGACGCGCTGCGCGAGCGCTTCGATGTCGTCGAGTACGGCGCGCTCGACTACGGCAGTGAGCACTTCCCCCTCTACGCTCTGCGCAGCCGCGCGTGGAACGCGGCCCTGCCCGTCGTACTGGTGACGGGTGGCGTGCACGGCTACGAGACCAGCGGGGTGCGAGGTGCCCTGCGATTCCTGCGAGAGGACGCGCAGCGCTACGCCGGCCAAGCGAATCTGCTGGTGGCGCCCTGCATCAGCCCCTGGGCCTATGAGCGCATCCATCGCTGGAATGCGCAGGCGATCGATCCCAACCGCAGCTTCCGTGCCGACAGCCCGGCCGAGGAGTCCGCCGCACTGATGCGTCTGGTGCAGGCGCTCGAGGGCGAGATCCTACTGCACATCGATCTGCACGAAACCACCGACACCGACGAGAGCGAGTTCCGCCCGGCGCTGGCGGCGCGCGATGGCAAAACCTTCGAAGCGGGTGCGATTCCCGATGGCTTCTATCTGGTGGGCGACAGCGAGAATCCGCAGCTGGCCTTCCAGAGCGCCGTGATCGCGGCGGTGGCGCAGGTCACCCACATCGCGCCGGCCGATGCGGCAGGTCAGATCATCGGGTCCGCGGTGGTGGCGCCGGGGGTGATCCTGTACCCCTTCAAGGCGCTGGGTCTGTGCCCGGGCATGACGTCGGCGCGCTTCACCACCACGACCGAGGTCTACCCTGACAGCCCGCGCGCAACGCCGGAGCAGTGTGACGCCGCGCAAGCCACCGCTGTTTGCGCGGCGATCGACTTCGCTCTCGCGAACGCTTGAGGTCACGCGGACGCGTTGCGGAGTGCCGGGCGCCTTGGCGGGCGCGATCACTGATTAGCCGCGTGAGCGCCTGATCGAGCGGACGCGAGTGTGCACGGTGCCCGGGTTCAGGCTTCAGCGTCCGAACGACTGAACGATGGACGCCGTGTTGGGATTTCCCCGCAGCTGTTCGCGCATTTCGCGCGTGCTCTCGGGGCTCAGCGTCCAGCCGAGCGGAAGCACGCGTTTGCCGGGGCAGAGCCGGTAGTGCCAGAGCTCGCCGCGGACCGCCTGCACCTGGTCCATCAGCGCCTGACGCGCGAACTCGCCGCGGGCATCGCGCGTCGCAAGGATGGCGACCAGCGGTGCCCGTGCTTCCCCATACAGCGGTGCGTTCGAGGGCAGGGCTGCCGTTTCGGACGTCTGGCAACGGTCCAGACCGTTGCCGGCAAAGCTGGGAACGCGAGGATCGTTGCTGATGTGGATGACCCGGACGCGCGGGCGGCCCGGGGGTGAAGCCGCGTCCGCGCCTGCGGTGGTCGCCGGCTGCGCTGCATGGGCGCCGCCCTGAAGGCGATCGATCAGGGCGCTCAGGGTTGTGGTTCCGCTGTTCTCGAAGTAGCCGCCGTCCACGACCTGACCGATCCGAACAACGCGGCCATCGGCGCCTTCGTCTTCGCGCCTCAGCACGCTGCCGGCGGGGCTGACCAAGGTGAAACGCGCGCTGTTGTGCACTGCGCTGAAGGTCGGCAGCTCCCGAGGCAGCCAGTCCGCGCCGTCGACCACGCCGGGGAACGGAACATCGTGGGCGCGTTCGGTCAGCGTGCTGAAGGGATGCTGGACCAGGCGCAGCCCGGAATCTACGACGGTGGTGTTGAGCATCAAGGCGGGCAGGAGGCGATCCTCGCCCTCGCGCGCGTACAGCGTGTCTGCAAGCGCCGATGTAAACGCGTCCGCGTAAGCATCGTCCGCTGCACCTTCGGCCTGCAGCACCTCGCGGCGGTAGGCCGCGCGCCAGGCGTTCTCCAGGGCTTGGCCGCGGTCGCTGAACATCCGCACGGGCAGAAAGCGCTGTGCGGCGTCGAGCCCGAACATCGAGCCCAGCACCGGGGCGAGGAAATCGGCCTGCAGCAGGTTGCGCAGCCGTTCGAGATCGGCTGCGTTGAGCGTGCGGTCGAGATCGCGGTAGGCGCTGGCGAAGACTGCAAGCCCGAGGCTTCCCCCGGAAACGCCGCTCACCGCGAAGGTGCAGCGCCAGAGTTTGCCGCCGGTGGCTTCATGCAATTCGGAGAGCACCAGCACGGTCCACATCGCGGCGCGGATGCCGCCGCCTTCGCTGGAAATCAGCCACACCTCGTCCTTGCACGGGTCGCTGCGGTCGCGTCGCCAGTCATGGATGTGCGCCTGCAGGCTGGGACGCCCCCCGGTGCGGTAGTCCAGGCCGATGGGCGGATCCTGGTCGGACTGCTGTTCAGCGGTGAGGCGTACGGCGTGGTTGTCGTTGAGACCGATGGCCGTCATCAGGCTCGCCCAGGTCAGCATCGCGGTGAGCACAGGGAAGCGCAGCCGCGCCGCCAGGTAGATCGGCCAGGTGCTGGCCCAGACGCTGAAGCTGGCGGCCCCAAGAATGAGCGCCAAGGGGCCCAACCCATCCAGGGTGTCGGGAAGGTAGAGCCCCGCCAGCCAGGACAGCGGGAGTGCGATCAGGCCGGCGGCGTGCACGATGCGGGTAAACCGGGGCAGCTCGTGCCAATGCTGGTAGCGCGCCACGAGCGGCTGGTGTTCCACGCCCAGCGGGCGCTCCTGCCCCTGCATTAGGGTGCGCAGCAGCACGCGCCTGTAGGTGGTGAACATCCAAAGGCCGATGGCCAGCAGCAGATACGCCGCACTCCACAGCCAGGGGGCCGGCTTGTCCTCGGCGGGATGCGCCTGCCAGTAAGCGCCGGCAAGGGTGAGCGGCGCGGCGGTGGCGAGCAGTCGAGGCAGGCGCTGACCCAGCCACGTCTGCAGCGACTCCGAGGTCTGCCACCGCGGCCATTGGAATGCGTACAGGGTGCGTGCGGAGTACCACACCAGCAGGCCGAACCCGGCGCTGAAGACCCACGCCGCGAGTGCCCAGACGGGGGCTTCGATGCTGATGTCGAACAGCTCGCGGATCTGCGCGACGTAGCTGGACAGCGCGACCCCGGCCAGCACCATCAGCAGCGGAACCCGGATCAGCATCAGCAGGCCGGCGAGCTGCAGCATGCGTTCCCAGATGTGGCGCAGGATCCTGATCATCGCGATCTCCAGTCAGAACGGTGGTGGACGCGCCCCGGCACGCTGCGTTCTTGGCGGTCGTCGCCGGGCCCGGTTGGCGGCAGGGCGCGCGGCGAGCCGCCAGCGCTCTGCTGCGCTGTGGGCTTCGCTGTCGGGCGCAGCCGCCTGCGACGCGCGCTGGGCGCTGCCGCCGAACGGCACGGGCTGTGTCCGCGGCGCCGCGGAACGGCTGCAGCGCGCCGATCTCTCGGCACGGCGCTGACGGGTTGGGTTGCGGGCGTCGTGTTCATGGCGAAGTCGCGTCATCAGCAGCGGCGGTTGGCGGTCGCAGGGGCAGGGCCTCGAAGTGCACCCATGCCGCCCAATGGTAGGGGTGCCGGAAGGCACGCGAGCGCTGCAGGCTCTGGCGTGCCGCGCGCAGCGCCGCCGCGGGATCGAGCGGCAGGCCGCTGCGGGCCTGCCGCTGCAGGTCACCGTAGTAGGCCGGGACCCAGAGCTGGCTGGCGCTGTCGCTGACCAGCCAGCGTGCAGCGATGACATGGCCTGCGCCGGCGCGCACAAGCGCTAGCGCAAAGCTCGACTGGCCGGAGTGAGTCGCACCGCGATCGGCGCCCTGCGCAAGCTGGCAGGCGTTGAGCACCACGTGGGGGCTGCGCGCGCCGCGCACCTGTACATCCAGCGCACTGATGAACTGCGGGTCGCCGTCAGGCTCGGAGGGGTCCATCCAGAGTCCGCTCCCCGCCAGCAGCTGCGGCTGCAGTTGTCCGTGAGCGGACACGTGCAGCCAGCGGTCGCTCCGCTGCAGCGCGGCGAGCAGCTGCTCGCGTTCGCTCAAGACCTGGCGATCGATCTCCCGACCCGGCAGCGCGCCCAGCAGGAGGTTCGCTTCGGCATCGGCGGCGCGCAGGGCGGCAAGCGCGGGAGCGGCGCGCAGGCCGGCCGGCGCCGACGCATTCTGGCGCTGCGCCGCCTGCAGCAGCTGCAGTGCGCCGAGCACCGGCGCCGCGCCCGGGCGCGTCGACGGCTGCAGCAGCCGCAGGCGATGGGTTTCGCCCAGCGCTCTACCGTCGGGGCCGGGCAGCAGGCTCCATTCGACCTGCAGGCCAAGATCGTCCGCCAGTACATCGACGGTCTCCTGTGCAAGCAGGTCGTTGGGCAGTCGAAGCCGTGCGGCGACCTCTGCACCGGCCTCGTGCAGCTGCTGCACGGGCGTGCCGAGCTGCTGGGCAGCCGTCGACAGGCGCTGCAGGGCGGCGTGCAGACCGGACAGATCGTCCAGGATCCGAAAGCTGCGTTGCTGCGCGGACCACTCGACGTGCAGGGTCTGCTGCTCGCCGTTCAGCAGGATCTGAAGAGGCGCTCGCGCATTGAGGCCTGCGCGAAGCGCGTCGACGGAAACCGGCTGGCGTTCGCGCGGCGTGCCGCGGGACGACAGCGCGGCCAGCAGGGTTCGCGGGCGCGCGTCGGAGGCCTCACCCAAAAGCAAACGTCCGAGTTCCGCATCGAGCCGGGCAGGGTGGGGAGAGCTCGCGGTAGGCCCCATCGGCAGGCCGAGGCTCAGCCAATCGAGAAGCCAGCGCTCAGCGCTGGGATCCAGCTGGGTTTGGCCGGCCAGGGTGCGCAGCCGCAGTTCGACGGCGGTTGCCCGCAAGCGCAGCATCTGTCCGATCAGCGCTTGATCGAGCAGCGGGTTGTGTGTCTGCAGGCGCAGCGCTTCCAGGTCTCGTGCCGCCTGCAGCAGCGCCACTTGCGCCTGCTCAGCGGCGCCTTCGTCCGCTCGGCGGCGCGCGACTTCGCGCTGCAGCGCCACGCGTTCGGACAGGTCGAGCGCGACCCAGGCGGCCGCTCCGCTGGCCGGTGCCGAAGATCTGGGCCGTGCGGCCAGAACAGGTCCCGCCTCGAGTTTGCCGGGTTCGATCAAGCCTCGCAGATGCGCTGCGCGTGCCTGTTCGCGTGGGCTCGGCTCACGCAGGGCGGCAAGCGCCGCGAGCGCCGCGGCCTGATGCCCGAACTCCCACTCCAGCTCGGCGCGCGCCAGCGCGGCCAGGTTGAACAGCTCGCGCTGCTGGATGCCGTCGGCAACCGACTGTGCCGCATGGATCAGATCGAGGCGATCCGAGTAGCCCGCGCGGCCGCGCAGCAGCCGGGCCTGCAGCAGCTGGCCCGCGGCGTAAGGCGCTGGTGCTTGCCGCGGATCAAGCAGCGCCTGCGCTGCCTGCAGCGCGCTCTGGGCGTCGGCTTCGGCCCCCAGCTCCAGCAGCGTTGCCGCCAGTCGACGCAGCACATGCGCACGCCAGCGCGTCTCGCCGGCGCGCTCGAACTCGCCTTGCGCGGCATGCAGACGCTGCAGCAGCTCGGACACATCGCCCTGCTGTGCTGCCGTCTCGGCCAAGGACAGCTGGGCGCGGCCGCGCGCCGCAGAAGACTGCGGCCCCTGCAGCGCGTCGAGTGCGGCGAGCACGCGCGAACGCGCCTCCTCAGGCTGACCCGTCCGGCGCAGCAGATCCGCGTGATTGACCGCAGCGTTGGCGCTTTCGAGCGGCTCCTGCAGACTCGCGTAGGCGCCCTGCACCCAGGCATAGCAGGCGCTCGACTCTGCGAGATCGCCGCGTTCGAACAGCGCTCCGCAGCGGGCGGCCTCCAGGCGTACGCCGAAATAGTGCCGGCGATCCGGCGCGCCGGCCACGGCGCGGCTCAGTGCGAGCGCCTCGCCACCGCGCCCGGCCAAGCGGAAGTTCTCGGCCGCCGCCACCCGCGCGGCCGCCGCCTGCGGGGTGGCGCCGATGCTGTCCCAGGCTTGCGCAGCGTCCACGAACGCCGCCGCGGCGTCGATGCTGCGCCCCTCCAGCAGCAGCCACTGCGCCTGCAGGTGCAAGCCCAGGGCGCGCCAGCGCGGCGCCGGCGCACGCGCCGGCAGCGTCGTCAGCGCACCTGGCGGCGACTGCCCGCTCAAGCTGCCGATGCCGCCGCCCAGGTGCTGAGCCACCGCTGCGGCGTCCTGCAGCCAGCGCTGCAGCTCGGTATCGATCGCGTTGCAGTCAAGGCTGAGCATCACCCGCGCTGCAGACCGGCCGGACAGCTGACGGGTGATCGCGATCGTGTCGGACGCATCGACCCTCAGCAGGCTCAGCCCATGCCGTGGCGGCGTCTGCACCGACAGGGCCTGGAGCTGTTCGGCGCCGTCGATCTGCAGATCGTGTCCGCGTTCCTCGATCCACAGCCACGCGCCCTGCTCGGCGGTGAAGCCCACCTGCAGACGTCCGGACTGCGGCAAGGCCAGGTCCAAGGGGGCGGGGCTGTCGCAGCCCAGCGAAGCGGCCGAGGCGCGTGCTGCCGGAGCGAGAACCGACAGCAGGCTCAGTACGCCCGCCAGCGCGAGCGCGCGGGCAGGGCAGGCGCTGGGAGTGGCCGCCATCGAAGCGCGCTGCTCAAGGTCTGCGAGGTGGCTCATTGCCCGTGCCAGTGTCCGTCTGCTTGATGCTGACCTGGTTGCCCGTGAGCTTGGCAAGGCTGGGCGCGCATTCGGGGCGGTCCGGGAAGTCCTCGGATTTGCAGGTGGAGAGATGCGGGCGATGCGCGTCGCAGTTCTTTTCGCCGTGCGCGAACACCTCGACCAGATACTGCTTGTGGGTGGGCTTGCCGGCGGCGTCGCGAGTATCGCGGAGGTAGACGTAGATGTCTGCTGCGAGCGCCGCGTCGGCCGTACCTTGCAGCCAAGTCACGTGCTCGCGCCCTTCGGCGGGCGCTCTAATCGCGCGCAGCGTTCGGGTCAGTGTCTTGCCTGGCTTACCGGCCGGGGGCGCGATGGTCAACTCGTAGTCGCCGCTGCGAGGGATGTGCGTGACACTCAGCAGGGCGGGCCGCGGCAGCACCTGCTGACCCGTGCACAGCTCCGTCGTCTGCGGCTGCGCAAGCTCGAGCGGCACGGAGCACTCCGTCTGCCAGGCCAGCGAGTCGGTGCGGATGGACACGATCGGCAGCACCACGCCCTCGTCCTTGCGGAACAGTGCGTTGAATCCACCCACCGCATCGGCGGGCATCGGAACGGTGCCGTCGTCCGCGCAGGCTTTCTCCTGGGTGACGAAGTCTTGCGCCTGGGCCTGCGGTGTCGGTGCCTGCGCCTCGGTCGCGGGCGCCTGCGCCGCGGGCGGGGAGGGCGCTTCAGAGGTTGTGCAGCCGGAGGTGACAAGGAGTGTGGCGCCGAGGGCGGCGCGGATCAGCATGGCGGCGCTTTGCATTGGCCTGTGTCCCCGAAGTTCGCGCGTGGACGCCAGCGACGGCAGGTCGTGGCTCGCATGCGAGGGGTGGCCGAGGCGTCAGATGTCTCAGAGTTCGCCAGCGCGAGCGTGGGCGACGCACCCGTCGGCAGGGATCCAGCCCAGAGTGGGCCGGATCCCTGTTGACTCAAGCCACGGCGGAATCGAGTGCGGCGGATCAGCGTGCGCTGATGTCGGCCCCGCTCACGCTGCGCGCCAGCCCGACCAGCTGCAGGAACTCGCCGCGCAGGCCGTCGCGGTCCTCACCGCGCCCGGCCACAGCCAGCTGTTCGACGCGATCCCAGTTCATCTCGCCCGCGTGCTCACCGCCGCGCAGCAGTTCGCCATAGCCGGCCACTGCCGCGGCGAAGCCCAGCTCGGGGCTGGCCTGTTCGCGAAGCATCGCGCGCGCGATCGGCTGCTCGATCAGCTGGCTGGCCTCCGCGCCGGGGCGCTTGTAGCGCAGGCGCAGCAGAGCGATCTCGTCGCTGCGCTGCGTCCCCGCCGAGGGCGGCGCCGCGTAGCGCAGCGGTGCGTTGGCTTCGCCGCCGGAGCCGATCAGGGCGATTTCGTACAGGGCGGTAACGCTGTGGCCGGCGCCGATTTCGCCGGCATCGACGCGATCGTTGTCGAAGTCCTCGCGCGCCAACAGGCGGTTCTCGTAGCCGAGCAGGCGGTACTCGGCCACCACGGCGGGGTTGAACTCGATCTGGATTTTCACGTCACTCGCCAGGGTGTGCAGGGTGCCGCCCATCTGCGCGACGAGCACCTTGCGCGCCTCCAGCAGGCTGTCGATGTAGGCGTAGTTGCCGTTGCCGATGTCGGCCAGGCGTTCGGCGGTCTGCTCGTTGTAGTTGCCGGTGCCGAATCCCAGCACGCTCAGCGCCACGCCCGACTGGCGCTGGTTGGCGACGAGGGTTTCCAGGGCCGTATGGTCGACCGTGCCGACGTTGAAGTCGCCGTCGCTGGCGAGGATGACCCGGTTGATGCCGTTGGGGATCCGCGCCTGTCGCGCCACGGCATACGCCAAGTCGATGCCCGCTCCGCCGTTGGTCGAGCCGCCGGCCTCCAGCCGCTCCAGCGCAGCCAGGATCTCACCGCGCTTCGAGCCTTTCGTCGGCGCCAGCACCAGGCCTGCGCTGCCCGCGTAAGCGACGATGGCGACCGAATCCTGCGGGCGCAGCTGGTTCACCAGCAGGGCGAAGCCGCGCTTCAGCAGCGGCAGCTTGTCGGCGTCCTGCATCGAGCCCGAGGTGTCGATCAGGAACACGAGATTGGCCGGCGGCAGATCCCGGGTGTCCATCGCCTCGGTCTGCAGTGCCACCTGCAGCAGCAGTCGTCCGCGGTGGAAGGGCGAGGGCGCAAGTTCGGTCGCGAAGGCGAAGGGCGCCTCCCCGGCGCGCGGCCGCGGGTAGTCGTAGCGGAAGTAGTTGATCAACTCTTCGATGCGCACCGCGTCCGATGGCGGACGCTGGCCTGCGTGCAGCAGGCGGCGGAGGTTGCTGTAGGCGCCGGTGTCGACATCAATGGAGAAGGTCGACACCGGCTGTTCGGCGACGCGCTGGATACCGTTGCGCTCGAAATCGGCGTAGTTCTCGCGATTCACGTGCGGCACCGACATGGGCGATGGGGGGGGCGGCGCTGCCATCATCGGCGCCATCCGGGCGGCTTCCTGGGCTGTGACGCGTGAGCCTGTGACCATGACCTGTTCAAGGCGCGAGGCGTCCTGCGGGTCCGTGCTCGCGGCCCCCGGCGGTGAGCTGATCGACGCTGCCTCGGCGGCCGGCTCACTGCGCGATGGCGGTGCTTTCGAGGCGGGCCCCTGGCAGGCGGCCAGCAAACCGACGCCCAGTGCGAGCGCGAGCGCGCTTGCGCGGCGACGAAGGCGGGTGCGGTCGGTGGCGTGGGCATACATGGGCATGGCGGGTGTCCTCGGCTGGGGTGTGCGCGTCTGTACGCACGGACGCGGCGAACGGGGTTGATCGTCGGATCGCGGGTGCGCATCCGTTCAGACCCGGCCTGCGCGGAGCGCACGGCTTCGGCCACAATCCGCGCATGCCCACGTCACTCGCTGCCTCACTTCCCGCCTGCCGTCTGTGGCTGCCAAACGCGGCCGGCGCTCACGTCTCCAACGTGTCGATCCAGTCCGATGCCCGCGGGCGCGTGGTCGGCATGCAGCCTGCCAGCGGCGGGGCGGAGCTGCCCTGGGCCTTGCCCGGCGTGGCCAACCTGCATTCGCACGCCTTCCAGCGCGCGATGGCAGGCCTCGCCGAGCGCCGCTTGAATCCGCAGGACAGTTTCTGGACCTGGCGCGAAACCATGTACCAGCTGGCCGCGCGCTTCGACCCCGACAGCCTCCGCGATGTCGCCGCCCAGCTGTACGTCGAGATGCTTGAAGCGGGCTACACCCGGGTCTGCGAGTTTCACTACCTGCATCACGCGGCGGATGGCCGCCCCTATGCCGATCTCGCGGCGATGTCGCTGGCACTGATCGAGGCTGCGCGGGAAACCGGCATCGGGCTCACCCTGCTGCCCGTGCTCTACATGAGCGGTGGCTTCGACGGCCGCGCATTGAACGAACGACAGCGCCGCTTCGGGCACACGGTTGACGCCTACCTGCACCTGCTCGACACGCTGCGAGCGCAGCAGAACGAGCGCCTGCAGATCGGTTGCGCGCTGCATAGCCTGCGTGCGGTGCCGCTGCCGGCGATGCGCGAAGTGCTTGCCGCACTGCCCGCCGAAAGTCGCATCCACATCCACATTGCGGAACAGACCGGGGAAGTCGATGAGTGCCTCGCTCTGCGCGGGGCGCGGCCGGTCGAGTGGCTGTATGAGCATGCCGAGGTCGATGCGCGCTGGACGCTGGTGCACGCCACCCATCTCACGAGAGAGGAAACCGCGCGGATCGCGCGCAGCCGTGCGACGGTGGCCATCTGCACCACCACCGAGGCCAACCTCGGCGACGGCTTCTTCCCACTGCTTGACTACATCGCGGAAGGCGGAGCCTTCGGGGTGGGCAGCGACTCGCAGGCGACGGTCAGCCTGGTCGATGAGCTGCGCTGGCTGGAGTACGGCCAGCGTCTTCTGCATCGCCATCGCACCCTCGCTGCGGACTCGACCACGTCCTCGGTCGGCGAGACCCTGCTGTCCGCCGTCGTACGTGCTGGCGCCGAATCGGCGGGGCAGGGCAGCGCGGTGCGCGAGGGCGTGTTCGCGCCTGGCGCCGATGCTGACTTGATCACCCTGCAGAGCGCGCATCCAGCGTTCTATGCGACGACGGCGGCGGATCTGGTGGATCGCTGGGTGTTCGCCAGCAATCGGCCGGCGATCGACGGCGTCTGGGTGGGCGGCGTGCAGCAGGTGGCGGACGGTCGCCATCGCCTGCGCGAATCGATACAGACACGCTTCGGCGCGACGCTCGAAGCGCTGCTGGAGGGCTGATCCCGATGCTCTGGACCGTGGCCGCCGACGCTGTGCTGTTTCTGCACGTGTGCGTCGTGCTGTTCGTGGTGCTCGGGCTCGTCCTGATCGTGCTCGGCAATCTGCGCGGCTGGCGCTTTGCCAATGCGTGGTGGTTCCGCCTCGCCCACCTCGCGACCATCGGCATCGTGGTGGCCCAGAGTTGGCTGGGCATGGTGTGTCCCCTCACCACGCTTGAACTGTGGCTGCGCGACCAGGCGGGCGAGGTCACCTATGCGGGCGGCTTCATCGAGTACTGGCTCAGTCGGCTGCTGTACATCGAGGCGCCGGCCTGGGTCTTCGTTCTGGCCTATACCGCGTTCGGTTCGGGTGTCCTCGCCGCCTGGTGGCGTTGGCCACCGCGGCGCCACGCGCCAGCGGACCGTCGCTCGCGCTGAGCGGGCGTTGGCGGCTCCGGCGCGCTGCAGCTGGGTCCCCGAGCCCGCTTCCGGGGGGCTGAGCAGCCTGCGCGATCTCACAGCATCCGCCGTGATCCCTCGCCGCATCGAAATACGACAAGCCTCCCCAAAGGCCGTCATGGTTCGGCCATCAGGGGTTTCTTCATGGTCTGTCTGCTGCCGGGGCGGCTGCTGCGCCGCGCTCACGCTGCACTCGCGATGTCGGCGTTCGCCGTCGTCTGCGCCTGTCTGTTCCCTGCGCTGGCCTCGGCCGCCACGGCCTGCGAGGGCTCGGCGCGGCCGACGCTGAGCCTCAGCATCGTCTCGGCGGCCCTGCGTGGGGCGGATCACGAGCGCTTGCGCATTAGCGTGCACGACGACGGCTGCGTGGCCGTGCAGCGGCCCTGGTATCTGCGCCAGTCCGGGCAGTACGAGATCCGCCTGGATGCGGCCGAGTGGGAAGCCCTGCGCGCCGAGATTGCGCTCGACGCACTGCGCGGCGTCAGCGCCGACAGCCTGCGGCAGGAGGCCAAGGCGGCTGAGGCGCAGGCCAAACGCGAGCAGGGTGAGCCGGAGATCGAGTTCCACGCGCTGGATGCCGATGTGTTCGCGCTGCAGTGGCGCGAGGACGGCAAGTCGCGCGAGCTGGTGTGGGCGGACGTCCTCGATCAGGCCGAGCGGCAGCCGAAATCGGCGGGCATCAACGCGCTGGCGAGTACCGTTCGAGCATTGCAGCCGCTGCTGCAGCGCGACGGCAAGCGCGTCGACAGCGGGAGCGTGCGATGAGCCGCCTGCGTCTGAGCGTGCTGGTCGCCAGCCTGATCGGCCTGCTTCCGCAGCCTGCGGGTGCGGGTGCTTTTATCGCCGCCACCGAGGATTCACCGAACACCATCCTGCATCAGAACTACACGGGCGTGGGTGGCCAACAAAGCGACGTTACGGTCTGCGTCGATATCTCGGCAAATCCGGCGCTCGCGATCGCCGCCGAGCCGGCGATCCACAACGTGATCGCCACCTATAACCGCTTCCAGGGCCTGGCTGAGCACAGCTTCGCGTTCTGGCCCGACAGCAGCGCGGATCCCACCCTGCCGGATTTCGAAACGGTGCTGCTGCATGAGTTCATGCATGCCCACGGGCTCCACCATCCGCAGCATGCGAATGACCCGAGCGGAGCAGGCACCAGCGTGTTTGACGCCACGCGCAGCACCGATGGCGCCAGCAATCTGCTCGATCACCTCGGCGACGCCGATGGCATTCCCGGTTCGGCCGATGACCAGCGCGGCGATGATCGCAGCCTGAACTGGTATGTCAGCGGGGAGAACGATCCCGGCGTGGTGCCGGCGGTGGTCGACAGAACAACGATGACCCGTGAGCTGTCCGGTCTGCCGGCGGGGCACAACTTCGTCGCCAACGGCAATGCGGCGGTGATGGCCGCGCTCGGCTATGCCAACAGCGAATCGGCGGCTCATCAGGGCTATGAAATGGGCCAGGTGCAGCGGCACCTGCACAGCGAGGACGTCGCCACCCTGCGGCTGGCGCGCGCGGGCATCGACGGGACCGCCGGTACGGCCGACGACTATTTCCACCAGGCCCGCTATGTCGGCCGGATGAACAATCCGCAGGGCGGTGAGTGCAGGATCGTCGTCCGCTTTGTTCCTGAGACATCCTTCGCCGCTACCTTCATCGGCACCACGCCGATTGCTGATGGCCATCAGCGTCTGATCTTCCCCACCCGCATCCGCTTCAACCCGGAGGTGAACTGGTACTTCACACCCGGCGCCAACACCGAAGTGCAGATCGTCGATGCGCCTGATTCGAGCGCCGGCACCAGCCCGTACAGCGTGCAGGTGAACGTCGCCAAGGCTGCATACAACGGCATGAGCGGCACGCCCAGGGGCGAAGTCGAAGTGCGCGACGGGCCGCGCGGCGACGCGCTGACCGCAAGCTGCAGGATCACCCTGAATGCGGGCAGCGGCAGCTGCCAGATCGTGCCGCGCGCGCTCGGGCGCCGCACCCTGACGGCCGACTACCTGGGCTGGGGCGGTTGGGACGGCAGCAGCGCGACGACGACGCACGATGTGGTCGACATCGTCGGGTTCACCGACATCACCCGCACGCCCGCGCCCTCGGTGGTGAACAGCGAGGTCGTGTTCGCCTGGCGTCTCGTCGCGCAGACCAGCGGCCTGCCGCTGGCGCAGACGGGGCAGGTGATCGTGAAGGAAGCCGCCGACTGCGCCTCGCCTCCGATCACGCCCGCGCACCAGTGCAGCGCGACCCTGCCGGCGAACAGTTGCACGATCCGCTTCAGCAGCCCCGGCACGCGCACGATGCAGCTCTGCTACAGCGGCCAAGACGCGATCGCAGCGACCACCGCCACTGTCTCTCATGCGGTGGATGCGGGCCGCACCACGGTCACCCAACTGCTGTCGCGCACGCCTGCGGCCACCGCGCCTTTCGAGCCCTACACCGTGCAGCTGCAGGTGCGCGAGAACCCCAGCCAGGGCGGCCATCCGCAGGGCGTGGTCGTGGTTAGCGATGGCCCGGAAGGCGATCCGCTGACCTCGACCTGCCAAGCCAGCCTGGCGGGTACGCCCGGTGAAACGGCCAGCTGTGTGCTGCGCAGCGCGCGAGCGGGAACACGCGAACTGAGCGCCGATTTCGCGGCGCAGAGTGTGTGGGCCGCAAGCAGTGCGCAGGATGTCCACAGCGTTCGCGACTTCCGCATCGTCAGCCATCTGCCCGCTGCCAGCCGCGTCGGCGAGGCGGTGAGCGTGGTGGTGCTGCTCGACATGCGGCCCTTCCTGGCGCAGCCGGCGCCCACGGGCACGATCGTGGTCAGCGATGGCGTTGACGAATGCACCATCGTGCTGCCGGCCAGCGAGTGTCTGTGGCGCGGCAGCACCGTCGGCACGCGTGCGTTGACGGCCACCTGGAGCGGCGGCGGCGCCTATGCGGGTGGCACCACCGCCGCGGTGACGCAGACGGTGCTGCCCGCGGCGCCGGCCTATCCGCGCCAGCTGTCGCAGTCGCTCGCTAGCTTCCCCGAAAGCAACGGTGCTTCGGTGGCGTCCGGCACGGCGCTCAGTGCGGACGGGCGCTTCGTGGTGTTTTCCTCCAGCGCAAGCAACCTGGTTGCAGGTGACACCAATGGGGTTGAGGACGTCTTCGTTCGCGATCAGCTGAGCGGCGCGGTGCGCCGGGTCAGCGTGGCCGCCGATGGCACGCAGGGCAACAGCGCCAGCCAGCTGCCGTCGATCAGCGCGAACGGGCGCTACGTGTCGTTCTTCTCGCAGGCCAGCACGCTGATGCCGGGGAGTGACAGCGGCAGGCATGTCTACGTGAAGGATCTCTACAGCGGCTCGGTGGCGCGCGCGTCATCGCTGCCCAACGGCAGCCTGCCGCCCCAGGCCGAACTGTCGTTCACGACCATGCTCTCCGCCTTGAGCGCGGACGGCCGCTATGTGGTGTTCGCCTCCTCGCGTCCGCTGGCTGCGGGCGACAGCAACGGACTCATCGACGTCTACGTCAAGGACATGCAGACCGCCGCGCTCGATCTCGTCAGCAGCACCAGTGCGGATGCTGTGGGCGACAACAACAGCCACATGCCGGCGATCAGCGCGGACGGCCGCCACGTCGCCTATCTGTCCACGGCCGGCAATCTGGTGCCCAACTTCACCGCGAACTCATTGCAGAACAAGGTCTTCATCAAGGACCGTCTGACCCGCAGCTCGCGTCTGGTCAGCGCGACCGCCTCCGGCGAAGCCGCCACGAGCTCCTGCGCCGGCTCTCCGTCGCTGAGTGCCGATGGTCGCTTCGTCGCCTTCCAATGCAATTCGCCGAATCTGCCCGCGAACGGGGGTTGGAATGGCGATCGGATTTTCGTCAAGGACATGTTGAGCGGCGCGATCGAGCTGGTGTCGCACCCGTCCTACTCCAACGCACTGGTGCCGGCGATCAGTGGCGACGGTCGCTACGTCGTCTTCCAGCAGGGGCGCCCTGGCGTGGGCACCGGCGTGTACGTGCGCGACCGCCAGACTCAGACCCTCACCAATCAGCACCTCACGCTCGCCGGCGGCGATGCCGGCGGCGAAGACGTGACCTGGGAGCCGCGCATGCGCCCGGCGATCAGCGCGGACGGTCGCTTCGTCTCCTTCCAGTCCGTCAATGCGCAGCTGGTGGAGCCGGATCTGAATGCCGCCGCCGACGTCTTTGTGCGTGACCGCAGCGCCCAGGTGACGGCGCGTGCCAGTGCGGCCTACGCGGGCGTGCGAAACACCGGCGACAGCAGCGCGGCGGCGATCAGCCGCGACGGTGAGACTGTTGTATTCGCCTCGAACAGCCGCGCGCTGATCGCCGGCGATACCAATGGCCGCTCCGACGTCTTCCTGCGCAACAGCACCAGCGGAGCCGTGCAGCGGGTCAGCATCGCGGCCGATGGCGTTCAGGCCAATGGCGACAGCTTCGCCCCGGCCTATGCCGAGGCCAGCGGCGAGGTGTTCTTCCTGTCGTCCGCCACCAACCTGATCGCGAACGACACCAATGGCAGGGTCGATCTGTTTGCCAAGCGGCTCAGCGATGGCAGCGTCCGACGCATCAGTACCGCGTTTGGCTCACAGTCGCCGGTGGACGCGCTGGGGCCGATCGCGGTCAGCCGCGACGGCCTCCGGGTGGTGTTCACTTCGGCTGACCGTAGCGAGTACCTGGGCAGTACGGGCGACCGCAACGGCTTCGTTGACATCGTTCTGATCCTGCGCGACGGACAAAGCAGCAGCCCGCTCATCCTCAGTCGCGTCGCGGCCGGTCTGGGGAATGGGGATAGCGTGCAGGCCAGCATCTCGGACGATGGTCAGCGCATCGCGTTCGCGTCGGATGCGACCAACTTCCAGCTCGACGGCGGCAGCGCGGTGCGCGACGTGTTCGTGTATGCGTTCGCGCCGACGCCAGCGGGCCTGCGATTCCTCGCCAGCAGCGACGCCAGCGGCGCCCCGGGCAATGGCCACAGCGAGCAGCCGGCCCTGAGCCCTGACGGCCGCTATGTCGCCTTCGTTTCCGACGCGAGCAATCTCGTGCCCGGCGACACCAATGGCGTGCGCGATGTGTTCGTCAAGGACCTGCAGACCGGCGCGATCGAACGCGTCAACACCAGCAGTTCAGGCGCCGCGGGCACGGGCGGTGCGTGCAGCTCAGCCTCGATCGCCGCAGGCGCGCGCTACGTCAGCTTCGTCTGTTCGCAGAACGGTCTGGTTGCCGGCGCCAGCGCCGCGCTAGCCCAGTTCTACGTCAAGGATCGCGTCACCGGTGCGATAGCGCGCCGATCCGAATCCGCGGCCGGTGTGGCGGGCGATGCGGACAGCCGAGCCGGCGCGCGGGCGCTGTCGGACGCCGGTCTTGCGGTGTTCGAGACGAACTCGAGCAGCCTGACCGGGCTCGACAGCCTGCAGATCTCAAATGTCTACCTGAACTCACATGCCTCTGCACAGGCCGCCAGCACCACGGTGATCCGCTCGACGGCACCCGCGGTTCCGAGGCCAGGCGTGGCCTATGCCGTCAATATCGAGGTCAGCAGTTCTGGCTCGACCCCGGCCAGTGGACAGGTCAGTGTCATCGGCGCGCGGAGCAGCTGCGTGGCGACGCTGACGCCCGGTACGCCTTCGACTGCCAGCTGCAGCCTGACCACCAACAGCACCGGTGCCTTCACGCTTCGAGCCTTCTACGGCGGCGACTCGGCAAACCGCACATCGGCCTCCGGTCTGTTCGCGGTCGAGGTGCCCGACCAGGTCCTTCCCGGCAAGCACACGATCACCCAGATCACGCCCGGCAACGGTCGACTGACGGTCTTCTTCGGATTCAACGGTGTGGGGACACCGCATCGCGATTACACCGCGCGCTGTGGTGGCGTCTCCGTGGTCGCCACGAGCGGGCCGATCGTCGTGCAGCCCCTGCCCAACGGCGTCAGCGCGAGCTGCACGCTGACCGCCCGTAACGATCTCGGCATGGGCCCGCCCTCCGATCCGGTGTCGGCCACGCCGATCGCGAACACCGCCATCAGTATCACCGCGCAGCCGCCAAACCCGGCGCGGGTGGGCGTCGCCTATCCGGTGACGGTCGCCGTGAGCAGTGAAGGCACGCCCTCGCCCGGTGGCGAAGTGCAGGTGTCCGATGGAACGAGCAGCTGTTCGGCGCTGCTGACGCCCGGCGCCCCTTCAGTGGGCAGCTGTGCACTGACCTCGACGACGCGTGGCAACAAGACGCTGGTGGCGAGCTACACCGGCGATGCCGCGAATCGGGCGTCGACTGCGAATGCTGCGTACGTGGCGGCCGATCTCCCGGGCGCACCGGTATTGAGCGCTGCAGCGCCCGGCAATGGGGTGGTGACGCTGACGTTCACTGCGCCGGGCGACAACGGTGGCGTGCCCGTGCTGGACTACACCGCGACTTGCGGCGCCAGCTCGGTTACGGCCGCGGCGTCGCCGATCACCCTGACGGGCCTCGCTAACGGCACCGAAGTGTCCTGCAGCGTCAGCGCACGCAATGCGCTGGGCAGCAGCGCCGCATCGAATGTGATCCTCGCGACGCCGCGCACAGTGCCCGGGGCGCCGACGCTCACTGGGGCGACGCCAGGCGATGCATCAGCGACCCTGCTTTTCTCCGCACCGAGCAACGATGGTGGCAGTCCGGTGTTGCGCTATCGCGCGACCTGCGGAACGCAGGGGGTGTTTGTTGACGCATCGCCTGCGGTCGTGACCGGGCTGATCAATGGCACCACCGTGGACTGCTCGGTGCGCGCGTTCAACGCGGCCGGCTTCAGTGTGTTCTCCAACAGGATCGCAGTGACACCGCGCGCACTGCCCGGCGCGCCCGTACTCACTTCGGCGCAGCCTGGTGACGGCGCCGCGACCCTCGTGTTCGACCCGCCGACCAACGCGGAAGCCAGCGCGATCCTCGACTACACCGCGAGCTGCGGCGCGCGAACCGTCACCGGCACCGGCTCGCCATTGCAGGTGCCCGGACTGGCAAACGGTGTAGAGGTCGACTGCAGCGTGACCGCACGCAATGCGACCGGCACCGGCAATGCCTCGAACGTGCTGCCGGTGCGACCGCGCCGCGCGCCGGACGCACCTGTGCTCGCTGCCGTGCAGGCGGGCAACCGCAGCGCCAGTCTTGTGTTCAGCGCGCCGGTCAACGACGGCGGCAGCGCGGTGATCGACTACACCGCTACCTGCGGCGCGCAGAGTGTCACTGGCCTGGCTTCGCCGCTGTTGGTCAGCGGGTTGAGTGTTGGTATGGCGATTGACTGCAGCGTCAGCGCACGCAATGTCGCGGGCGCAAGTGCGGCTTCGAACCGTCTTTCGGTGACACCGCTGGGCGAGCCGCAGCCACCCGCGCTGATCAGCGCCCAGCCCGGCGACGGCAGCGCCACGCTGACGTTCACCGCGCCGAGCGACACCGGCGGCAGCGCGATCCTTGACTACACGGCCACCTGCGGCTCCCAGTCGACGACCGGTGCTGCGTCCCCGCTGCTGGTCGGCGGGCTCAGCAACGGCGTGCAGGTCAGCTGCAGCGTGCTCGCTCGCAACGCGGTCGGCAGCAGTGAAGCCTCGAACACGCTGCGCGTGACGCCGGTCGCCGCACCGCAGCCACCCACCCTGATCAGCGCGCAGCCCGGCAACGGCAGCGCCATGCTCACGTTCAACGCGCCGAGCGACACCGGCGGCAGCGCGGTGCTCGACTACACCGCTACCTGCGGTGCGCAGTCGACTACCGGCGCAGCCTCGCCGCTGATCGTCGTTGGGCTCGCCAATGGCGTGCAGGCGAACTGCAGCGTGGTCGCGCGCAACGAGGTCGGCAGCAGTGCGGCCTCGAATGCGCTGTCGGTGACGCCGGTCGGTGCACCGCAGGCGCCCACCCTCATCAGCGCGGTGCGCGGTGATGGCAGCGCCAGCCTGGACTTCACCGCGCCCAGCAACAACGGCGGCAGCCCGATCCTCGACTACACCGCCACCTGCGGCACGCAGTCGACGACCGGTGCGGCGTCCCCGCTGCTGGTCAGTGGTCTGAGCAACGGCGTGCAGGTCAGTTGCAGCGTGACTGCGCGCAATGCGATCGGCAGCAGCCCCGCATCGAATGCGCTGAGCACCACGCCCGCAACCGTGCCGGCGGCTCCGCTGCTCGGCTCGCTGATCGCCTTGGCCAATGGCGTGCGGGTGGTCTTCAGTGCGCCCGGCAACAACGGCGGCAGCGCACTGCTCGACTACGAGCTTTCCTGCCTGCCCGGTCCGATCACCGCGGTGGGTGCGGGTTCGCCGATCGACCTGCTCGGGCTGACTCCGCAGCAGACCTACCGCTGCCGGGTGCGCGCACGCAACGCGATGGGGCTGGGGGCGTTCTCGGCTGAGGGCAGCGTGATCCCCGGGCAGCCGGGCACCAGTGCCGACCTCGTCATCAGCAAGACCAACAACAGCGACTACATCAACGATGCCGAGCCGGTGCCCTACCTGATTACCGTGCGTAACGACGGCCCGAGCGCGGTGCTCGGAGCGAGGGTGGAAGACGCCCTGGCGCCGGATTTCGTCAGTGCGCAGTGGCAGTGTGAGGCCGACGCTGCGGCCTGGTGCCCGCCTTCGGGCAGCGGCGCCTTGGACATCCGCGTCGATCTGCCAGCGCAGACGTCGGTGCGGATCCGCTTCAATGCCACCCCGGCGGTCGTCGGCGGCTCGACGTCGATCAGCAACATCGCCACGATCACTCCGCCGGTCGGCATCAACGATCCCCAGCTGACCAACAACGCGGCGATGGACGGGCCGGACGCCCGCCGGATGTTCCGCGATGGGTTCGAAGCGCGGCCGGTTGTTCCAGCGGTGGAGGACTCCTACAGCCCCTGATGGGGGCGAATTGCAAGGAAGTTCATGCGCGGATGCTGCGCATGAACGTTCTCGGGTCGCTGAGCGGGAGCTTGGATCAACGCGCGTCGCGCAGCTCCTCGATGTGTCGGCGAAGCGGTGCGTCGGCCACCAGTCGATCGCCGATCTCGGTTTCGATCGCCGTCGCCAGTGCGGAAGACTCGGCGCGTCGATCCTGCGCATGCAGCCATTCCGCGCGCGGCAGTCGAGCCAAGGCCAGGCGCGGGTCGCCGGGGGCGTGGATCGCGGCCAGCGCGTGCTCGGCTTCGATCAGCTTCGACAGCGTCAGCGCGTCGCCGTCTCGCCACAGGTTGGCTCTTGCCACGGCATGGTCAAGGTACGGCGCCGTGCCGGGGCGAAGCTGCGCAGGCGCTGCCTGCAGGGCCTCGAGCAGGGCGCGTGCTTCGCCATGGCGGCCGCAGTCCTGCAGCCACTGCGCGCGCACCAGTCGTGCGTCAGCGATATCGAACCCATCGAGCGCGGGATCGCTTGTCAGAATCTCCAGCGCTTTGTCCACTGCCGAGCCGGCCGCTGCGTCGCAACCGTTCTGGCGCAGGATGCGTGCCTGCAGGATCAGCGAGCGGGCGAGCCGGCGGTGAGCGACCGGTCCCTCTGTCTCCATCGTGGCAATGGCGTCTTCGACGATGGCCGTCGCACGCGCCACATCGCCAGTTGCCGCGACGGCGTCGGCGAGGTTGTGCTTCCAGATCGCAAAGGAGGGGCTGTCATCGGGAAACTTCTGCTGGCCGATCTCGAATGCTTCATCGAACAGCGGAATCGCCTCCTCGGCGCGCCCGGCAGCAGCGAGCAGCGTCGCGTACTGCACCAGCGACCAAGCGCCCTGTCGGCTGGCGAGTCGGCCATCGCGACGGTGCAGGTTCAGCGCCTCGACGAACAGCGGTTCGGCCTCGGCGAACCTTCGTGCCAGCTGCAGCGTGCCGGCCAGCACTTCCAGCGCGGTCACGTACTCGACGTGCACGTCGCCGAGCAGCAGCCGGCGCAGGTCGATTGACTCGCGCATCAGCTCGATGGCGCGGGGGAAATCGTTCAGTCGGCGCAGATGCCATCCATAGGCGGCGAGCGCATTGGACAGCGCGACGCTGTCCGGGTGGTGCTCGCGCGCTTCCTGCAGTGCGGCCGCGTACACCGCTTCGGCCTCCGGTCGCCGACCCTGGCCCAGAATGCTCGCCGCATTCAAGCGCAGTTCGAAGTGCAGCGGCGAACCGGCAACGGCGTGCGCGTCCACCAGCCGCAGGGCTTCCAGCACGCTTGCATAGTCGATCTGCGCAGCGCGTTCGCGACGCAGCTCGTGCGCATTGCTGATTAGCATCTCGGCCAGCACCAGCGGGCGCTGCTGTCTGCGCTCGAGTTCGATGGCACGCGCGTAGAGCTGCTGGCCGCGGTCGGGCTGGCCGATCACGAACAGCACGCGGGCGAGGGTGGCCATCATTTGCGACTGCGTGGCCGGTGTGCCCGCAAGATCGGTTTCGACGCGCAGCATTGCTTCGTCGAGCAGGTTCGAGAGCGAGACGAGGCCGCTGCCCGCGTCCGCGTGGCCGCCGCGAAACACCGAAATCAGGAACCCGTTGGTCTCGCGCGCGGTCGCCTCCGAGGCGCGCGCCTCCATCTCCGACTGCCGAGCGCGATCGCGCTCGGCCAGTGCGATCTGTTCGGCCGCCAGCGCGCGCTGGCGCTCGTTGATCAACTGCAGGGTGAAGCCTAGGCACAGTGCGACTACGCCCGCCGCGACCAGCACCGCGCCCCAGCGGCGGCGCATGAACTTGCTCAATCGATAGCCTGCCGTGGCAGGCAATGCCTGCAGTGGACGTTGCGCGCGCAGTCGTGCGATGTCCTCGCACAGCGCATCCACCGAGGCGTAGCGCGAGCTCGCCTGTGCCTGCGAGGCCCGCGCGATCAGCGCGGCGAGCTCGCGGTCGGCGGCGAGCCCGGCGCGCTCAATCATTTCGCCGAGCACCACGCCTAGGCTGTAGACGTCGCTGGCCGTGCTCACCCGCTCGCCGCGCCGCTGCTCCGGGCTGGCATAGCGCGGCGTGTAGCCGGGGGACGCTGCGCCCGCATCATCGGGCGCAGGCGCATCGCTGATGCGCTCGTTGAGTTGCGCGATGCCGAAGTCGAGCAGCACCGGTTCGCCGGCGGCAGTCACAAGGATGTTCGAAGGCTTGAGATCGCAGTGCACGACCAGCTCGCGATGCGCATGGCTGACCGCGCCGCAGGCCGCGACGAACACATCGAGCAGGGCATCCCGGCTGGGCTGATGCTCGCGGCACCAGGCGTCGATCGGCTGGCCGTCGATGTAGTCCATCACCAGATAGGGCCGGCCCTCCAGTGTGGCGCCCCCGTCGATCAGCCGGGCAATCCGCGGGTGCTGCAGCCTCGCCAGCAGCTGTCGCTCGCGCGCGAACAGGGTGATCGCGGCTTCGGCGGCCACGCCCTTGATGAACTTCAGCGCCGCCGTTTGCGCGTAGTGGCCGTCATTGCGTTCAACCCGGAACACCCGGCCCATGCCGCCGTGGCCGATCTCGGCCACCACGCGCCAGGCGCCGAACACATCGCCTATGGCCGGTTGCGCGGCTGTAGCTTCTCCGAGCAGCGCGTCGCGCGGGCGGATCAAGGCGGCGGTATCGCTGTCGTCGCTGGCCCTGCACAGCGCCAGCACCTCGGCCGCGATGTCGGCGGGCGCGTTCTGTCGCGAAAGCAGGGCCGCACGCTGCTCGGGCGGGCAGTCGATCACGTCGTCGTACAGCGCGCGGATCTTGGCGAAGCGCTCAGCCTGCATCGGCGGCATCCCGGGCCGGATCATCGCTGATGGCCTTCAGCAGCCAGGCGCGGGCGAAACGCAGGTCGCGCTTGACGGTTGGCACCGACACGCCGAGCAGGCTCGCGACCTCCTCCTGCGACAGCCCGCCGAAATAGGTCAGGTGCATGGCGCGACCGCAGCGCGGGTCCAGCGCCTCCAGGCCCTGCAGCGCCTGCTCCAGCGCAAGCAGGTCGATCGGTGCCGCGCTGTGCGGGTTCTCCTCATCGATGCGGCTGACGCTCACCTGCACGCGATCGCCGCCGCGTTTCTCAGCGCTGCGCGCACGCGCGTGATCGACCAGGATGGCGCGCATCGCCAGCGACATCGTGGCGAGGAAATGCGTGCGACTGGCGAAGTCCATCCGCGCCGGCAGCATGTCGAGCACGGCCTCGTGGACCAGCTCGGTCGGCGAGAACGTCGCAGCGCCACCGCGCCCCAGCCGCTGCGCGGCCATCCGCTTGAGGTCGAGATAGACCCGATCGACCGCCGCCGAGAATGCACCGCTGTCACCCTGATGCCACGCGTGCAGCAGGGTGGTCAGATCGTCCGCGGGCGCGGGCGGTGCAGGGCACTCGTTCGGACGCATTGGCGAGCCGCCTCGTTCGGGCCTTCGAGTATAGCGACGGGCCGCATGGCTCGAAGAACGCTGCGGCTTGTCCACAGCGCGCGCTCCGCTGAGCGGGTCTCTGGCGATTGTCCGACGGGCCCTCGACGCATGCTCGGCGGATGCAGGCGTTCGCATGCATGTGCTCGGCGGATGCAGGCGTTCGCATGCATGGCGCTGGCGCTTGCGCTTGCGCGTGTTTCGACATCGAGCGCGCGCCGATTGGGTCCTGCGCTTCAAGCGCCTGGGCTTCGGCGCCAGCGCCGAAGCGCCGAGCGCGCCGGAGCGGATGGTGTTCGTCGGTGTCGAGGTGCCGCGCAGCAAACCGGTCGGGTGGCTCGGCGACCGCGGAATCGGCGTGTTGAAGCCGGAGCATCCAGTGCGCCATTCAGTGCATGGCGCATTGACTGTTGCGCTGCACGCAAACGCTCCATATACTGCGCGTCTGACTGATGCGGGGTGGAGCAGTCTGGCAGCTCGTCGGGCTCATAACCCGAAGGTCGCAGGTTCAAATCCTGCCCCCGCTACCATCAGTGAAGGCCGCGAGAGAGTTGATCTTTCGGCGGCATTGCAAAGAGCCTCCCCGTGAGGCTCTTTCATTTTCGGGCCCGCAGCGTCGGTGAGGTCGTCCGACGAGGCTCCGGTGTCTTGGACAGGGCCCTGTGCCCTGACTGCGCTCCGCCTGGCTGCGAGCGCGCGAGATCCGGAGGTCGGTCCATGTCGCAGAAAATCCAAGAGCTCGAAGCCTTGTGCTCGCCGGCGGTCGTTGACCTCGGTTTGGAGCTGCTCGGCATCGAGTACGCGCCCAGCAGCCATCGCAGCGTGCTGCGCATCTACATCGACGCCGAGGGCCGCCACGTCACTCTGGACGACTGCACCGCAGTCAGTCGCGAGGTCAGCGCCCTGCTTGACGTCAACGATCCGATCCAGGGCAACTACGTTCTTGAAGTCTCATCGCCCGGCTTCGATCGCCCGCTCTTCAAGCCTGCCCACTTCGAACGCTTCATCGGCCAGCAGGCGAAGATCGCGCTGCATCTTCCCCAAGAGGGCCGCCGCCGCTTCAGTGCCGCGATCCGCGGGGTGGAGGGTGCGGAGGTGCTGGTCGAGCAGGACGGCAAAATCTTCCGCCTGAGTCACGACAACATCGCCAAAGCGCGCCTCGTGCCCGACTATTCCGTGATTGGTCAGGGCGAGGGCGTCGAAGTGGATGCCGATCAGGTCGAGGCCTCCATCTACGATGATCCTGATGCCAAGCCGGCGCCGCGCCGCCCCGGCCGTGGGCGCTGAATCGCTGTACGTTTACCGAACCCAAAGCTTTCCTGACCCCCAGGCGCTGGTGCGCCTGCCGGAGACACGACGATGAGCAAAGAACTGCTGCTGGTTGCCGAAGCCGTTGCCAACGAGAAAGGCGTCGAGCGCGGCGTGATCTTCGATGCGCTCGAAGCTGCGTTGGCCTCTGCCGCCAAAAAGCAGTACCCGGAGGAGGACGTGCAGATGCGCGTCTCCATCAACCGGGCCAACGGCAGCTACGAGACCTTCCGCGTCTGGGAAGTGGTGGCCGATGACGTGGTGATGGAGTCGCCGCACCATCAGATCCGCCTGATGGATGCAGTCGACATCAAGGCCGATGCGCAGGTGGGGAACTTCATCGAGGAGCAGGTCGAGAACGTCGACTTCGGACGCATCTCGGCGCAGGCCGCCAAGCAGGTCATCGTCCAGCGCGTGCGCGAAGCCGAACGCGCCCAGGTGGTCGATGCGTTCAAGCACCGCATGGGCGAGCTGATCACCGGCATCGTCAAGCGCGTCGAGCGCGGCAATGTTTATGTTGATCTCGGTGGCAACGCCGAAGCCTTCATCCCGAAGGACAAGTCGATTCCGCGCGACACCCTGCGTCCGGGAGATCGCGTGCGTGGCTATCTCTACGATGTGCGCTCGGAAGCGCGCGGTCCGCAGCTTTTCGTGAGCCGCGCGGCGCCTGAATTCATGATGGCGCTGTTCAAGCTGGAAGTGCCCGAGGTGGGCCAGGGGCTGGTCGAAATCAAGGGTGCTGCACGCGACCCGGGCGATCGCGCCAAGATCGCGGTGATCGCGCACGACACTCGTACCGACCCGATCGGTGCGTGTATCGGCATGCGCGGCTCGCGCGTGCAGGCCGTCAGCAACGAGCTGAACGGCGAGCGGATCGACATCGTGCTATGGAGCGAGAACCCGGCCCAGTTCGTCATCAACGCGATGGCCCCGGCCGAGGTGCAGTCAATCATCGTCGACGAAGAGCGCCATTCGATGGATATTGCGGTGGCCGAGGACAAGCTGGCCCAGGCGATCGGCAAAGGCGGCCAGAACGTGCGGCTTGCGTCCAAGCTGACCGGTTGGCAGCTCAACGTGATGACCCAGGACCAAGTGGCTGCCAAGAGCGAAGCCGAGCAGGCAAGCGCCCGCCGGCTGTTCATGGACCGCATGGAGGTCGACGAGGAGATCGCTGGCATCCTGGTCAGCGAGGGCTTCAGCACGCTCGAGGAGATTGCCTACGTGCCCGCCGGTGAGCTGCTTGCGGTGGAGGGCTTCGATGAGGACATCGTCGAAGAGCTCCGAGCCCGCGCCCGCGACGCTCTGCTGACGGAAGCCCTGGTGGCAGAAGAGCAGCTCGAAGAGCACAAGCCGGCGGAAGATCTGCTGTCGCTAGAAGGTATCGACGACGCGATCGCCTACGCCTTGGCGGCGCGCGGAATCTCGACCCGCGACGATCTCGCCGAGATGGCGGTCGACGAGATCAGCGACATCGAAGGGCTGGACGCTGAGCGTGCGGCCAAGCTGATCATGGAAGCACGCAAGCACTGGTTCGAATGAGCGCGCAGCGCGCGTTCGCGCTTCGGGCGCGGACGCCCTCGTCGCGGTAGAATTTACGGCTTGACGCCCGTGCGCGGCGCGGCCGGGCCCATGAATCCTTAGGAAGCCACATGTCGGAAGTTACGGTACGCACCCTCGCCAAGTTGACGGGCACCCCGGTTGAGAAGCTCCTGGAGCAGCTCGCCGAGGCCGGCATGAACTTCAGCGGGCCCGACCAGGTGGTGACCAGCGCGGAGAAGATGAAGCTGCTTGGCTTCCTGCGCCGCACGCACGGCAAGACCGATGCGCCTGAGGAGACGGCGGCTCCCCGCCAGATCACGCTGAAGCGCCGCAAGGTCGAAGAGATCACGGTCGCAGCCGGCAAACAGAAGACGACGGTCAACGTCGAGGTGCGTCAGAAGCGCACCTACGTCAAGCGCAGCGAAATCTCGGCCACAGACGATCCCGGTCGCGAGGAGGCCCAGCGTCTGCTGGCCGAGTCGCAGGCTCGTCAGGAGGCCGAGGAAACTGCTCGTCGCGAAACTGAACAGCGAAAGGCGGCGGAAGAAGCACGCCTGCGCGAGGAAGCGGAGGCCCATCGACGCGCGCAGGAAGCGCCTGCCAAGGTCGAAGCGACCGCGCCCGAGCCGGCCCCTTCACCCGCACCGACCCAGGCGGCAGCGCCTTCTTCGGCTCCGGCGGTCCCTGCAGCCCCAGCAAGCCCAGCACCGGTGACGGCAGCGCCTGCCGCGCCGTCGCAGCCGGTGCGCAGCTCTGCCCCCAGCGCGCCCTCCTCGCGCCCGCCATCGCGCAGCGATACGCCGTCTTCGCGCCCTCCGATGCGTTCGGGAGCGCCCTCGGGCTCAGGCGCACCGCGCCCCTCGGGGGCTCCTCCGCGCCCGGGCATGCGTCCGCCGGGCCCCGGTTCGGCGCCGCCGCCCCCGCCCCCGGGCGCAGCGCGTCGCGATGACCGTCGCGCCCGTCCCGCGCGTGGCGCGCCCGCCCGGCCCGGTGGTGATGACGATGCCGGGTCGCGCTTCGGCCGCGGCGAGCTGCATCTTTCGGACGCCGGCGTAGCTCGGCGCGGTGCGCGCAAGAAGCCGGGCCAGCGTCGCCAGGAAGCGTCGCGCTCGGGTGGCGGCACGCATGGTTTCTCGCGCCCGCTGGCGCCGATGACGCGCGAAGTCGCGATCGGCGACAGCATCGTGGTCGCCGACTTGGCCCAGAAACTCGCGCTGAAGGGCGCTGAGGTGGTCAAAGCGCTGTTCAAGATGGGCGTCATGGCGACCATCAACCAGACCATCGACCACGACACGGCGGTACTGGTCGTGGAAGAGCTCGGCCATACCGCGGTGCGCGCCAACGAAAACGACGTCGAAGACGCCCTGATCGCCCACGCCGAACACAGCGGCGAAGGAGAGCTGCGTCCGCCGGTGGTGACCATCATGGGTCACGTCGACCACGGCAAGACCTCTCTGCTTGACCACATCCGCCGCACCCGCGTCGCTTCTGGCGAGGCCGGTGGCATCACCCAGCACATCGGCGCCTACCACGTCGAAACGCCGAAGGGCGTGATCAGCTTCCTCGACACGCCGGGCCATGCTGCATTCACGCAGATGCGTGCCCGTGGCGCGAAGTTGACCGACATCGTCGTGCTAGTGGTCGCCGCCGACGACGGCGTGATGCCGCAGACGGTGGAAGCGATCAAGCATGCGAAAGCCGCGGGCGTTCCGCTGATCGTCGCGATCAACAAGATGGACAAGTCGGACGCCAACCCCGACAACGTCAAGCAGGGTTTGGCAAATCACGAGGTCATCCCGGAAGAGTGGGGTGGTGACACCCAGTTCGTTCCGGTCTCGGCCAAAGCCGGTACGGGCATCGATACGCTGCTGGACGCCATCTCGATCCAGGCGGAAGTGATGGAGCTGCGTGCCGTGATCGATGGTCGCGCGACCGGCGCAGTCATTGAATCCGCGCTGGACAAGGGACGTGGCCCGGTCGCGACCGTGCTGGTGCAGACCGGCACGCTCAAGAAGGGCGATTTCGTGGTGTGCGGTACGCAGTACGGCCGCGTGCGCGCGCTGTTCGATGAAGCCGGTCGTCAGGTGGAGTCGGCCACGCCCTCGATCCCGGTCGTCATGCTGGGTCTGTCGGGCGTGCCGGATGCCGGCGACGATTTCGTCGTGGTCGAGGACGAGCGACTCGCCAAGGACGTGGCGCAGCAGCGCGAGGCCAAGAAGCGCGAGTCGCGCCTGGTCAAGCAAGCCGGCAACCGCATGGAAGACATCATGGCCCAGATGGGCCAGGGCGAAGGCCAGCAGACCTTGAACCTGGTCGTCAAGGCGGATGTCCAGGGCTCGGTCGAGGCGCTGCGCGATTCGCTCACCGGCCTGTCGAACGAGCTGATCCGCATCAACGTGATCGCCTCCGGCGTCGGCGGCATCAACGAGTCCGACGCGACTCTTGCGGCAGCGTCGAAGGCGGTGGTGATCGGCTTCAATGTCCGTGCGGACGCTGCGGCGCGGCGCGTGATCGAAGCCAACGGCCTCGACCTGCGCTATTTTTCGATCATCTACGACGTGATCGACCAGGTGAAGCAGGTGGCCTCGGGCCTTCTGGGCAAGGAAGTGCGCGAAGAGATCATCGGTGTCGCCGAGGTCCGCGAAGTCTTCCGCAGCTCGAAGTTCGGCGCGGTCGCCGGCTCGATCGTCATCGAGGGTGTCGTTCGCCGGAACAAGCCGATCCGCGTGCTGCGCAACCAGACCGTCATCTTCCAGGGCGAGCTGGAATCGCTGCGCCGCTTCAAGGACATCGTCGAAGAAGTTCGCATGGGCACCGAGTGCGGCATCGCGGTCAAGCAGTACAACGACGTCAAGCCGGGCGACCAGATCGAGTGCTACGAGCGTATCGAAGTCCAGCGCACGCTTTGAAGCCGGGATTCGGGATTGGGGATTCGGGATTCGTTCCGGCCCCGATCGCGAATGCGCCTGATCCTCTCCGGCTTCACGCCCGTAGTCCAGCCAGGTGTGTACAGCGACCCGCTTCTCCGAATCCCCAATCCCGAATCCCCAATCCCGGCTCTCAATGAAACGCAGCTTCACCCGCACCGACCGCGTCTCCGCACAACTCCGCCGTGAGGTCGGCCAGCTGGTGCATGAAGCTGTGCGTGAGCACGGCTTGCCTTCTGTCAGCGTGTCCGATGTGGAAGTCACCCGCGACATGGCACATGCCAAGATCTTCTTTACGGCCCTGCAGCCGGAGCGCGCCAAAGAAGCGCTCAAGGCGCTGAAGGAACTCGCCAAGGAAATGCGCATGGAGCTGGGCAAGCGGGTGCGCATGCGTTCAGTGCCCGAGCTGCACTTCCACTACGACGATTCGGTCGACCGCGGCGAGCGTATCGACGCCCTGCTGCGCGGGTCGGAGTAACGCCCCATGTCGCGTCAGGCGCGCACCGTCTGGCGTCGGCTGGACGGGATCGTCCTGCTCGACAAGCCTGCAGGCTTGTCCTCCAACCAAGCGCTGCAGCGCGCACGACACCTGCTTCGCGCCGACAAGGGAGGCCATACCGGCGCATTGGACCCGCTCGCGACCGGGCTGCTGCCGCTGTGCTTCGGCGAGGCCACCAAGATCGCCGGACATCTGCTGGGCGCGCGCAAGGCCTACGAAACCGTGGCGTGCTTGGGAGTCACTACCGACACCGATGACGCCGACGGTCAGCCGCTTCGCGAACGCGACGTGCCTGCGCTTGATGCCGCGCAGATCGAGGCGGCACTGGTATCGCTGCGTGGTGCGATCCTGCAGGTGCCACCCATCTACTCGGCGCTGAAGCGCGGCGGTGAGCCCCTGTATGTGCGCGCGCGTCGCGGAGAGTCGCTGCAGCTTGAACCACGACCTGTACAGGTGGATCGCTTTGATCTGACGGCCGTCGAAGGACAGCACCTGCGCCTGCGCGTCGAATGCGGCTCCGGCACCTACGTGCGTTCGCTGGTGCGCGATCTCGGCGAAGCCCTGGGCTGCGGAGCTCACGTGCTGGCACTACGCCGGCTCTGGGTCGACCCCTTCCGCAGTCCCAGAATGGTGGGTCTCGATCAGATCGAGGCCGAGGCCACGCAGCCTGCACCCGAGTGGTTGCTGCCGCTGGAAGCCGGCCTGGTGGATTTTCAGCGGGTCGAGCTCGACGCCGACCAAGCCGCCCAGGTGCGACGAGGTCAGCGACCGGCAGGCTTCGACGCGCTCGCCGCCGGTGCGCACGCCGCTATCGGGCCGGATGGACAGCCGGTCGCTCTTGTGGAGCGTATTGACGGCGGCCTGCTGGCTTCGCTGAGGGTGTTCCTGCCGCGTGAGAATCGCTGAGGCGAAACTTCGCTGGACCGGGGCACGAGCCGCGCTGGCTAGCCGAAGTGCGCAGCACTCAAGCGTTCGACTCGGGTGAACTGCTGGCAGCGCTCAGCTGCAGCCGTCCTCGACTGGCTTCGCGCAGCGCATAGGTCAGTGCCTCGATGCGGTCGCTCGGCACGCGCAGGCTCAGCAGCACGCCGTCCGCATCGTAGTGCTCGTCGAGTTTTTCCACCCCATGTGGACCCAGCAGACCGTGGACCTCCCCCAGATCCGTGAAGCTGCAGCTCAGCTTCACGTTCTGCTTCGTGATGACCGCCGCTTTCGTTGCAGTGCGCAGACACTCCGTAGCACAGCCGCCATAGGCGCGCACTAATCCGCCCGCACCCAGCTTGATGCCGCCGTACCAACGCGTCACCACGGCGATGACGCCGTCGAGACCCTGGCCATCGATGGCCGCAAGGATCGGGCGCCCGGCTGTGCCCGCCGGCTCGCCGTCGTCCGAGGATCGATACAGATCGCCGCAGCGCAGGGCCCAGCAGTTGTGGGTCGCTCCGGGGTCGGACACCTCGCGCAGGAACGCGAGGGCCTCATCGCCGCTGCGTACGGGCGCGGCGTGGCAGCGGAAGCGGCTGCGCTTGATTACCAGCTCCAGCGAGTTGGCTGCGGCCAGAGTCCAGCGCGTCACGGTGCTTCGTTCAGCAGGGTGCGCAGATCGCGCGGCACAACGCGCTGGGGATGAGCACGCATGAAATCCAGCAGGCTGCGCCGTGCGGAGTCGGTATCGCCGCTGTCGCGCCGCTCGCGAATGCGCTGCAGCCAGTCCTCCGGCTTCAGGCGGAAATCCTGTGCGACCGGCGGGAAGTCCGCGGGCGAGAGGCGCGCACCGGTGACAACGACCTGGTCCAGCGATGGCTCCCCAGGCGCCGGCGACGACTGCACGCGCTCGGCGAGGTTCGACCTCGATCCGGCGGCCTGCGATGGCGCTGCGCCCGGCTGCGGTTCGCTGGGCGCGGGGGCCGCGGGTGCGGGCGCCGTGCTCATGGGGGGCGCAGTCTCCTGAAGCGACGGCGGCGGCGGCGCGGGGGCCGCCATTCGCGCCATCTCGGTCGCGGGCGGTGGACTGCTTTCGCGCGCGCCTGCTGCCTTCTCCGTCTGGCTGTCCTCGGCCGTCGTGCTGGCGCGAGGAATGATCAGCACCTCGAACTCTGCGCTGTCGTCCGAGGCTGGGGCTGCAGCGGAATGACCCGCGTCGCCCGCTGCGGACTCCGCTCGCGCGCGCTCGGCCTGATGCGAGTCGCCGCCGAGCTGCCAGCCGATGCCCGCGGCCATCACCGCGCCCGCCGCGCTGCCCAGCCACCAAAGCGCGCGCGGGCTGCGCCGGGTGCGCGCCGCAGCCGCTGGGCGCTGTCGATGCCCCGCGTCTGCGGCGAGCGCGGACCGCGCCATGGCGAGCACCCGCGCGTCGAGCTCTGGCGAGGGCTCGCTCACCGGCAGGGCCTGCAGTGCTGTGGCTACTGCCGACTCTTCCGCATCCAGCGCGCGCCGTGCGGGCGCAACGCTCTTCGCGGCGGCGGAAGCGCTGGGGGTGGGAACCTGCCCGGGCGGCGGAAGTGGTGTGCTCATCGGCGCAGCCGATCCTTCAGTTTGTCCAGCGCGTAGCGCAGCCGGGACTTGACGGTTTCGCGGCCGGCGCCGGTGATGACGCCGATCTCCTCGAGGCTGAGTTCCTGTTCGAGGCGCAGCTGCACGGCGATGCGCTGCTCGTCGGGAAGTTCTCCCAGCGCGACCTGCAGGCGGCGCGCCTGCTCGAAGGCGCTGAGCTGCTCCTCGGGCGTCAACGTGTCGGAGCCTGCGAAGGGGTTATCGCCGGTCTCGGCGGCGTCCGGCACGATCTCGACGCTGAGCTCGGGGCGTTGGCGGCGGTACTGGTCGATCAGCAGGTTGTGGGCGATCTGGTACAGCCAGGTCGCGAAGCGAGCCTCCGGCTGGTAGCGCTCACGCGCCGAGATCACCCGGCTCCAGACCTCCTGAAAGCACTCTTCCGCTGTCTCGCGGCGCCCGAGTCCGCGCTGCAGGAAGCGCATCAGGCCGCCGCGATGGCGGGCATAAAGCTGCTCGAATGCGCCGATGTCGCCGTTCGCGAAGCGCTGCATCAGTACGCCGTCCTCGGGTTCGGCGGCCAGTCCGTGCGCGGGGCCGGCGCCGGTGGATTCCGGATCGAGAAAGCGCATGTCAGGCCGAGTCGCAGCGCAGGCTGAGCTCACCGTCCGCGAGGCGCGCGGTGAGACGCTGGCCGGGCAGGGCGTCCGCGCGACGCGCAAGCACCTGGCCGCTGTCGGCGTCCAGCAGGATCGCGTAGCCGCGACCCAGGGTCGCCAGTGGGCTGACCGCGGAGAGCGTGCGTGCGAGCAGATTCGCGCGCAGCCGCTGAGCGTGCATCCGTCGCTCCAGCGCGCTCTGCAGGCGTGAGAGCAGCGCCCTTGTACGCTCGCGTTCACGGCGCAGGCGCAGCGCGGGATTCTGCTGATCGAGTCGCTGGCCGAGGCGCAGGCTGCGCTGGGCGAGCCGTGCACGGGCTCGCGCTTCGGATTCCGGCAAGCGTGCAGCGGCCGCCAGCAAGCGTTCGCGCAGACGCCGCAGACGCAGCGCCGGTGCTTGCGCCCGCAGGCGGAGTTCAAGCTGGTCAAGACGTTGGCCGACGCGCTGAGCGCGCTGCGTCTGGCTGAGCTGCGCCCGGCTGCGCAGCTGGGCCAGGCGGGTGCGCAGCTCGGCTTGGTCTGGCACCAGCAGTTCGGCAGCGGCCGAGGGCGTGGGCGCGCGCAGATCGGCCACGAAATCGCTGATGCTGAAATCGATTTCGTGACCGACCGCGGAGACCAGCGGCGTGCGCAGTGCGGCGATACAGCGCGCCAAGGATTCGTCGTTGAAGGCGAACAGATCCTCGAGAGAGCCGCCACCGCGGGTCAGCAGCAGTGCGTCGTAGCGTTGACTGGCGTCCGCGCGCTCAAGCATTGCCCGAATCTGCGCCGGCGCGTCCTTGCCCTGTACCGGCACCGGCAGCACCTCGACCTCGATGAGCGGAAATCGTCGCGCCAGCACGCTCAGCACATCGCGCACCGCGGCTCCCGTGGGCGAAGTCAGAACGCCAAGCCTTCGCGGGGGCACCGGTACGCGGCGCTTGCGTGCGTCCGCGAACAGGCCCTCGGCTTCCATGCGCGCACGCAGCGCCTCGAACGCGCGGCGCAGAGCGCCCTCGCCGGCGGGCTCCATGTGTTCGGCGATCAGCTGATAGTCGCCACGCGGCTCGTACAGCGAGAGTCGACCACGCACCAAGACCTGCTGACCGTCCTGGGGCGTGAAAGCCAGCCGCAGGCTGCGCTGCTTGAACAGCGCGCCGCGCACCTGGGCGCGGGCGTCCTTGAGGCTGAAATACAGATGCCCCGAGGCCGGTCGCGAGACGCCGGACAGCTCGCCCTCCACCCACACCAGCGGAAAAGCGCCCTCCAGCAGATCGCGGGCAAGCGCGTTGAGGCTGCTCGGCGTCAGGCAGGGCGGCGTAGCGGAGTGGGGCGGGTTCGGATTCAAACGTCGCGTGCGCAGATACGGGGCCCCGCATGCTAACCGCAGTGCGCGCCCTCCGCATGCGCATCGAGCGCGCTGTCTTGGCGCGGTGTCGATGTTTCGACGCGCATTCTCCCGCCGGGCGGCAACGACCTTGCATTGCCCTTGGGTGAGTGTTCCGCGCGCATCGCCTGCAGGCCCCGCCGGTTGCGGAGACCTTGCAGTCGGCCCGTGCCGCCGTCGGGCGGGTCGCCGCGGGCCGTGCCGACGGAAGCCAGTCACCCCGCTGCTAGACTGCCGGCCGGCGCGCGGGCAGGCGGGCAGGCCCAACCCGAACCCGCGTCCGTGGACACCCGATCGGCCTACGAGGATCAGTGCACGCATGTCAGAGCCGTATCAGCAGTTGGGAGAGCAGCTTCCCGAGCGTTCCAGCGCCGCCGTTGGCAGCTTTCCTTCGGACGCCAAGGCCGTAGCGCGTTGGGTGGAGGAGCTTCCTCGAGCAAACCCGCAGGTCACCCTGGCGCGCCTCGCGGATGCTTTCGTCCAGCTGCGCCAGCGCGCCCTGCAGGGCAACCAGCGCGCAGTGATTCTGGATCTGATTCGGCCGGCGGTGCTGGAGGCTCTGCAATTCCTTGATCGACAGCTGCAGACCAGTTCTTTCCCGCTCTCCGTGCAGGCGTCGCAGGCGGCCGAGGCCTGCCTGAACCTGCATCGCGAACTCGCCAACGGATACCGTGCGGCCTCCCAGGAGACCTTGGCGCCGGCCGGGGCGGTGTCCTTCCTGCGCCGTGGTTCAGTCTCGCAGCTGCTGCTGCGCGCGGCACTGCACCATGCGCGCCTGCTGTCGCTGTGTTACTTCCTGTATCGCATGCCGCTTCCCGGCACCTGGTTTGGCCTGCACTCGGTGTACCGCTTCGCACGCTCCGCAGGGCTCGCCAGCAAGACCGTGGCCGAGCCGTCCGAGGCTGGGGCCAGCAGCGTCGAACAGGTGTACCTGCAGTCGGTGCTGCTCGCACTGTCCAATCCTTTCCGCTTCAGTCAGAGAGAACAGAGCGACCTGTGGCCGATCTGCCGCCATCTGGTGGGCGAGCTTGAGCTGAAGGAGGCTCAAACCGGCAAGGAAGATTTCGCCTTGCCGGTGTCTACCGACCGGGGCCCGGGGTACATCCCCGAGGAGCGCGAGGCCGCTGCCGCGCAGGTGCTGTGGCTGGATCTGACGCCGTTGCGCAGCCAGCTTGAAGGCCCCCTGCAGAGTGTGGGAGTTGAACAGCTCCACCTCAGGCTCAAGCGTCAGCGCAAATCGATGGACGCTCCCGCCGAGCTTCTGCGGCGTCTGCGAGCGGGCTGGGGAACTGCCGCCGCACGCAGGGCCAGACGTCTTGGCGCCACGCATTCGCTGGATACGGTCATCGGGCTATCGGGCTTGCACTACTTTCTGTCCGGCGAGCAGGACTTCGATGCCTTCATGCACCAGGTCACCGGCCATCGCGTGGGTGCTGCTCCACACGCCAGCTGGGCCCAGGCCACCCAGGAGACGGTGAAGGCGAGCCGCGTGCGCGGTCAGGTGCTGGACCAGAGCTTGGGCGGCTACCGTCTGCTGTGGCCGCGCGAGACCGGCATTCGCATCCGCGTGGGCGAGGTGCTGGGCTTGACCATCGCGCACGAGGAGGACGACCCGCTTTGGATGGTCGGCGTGGTGCGCTGGATGCGCTATCACGGTGATGGCTCGGTGGACGCAGGGATCGAGCTGCTCGCGCGTCGCGCGGCTGCGGTGGGATTGCGAACGCTGGATCTGCTTGGCACGCCCAAGCCACCGCAGCGCGGCATCGCCTTGCGCTGGCTGCGCGAGCCGGAGAGCCCGTCCCAGCATTTGCTGGCGCCCGCTCTGATCGACGTCAACGCAGGTCGCATCGAAGTCGTCGGCCTTCCTCTCGATCAGGATGGGCTCGAATCAACGCCGGGCATCGAGACGGTATCCTTTCGCGGGCTTGCGGCGGTGGAACAGGCGGGTGACTACGTCCTGCTTCGCGCCGACCGCTCTCCCGCCCCTGAAAGCCCGGTGATCTGAATGTCCGAAGTGCAAGTGATCGAGCGTCGGCGCACGCTCCGCGCCCGCGTGGGCGGCGTTGACGTGGGCGGCGGTGCGCCCATCGTGGTGCAGTCGATGACCAATACGGACACTGCCGACGTCGCGGCGACGGCCAAGCAGGTCGGCGAGCTGTGGCGTGCCGGCTCCGAGCTGGTGCGCATCACGGTGAATACGCCGGAAGCCGCTGCCGCCATCCCCCGCATACGCGACAGGCTGGCGATGATGGGCATCGAGGTGCCCCTGATCGGCGATTTCCACTACAACGGTCACAAGCTGTTGGCGGACGAGCCCGCGTGCGCCGAGGCGCTGGCCAAGTACCGCATCAATCCGGGCAACGTGGGCTTCGGCCGCAAGCGCGATACCCAGTTCGCCCAGTTGATCGAATTCGCGATCCGCTTCGGCAAGCCGGTGCGCATTGGCGCCAACTGGGGTTCGCTCGACCAGGACCTGGCGGCGCGATTGATGGATGAGAACGCCGAGCGTGCCGAGCCCTGGGACGCCGCCCGCGTGCTGCGCGAGGCCCTGATCCGCTCGGCGCTGGACTCGGCTGAGCGCGCCGTCGAGATCGGCCTTTCGTCCGAGAACATCATCCTGTCCTGCAAGGTCTCTGGCGTGCAGGATCTGATCGCGGTGTATCGCGATCTCGCCCGACGCTCTCAGTTCCCGCTGCATCTCGGCCTGACCGAGGCTGGCATGGGCTCGAAGGGCATCGTGGCGTCGACAGCGGCCCTGGCGATCCTGATGCAGGAAGGCATCGGTGACACGATTCGTGTGTCGCTGACGCCGGAGCCGGGGCAGTCGCGCACCACGGAAGTAGTGGTCGCGCAGGAAATGCTGCAGACACTCGGCCTGCGCGCCTTTACCCCGCTGGTCACCGCCTGCCCGGGCTGCGGCCGCACCACCAGTGAGTTCTTCCAGGAGCTGGCGAAAGAAGTGCAGGAGCATGTGCGCGGGCGCATGCCGGAATGGAAACTCAAGCATCCCGGCGTCGAGAATCTAACGCTGGCGGTGATGGGTTGCGTGGTCAATGGCCCCGGCGAGAGCAAGCACGCCAATATCGGTATCTCTCTGCCCGGCACCGGCGAAGCCCCGGTGGCCCCGGTTTTCATCGACGGCGAGAAGGCGACGACGCTCAGAGGTGACAGCATCGTCGCCGAGTTCATCGGCATCATCGAGGAGTATGTGGATCGGCGGTATCGGTGAGGCGGGGATTGGGGATTGGGGATTCGTCAGAGCGGGCGAGGCTTAGCTCAGCGACAGCTCGATCATCATCAAGCCGTAGACAAAGCGCGGCCGTCAGCCCACCGAATGCGCTCTTTCGAATCCCCAATCCCAAATCCCCAATCCCGGCTCCTCAGGCTTCCACACACACCCGGTTTCGCCCTTCGTCCTTGGCCCGATAGAGCGCCGCATCGGCTGCGCGCATCAGGCGTGAACGGTCGCCGCGATCGGGCCGCAGTTCGGCGATGCCGACGCTGACCGTGATGTGCTGGGCTTCACCGCCCGGGTGGAACAGCGTGCCCGCCACAGCGCCGCGGAACTGCTCCGCAAACTCTTCGGCGCCAGCCACGGCGGTTTCCGGCAGCAGCACCGCGAACTCTTCGCCGCCGATGCGCGCCGCCAGGTCCTCGCGGCGAACCTGGCCCCGCAGGATCGAGGCCATCTGCTTCAGCACGCTATCGCCCGCGATGTGTCCGTAGCGATCGTTGACGGGCTTGAACAGATCGACATCGACGATGCAGAGACTCAAGGGGCGGCCGTGCCGCAACGCGCGCGCGATCTCAATGTCGACCTGCTCGGCGAAGTGGCGCCGGTTGTAGAGGTCGGTCAGCGGGTCGTGGGTGGCGAGCTGGTAGACCTCTTCGTGATATCGCGCTTCCAGGCTGGCGTGGCTGATGAACTTCAGCAGGATCTCGCCGACGGTGATGTGGTCACCGTCAGTCAGCAGCGCTTCGGCGCAGGGCTGGTCGTTGACTCGCGTCTGATTGGTCGCACCCAGATCGCGCAGGCGGTAGTTGTCTCCCTCGCGCCAGACCTCGCAGTGGCGGCGCGAAACGCTCGGATGCGGGATATGCAGCTTCGCCTCAGGCGCGCGCCCGACGAGCACCGGGTCCAACTCGACGTCGACTCGCTTGCCCAATCCCTCGCCGTGAATGACCACCAGACAGGCGGCGCGCTGCTGGGTGGGAGCCGCGGGCCCCGGGCTCAGCACCGTCCGCTGGGTGGTGGGATTGTCGAAGGACGGAGCCATGGAGTCAGCGAAGTGGGCGGAAATCGGTCGCAGGGTAGCACCGCGATGCCGCTGCCGAGAACCTTTGCGGGGCGAGAGCCGGGGGGTGTTCCGCACTGCGCCGTGCGGGCTGGACGGGCCGCCATGGAGGCGCTGGGCGACGACTTTGCACATGCCCGCCATCGCCCTTTCGTGCTGCAGGGCAGCATGCTAGCCTCCGGCGGATTCACGGTTTCTTCCCATCCTGTGGAGCCCCCGAGCATGTCGCGTACCTACAACTTCAGCGCCGGCCCCGCCGCGCTGCCCGAACCCGTGCTGCGCCAAGCGCAGGAAGAACTCCTTGAGTGGGGCGGCGAGCGCGCCTCGGTGATGGAGGTCAGCCACCGCGGCGCGGCCTTCGTGGCCGCAGCGGAAGAAGCCGAACGCGACCTGCGCGAGCTGCTCGCGGTGCCGGCGAACTACAAAGTGCTGTTCCTGCAGGGCGGTGCCACCCAGCACTTCGCGCAGATTCCGATGAACATCGCTTCGCCCGAGCGCAGTGCGGATTACATCGTCACCGGCGCCTGGGGTCAGAAGGCCGTCTCCGAGGGCAAGCCCTACGTCAAGACCCGCGTGGCCGCCAGTTCGGAAGCAGGCAACTTCACTGCGATTCCCGCGCGCAGCGAGTGGCAGCTTGGCGACGATGCGGCCTACGTGCACTACACCCCGAACGAAACCATCCACGGCGTCGAGTTCCACCAGACGCCGGACACCGGCGGCGTGCCGCTGGTGGGTGATTTCAGCTCGACGATCCTCTCGCGGCCGATCGACATCGCCCGCCACGGCATCGTCTACGCCGGCGCCCAGAAGAACATCGGCCCCTCGGGCCTGGTCGTGCTGATCGTCCGCGAGGATCTGATCCCGGCACCGCCGGCGAATATCGCCAAGGTGCTGAGCTACGCCGCCCAGGCCAAGGATGGCAGCATGCTCAACACCCCGCCGACCTTTTCCTGGTATCTCGCGGGCCTCGTTTTCAAGTGGCTGAAGCAGCAGGGCGGCCTCTCCGCCATGGCCGAGCGCAACCGCGCCAAGGCCGAGCTCATCTATGGCGCCATCGACGGTTCCAACGGCTACTACCGCAACCCCGTCGAAGTCTCCGCGCGCTCGTGGATGAACGTGCCGTTCACCCTGCACGACGACGCGCTCGACAAGCCCTTTCTGAAGGAGTCCGAGGCCGCTGGCCTGCTGGCCCTGAAGGGGCATAGGGCGGTCGGAGGCATGCGCGCCTCGATCTACAACGCCATGCCGATCGAGGGCGTGCAGGCCTTGGTCGATTTCATGGCCGACTTCGCCAAGCGCCACGGCTGAGGTCGTAGCGCGCGCGGTTGCTGACCGCGCGCGCGGGAACGGCAAGGCGGCGCGCTGATCCTCAACCGCGTGCCGCGCGGCTCCTCGTTCCGAATTCTCCTTTGCCGACCGCGCGCAGCGTGGACAACGCTGCGCGGGTCGAGACTCACCGTCTTTCTCCTGCCAGGCCGTCCTCGCCCATGTTCAAGATCCAGACCCTCAACAACATCAGCCGCATCGGCCTCGACCGCCTGCCGGCCGACCGCTATGAAGTCGCCACCGAGATGGCCCAGCCCGACGCGGTGCTGGTGCGTTCGGCGGACATGCACAAGCTCGACATCCCTGCTTCGATCAAGGCCATCGGCCGCGCTGGTGCCGGCACCAACAACATTCCGGTCGCGGCGATGAGCGAGCGCGGCGTGCCGGTGTTCAACGCGCCCGGCGCCAATGCCAATGCGGTGAAGGAGCTGGTCATCGCCGGCATGCTGCTGGCCGCGCGCAATATCAGCGAGGCCCTGGGCTTTGTCGCCAAGCTGCGCGAACACGCCGACCCGCACCACGCCATCGAGGCCGAAAAGAAGCGCTTCGCCGGCTTCGAGCTGGCCGGCAAGACCCTGGGCGTGATCGGTCTGGGCGCGATCGGCGTCAAGGTGGCGAACGCCGCGCGCGCACTCGGCATGCGCGTGGTCGGTTTCGACCCGCACATGACGATTGACGGCGCTTGGCAGCTGTCCTCCGATGTGGTGAAAGCCGGCAGCTTGAACGAGCTGTTCGCGGCGTCCGACTTCATCAGCTTCCACGTGCCGCTGAACGACGCCACCCGCGGCATCTTCGGCGCCTCGGCGCTGGAGGCCGCCCGCCGCGGCGTGGTGCTGCTGAACTTCGCCCGCGAGGGCATCGTCGATCCGCAGGCCCTGCGCAAGGGGCTGGAGAGCGGCGTGATCGGCCACTACGTCAGCGATTTCCCGAGCGTTGATCTGGTCGGCCATGCGCGCGTGATCGCGCTGCCGCATCTGGGGGCTTCCACTGCCGAGGCCGAAGAGAACTGCGCGGTGATGGTCGCTGACCAGATCCGCGACTACCTCGAGAACGGCAACGTGCAGAACTCGGTGAACTTCCCCAACACGCGCATGGCGCGCGAGGGCAAGGCTCGGCTGTGCATCGCCAATCGCAATCGGCCGAACATGATCGGCCAGCTCTCGCATCTGCTGGGCGAGGCCGGCTTCAACATCGCGCAGATGCACAACGCTTCGCGCGGCGAGCTGGCCTACACCCTGCTCGACGTCGATTCGCCGGTCGATGCCTCGGTGGTGGCGAAGATCGCCCGGGTCGACGGCATCCTGTCGGTGCGGGTGGTCTGATGGCCACGCGCAGGCAGGCGGGGCAGGGAGGCAAGCCGCCTGCCGCGCCGAAGAACGCCAAGGCTGCGGCGAAGCCGACTGGCAAGCGCGCGGCCAAGGTCGAGTTGCCCGAGTCGACTGCTCTGCCGCCTGCGCTGGCGCAGGCGCGCGAACGCATCGACAGCATCGACCAGAACATCCAGAACCTGATCGCCGAACGCGCCAAGTGGGCGCAGCAGGTCGGTCGCGCCAAAGGCCCGCTCAAGGCCGCGGTGGACTACTACCGCCCCGAGCGCGAAGCGCAGGTGCTGCGCAAGGTGGTTGACCGCAACGACGGCCCGCTGCACGACGAAACCCTGGTGCGCCTGTTCCGCGAGATCATGTCGGCCTGCCTCGCGCAACAGGAGCCGCTGCGCATCGGCTTCCTTGGCCCCGAGGGCACCTTCAGCCAGCAGGCGGTACACAAGCACTTCGGGCATTCGGCCCACGGCATGCCGCTGTCGAGCATCGAGGAAGTGTTCCAGGAGGTCGAGGCCGGCAATGCCGATTTCGGCGTGGTGCCGGTCGAGAACTCCGGCCAGGGCACCATCCAGTCGACGCTCGACATGTTCCTGACCTCGAAGCTCAAGATCTGCGGCGAAGTCGAACTGCGTGTGCATCAGTATCTGTTGAACCGCTCTGGGCGCCTTGAGGACATCGAGCGGATCTACTCGCACCCGCAGTCGCTGGGGCAGTGCAAGACCTGGCTTCGCCAGTATCTGCCGAAGGTCGAGAAGCTGCCGGTGGTCAGCAATGCCGAAGCCGCGCGACGCGCTCGCACGGCCGATGATGCCGCAGCGATCGCCGGTGAGTCGGCGGCGCATGTGTACGGACTGAAGGTCGTCGCCGGTCCGATCGAAGACCGCCCCGACAACACCACACGTTTCCTGGTCATCGGCCGTGAGCTGTTTCCGCCTTCCGGCCACGACCGCACCTCGCTGCTCGTGTTCGTGCGCGACCAGCCAGGCGCGCTCTACAACGTGCTGCGTCCGCTGGCCGAGCACGGCGTCAGCATGAACCGCATCGAGTCGCGGCCTTCGCACGAGGGCAAGTGGCAGTACGCCTTCTTCATCGACATCGCCGGTCATGTCGATGACGTGCCGGTGCGCGCGGCGCTCTCCGAGCTGGGCGAGTTCGCGTCGCAGGTGCGGATCCTCGGCAGCTATCCGGTGGCGGTGCTGTGAGCGGGGCGGGCGGTGTGTACCGCGCCTCACGTGCGGCGCGCGGTCTGCAGGGCCGCATTCGCGTGCCCGGCGACAAGTCGGTCAGCCACCGCGCGGTGATGCTCGCGTCGCTTGCCGAAGGTGCCAGTCACATCAGCGGGTTTCTGGAAGGTGAGGACACCCGCGCCACCGCCCGTGCGTTCGCGCAAATGGGCGTCCGCATGGACGCCCCCGAGGCGAGCGTGCGTATCGTCCACGGCGTTGGCCTGCACGGGCTGACGGCACCGGCCGCGGCCATCGACTGCGGCAATGCGGGCACCGGCATGCGTTTGCTCGCCGGCCTGCTGGCGGGGCAGGGCTTCGACAGCGAACTCGTCGGCGATGAATCCTTGAGCCGTCGACCGATGAATCGTGTTGTGCTGCCCTTGCGGCAGATGGGCGCGGCGATCGACACCGCCCCCGAGGGGCGACCGCCGCTGCGCATCCGCGGCGGCTCGGCACTGCAGGGCATCCGCTATGAGCTGCCGGTCGCCAGCGCGCAGGTGAAGTCGGCTCTGCTGCTGGCCGGTCTCTATGCGCAGGGCGAAACCGAGACGATCGAGCCGCACCCGACCCGCGACTACACCGAGCGTATGCTCACGGCCTTCGGCGTCGACATCGACTTCGAGCCCGGTCGTGCTCGCCTGCGCGGCGGCCAGACGCTGCGTGCGACCGAAGTGCAGGTGCCGGCCGATTTCTCCTCAGCCGCTTTTTTCGTCGTCGCCGCCAGCCTGATCCCTGGCTCGGACCTGCTGATCGAACAGGTCGGCATCAACCCGCGTCGCACCGGTCTGCTGGAAGCGCTGCGGCTGATGGGCGCAGACCTCACCTTGGAGAACCCCAGCGAGCACGGCGGTGAGCCGGTGGCGGATCTGCGCGTGCGCCACGCGCGACTTCGCGGAGCGGTGATCCCCGAGCACGTCGTGCCCGACATGATCGACGAGTTCCCGGCGCTGTTCGTGGCGGCTGCCTGCGCGGAAGGTGTCACCACGGTCAGCGGCGCCGCCGAACTGCGGGTCAAGGAGTCCGACCGCATCAAGAGCATGGCCGAAGGACTGCAGAGCTTGGGCGCTCGCATCGAAGAGCGGCCGGACGGCGCGATCATCGAAGGCGGTGCCCTTCGGGGTGGCACGGTCCACGCCCGCGGCGACCATCGCATCGCCATGAGCTTCGCGATCGCCGGCCAGCTCGGCACGGGCGAGGTGCGCATCGAGGACTGCGCCAACGTGGCGACTTCGTTCCCCGGTTTCGTGCAGCTCGCGCAGGGTTGTGGCTTCGAGATCGTCGAAACACCGGGCTGATCGCGGCTAGGCCGGCATCGCCCCAGCCGCTAAACTGTGCGAATGACCACGAATGCTCCGACCCCTCCGCCCGTCCTGACCATCGATGGCCCTTCGGGCTCCGGCAAGGGGACGGTGGCGAGGGCGGTGGCCCGGCAGCTGGGCTGGCATTTTCTGGATTCGGGCGCGCTGTACCGCGCGGTCGGCCTCGCGGCCGGTTGGCATGACCTCGATCTCAGCGACGCGGCCGCGCTTGAGCGACTTGCCCGCGAGACCGCGGTGCGCTTCGAGGAGCGTGACGGCAGCGAGCCCCGTGTGTTCGTCGATGGCGTTGATGCGACCGATGAGCTGCGCACCGAGACCGCTGGCGCCGCCGCTTCCGCGATCGCGGCGCTGCCGCCCGTCCGTGCCGCGCTGTTCGACAAGCAGCGCGCGTTTCGCCGTGCGCCGGGGCTGGTGGCGGATGGGCGTGACATGGGGACGGTGATCTTTCCCGACGCCCCCCATAAGGTCTTCCTCACCGCCAGCGCGGCCGAGCGCGCCGATCGTCGCTATAAGCAGTTGAAGGATAAGGGCCTCGCGGTTACACTCGCCGGTCTGCTGGAGGAGATTGTCGCGCGCGATGCGCGTGATGCCGAACGCACCGTGGCCCCCCTGAAGCCCGCAGCCGATGCGGTCCTCATCGATTCCACCGGCGTTCCCGTCGACACCGTGATCGAACGCGTGCTCGCCGTGCTGCGCTGATTGGGCGTAGCTGCGCGGGCTTGGTTCGCGCCGGGCCGCCCGACCTTCCCTGCAGCAGAAACCCCAAGCCCCGAGCCATGAAGGCACGGGATCAACCACAGATGTCCGATAGCCAGCCTGATGCGTCAGGAGGCTCGAAGGGCGTCGCACAGCCGGTGGCCGGCGCAAGTTTTGGCGCGTCAGGCCGTGTGTCCAACCTGGAAACCAACCCCATGACCGAAAGTTTTGCTGAACTGTTCGAGCAGAGCGAAAAGCTCTCCAAGCTCAAGCCGGGCGCCATCGTTGTCGGCACCATCGTCGAGATCCGCTCCGACGTGGTCGTCGTCAACGCAGGCCTGAAGTCCGAAGGCATCGTCCCGATCGAGCAGTTCAAGAACGAACAGGGTGAGATCGAAGTCGCTGTCGGCGACGAGGTCAAGGTCGCACTCGACTCGCTCGAGAACGGCTTTGGCGAGACTGTCCTGTCCCGCGAAAAGGCCAAGCGCTCCCTGGTGTGGGACGAGCTCGAGGAAGCCCTCGAAGCCAACGCCACCATCACCGGTCGCATCAGCGGCAAGGTCAAGGGCGGTTTCACCGTCGACATCAAGGATGTGCGCGCCTTCCTGCCGGGCTCGCTGGTGGACGTGCGCCCTGTGCGCGATCCGGTCTACCTCGAAGGCAAGGACATCGAGTTCAAGATCATCAAGCTCGACCGCAAGCGCAACAACGTGGTCGTCTCCCGCCGTGCGGTGGTCGAGAGCGAGTACAGCGCCGAGCGCGAGCAGCTGCTGGAGCGCCTGCAGGAGAACGCGGTGGTCAAGGGTGTGGTGAAGAACCTCACCGACTACGGCGCCTTCGTGGACCTCGGCGGCATCGACGGCCTGCTGCACATCACCGACATGGCGTGGAAGCGCGTGCGTCATCCGTCCGAAGTCGTCAACGTCGGCGACGAGCTGGACGTTCGCGTGCTGAAGTTCGATCGCGAGCGCAACCGCGTCAGCCTGGGTCTGAAGCAGCTGGGCGAGGATCCGTGGGAGAACATCGCCCGCCGTTACCCGAACGGCTCGCGCATCTTCGGCAAGGTCAGCAACGTGACCGACTACGGCTGCTTCGTCGAGATCGAACCGGGCGTGGAAGGCCTGGTGCACGTCTCCGAGATGGACTGGACCAACAAGAACGTCAATCCGTCCAAGGTGGTGCAGGTCGGTGACGAGACCGAGGTTATGGTGCTGGACGTCGATGAAGAGCGTCGCCGCATTTCGCTCGGCATCAAGCAGTGCACCTCGAACCCCTGGGAAGCCTTTGCCGCCATGCACAAGAAGGGCGACAAGGTCGAGGGCCAGATCAAGTCGATCACCGACTTCGGCATCTTCATCGGTCTCGACGGCGGCATCGACGGTCTGGTGCACCTGTCAGACATCAGCTGGAACGCCACCGGCGAAGACATCGTCCGCAACTTCAAGAAGGGCGAGAACGTCGAAGCCGTGGTGCTGGCAGTCGACCCCGAGCGTGAGCGCATCTCGCTGGGCATCAAGCAGCTGGAGCAGGATCCGTTCGGCCAGTTCATGGCCGCGAATCCGAAGGGCAGCATCCTGACCGGCACGGTCAAGGAAGTGGACGCGCGCGGCGCGACCATCGAGCTGGCCGACGGCATCGAGGGCTATCTGCGCGCTTCCGATATCGCCAAGGAGCGTATCGACGACGCGACCCAGCACCTGCGCCTCGGCGACAAGGTCGAAGCCAAGTTCATTGGCATGGACCGCAAGGGCCGCACTCTGCAGCTGTCGATCCGCGCCAAGGAAGAGGCCGACTTGCAGGACGTCCTGGACGAGTACCAGAACGCCGCCGGCGGCACCACCAAGCTGGGCGCGCTGCTGCGCGAGCAGCTGGGCAACAAGGGCGATTGACGCCTGAGCGTGCGCCCCGGCTGCGCGTGCGCGTGGCCGGGGCGCACTGTCGAATGGCGCTTCTGTTTCGACGGTCCCTGCCTTTCGATTTCTGCGCGGGCAGCCGCTTCCTGCGGCTTTCCGAGCCTGTCCGGATGGCGCAGCGTCCATCCACGGAGCGCCGCGATTGCCGCGGCCTTCCCGACCTGAGCGGTTCCATGACCAAGTCCGAACTCATCGAAGCCCTGGCAAGCAAGCAGTCGCATCTGAAGGCCGACGACGTCGACCTGGCGGTGAAGACGCTGTTGGAACAGATGAGCACCGCGCTCGCCACAGGCGAGCGCATCGAGATTCGCGGCTTCGGCAGCTTCAGTCTGCATTTCCGCCCGCCGCGCGTGGGCCGCAACCCCAAGACCGGCGACTCCGTGTCCCTGCCGGGAAAGTACGTCCCGCACTTCAAGCCGGGCAAGGAACTTCGCGAGCGCGTCAACGACGGCAACGCCAAGCTCTGAAGCGCCACAGCGGCGAATCCACCTAGGGCTGGTGAGGCCCTTGACCGCGGACGGCGTCAGCGCTGTGCGCCGACCAAGCTCGCATCGGGTTCAACGAACGCGCCCGTGTTCGCACAGGGCCAGCGCGCTTGGCTGAGGCGGCCGAGTCGATCTTGATGCGCGCTGTGCGGGGCCTGCGAGGGCTCGATTGGCAGGTGCGGGGGATCCGCCGGCCTCGTCTACAATCCCGGCCTACGCGGCGCCGATGCCTGCGTGAAGCGTCCCCTTCGGAGTCCGCATGCGCATCCTGCTCATCCTGCTCGCACTTGGCCTGCTTGGCTTCGGCTTTGCGTTCGGCGCGCTCAACCCGGCGGAAGTGGCGATCGACCTGTTCGGGCTATCGATCTCGCTGCGTCTGGGATCGGCACTGTTGCTTGCGGCCTTCGCTGGCGCCTTTGCGGCCGGCAGCGTGCTGACCCTGCTCGTGATTTTGCCGTTGAGGCGGCGCTTGAAGCGCGCCGAGAGCGAAGCGCGCATCGCCGCAGAGGCCAGTGCGCGGGCTGCAGCAGCGTGACTGAGTTTCTGCTGCTGTTCCTGCTTCTTCCGGTCGCCATGGCCTGGGGCTGGTTTGCGGGTCGCCGCGCCGCCGAGCGCGCCGGTGGACATCGCGTCAGCCGTCTGTCGACGCGCTACTTCCGCGGCCTCAATTACCTGCTCAACGAGCAGCCCGACAAGGCCATCGAAGTGTTCCTGCAGATCGCCGAGATCGACAGCGACACGGTCGAAACCCATTTCGCTCTGGGCAATCTGTTCCGTCGACGCGGCGAAGTGGATCGTGCAATCCGCATCCACCAGAACCTGATCGAGCGCACCACCCTGACCGACGAGCAGCGCGTGCAGGCGGTGTTGGAGTTGGGTGAGGACTACATGCGCGCCGGTCTGCTTGATCGTGCAGAGACGCTGTTTGCCGACCTTGTCCGCCTCGGCGAACAGGCGCCGCAGGCCTTGCGCCATCTGCTGGTGATCTACCAGGCCGAGCGCGACTGGGAGAAAGCCATCGAGCACGCGCAGCGTCTGGAAGCGGCCACCGGCGAACCCACCGGACGCCTGGTTGCGCACTTTCAGTGCGAACTCGCTGATCGCGCCCGCCGGCAGGGGCGCGTTGCCGATGCTCGCGTCCATCTGGCCGAGGCCTATGCGGCCGAGGCCAACTGCGTGCGCGCGGGCCTGATCGAGGGGCAGATCGAGCTGGCCGAGGGCAGGGACGCGCTGGCAGTGCGCGCCTTTGAGCGCGTTGCGCGGCACGAACCAGAGATCCTGCCCGAAGTGTTGAAACCGCTGCTTACCGTCTACGAGCGGCAGGGCGAGCGCGCACGGGCGCGCGCGTTCTTGTCCGAGATGACGGAGCGCTATGCCGGCGTGGCCCCGGTGCTCGCTCTGGCGCGCCTCATCCGCGAAGACGAGGGCGACTGCGCGGCCGTCGAGTACCTGAGCGAAACGCTGCGCCAGCGGCCTTCGGTGAAGGGCCAAGTGGCCCTGATCGAACTGGGCACCGCGCGTCCGCCCGAAGAGGCGATGCCGATCCTGCGCGTGCTGGAGCAGACCACCGGCCATCTCGCGTCGAGTGTGCTGACCTACCGCTGCAACCGCTGCGGTTTCGGCGCGCGCCAGCATCACTGGCAGTGCCCGAGCTGCAAGAGCTGGAGCAGCGTGCGTCCGATCCACGGCCCTGCGGGCGACTGATGCTGGTGCAGTTCGTCCCGGTCGGATCGCCTGCGATGGCCGCTTTGCTGCTCGCGGTGGCGGTGTCTTCGGCTGCGCTTTGCCGCCTTGCGCTGGCCTACGCGCAGCGGCGCGGTCTGCTGGATGCGCCGGGCCGCAGGCGCTCGCATCAGCAGGTCACTCCGCGCGGCGGTGGCATCAGCTTCGTGGTGGTCACCGCGCTGCTGGCGCCGCTGCTGCTGCCCGATCCTGGGCTGGCGCTGCACTTCAGCGTCGGCCTGCTGGCGATCGGGGCGATCGGCTGGTGGGACGACCATCGCCCGCTGTCGGCGCGACTCCGCCTGCTGGTTCATGTGCTGGCTTCCGCGCAGTTCCTGTGGGTGCTGCAGGGGCAACCGGCGGACGTTGCGGGCCTGCTGCAGTTCGCGCTCAGCCTGTTCTGGCTGGTCATGCTGGTGAACTTCTGGAACTTCATTGACGGCATTAACGGCCTGGCCTCGCTGCAGGCGCTGATTGCTGCTGGCCTGTACGCGGGGCTGGCACAGGCGGCGGGGCTGCCCGGTCCGGCCCTGCTGATGCTCGCGCTGTGCGCGGCGCTGCTGGGCTTCTTGCCCTTCAACCTGCCGCGCGCGCGCCTGTTCATGGGCGATGTCGGCAGCGGAGCCCTGGGCTTCGCACTCGGTGCCTTCGCCCTGCTGCTGCTGCCCAGCGTGCGTGAGCCCTGGCTGCTGCTGCTGCCGGTAACGCCAGTGCTGGCGGACGCCGGGTTGACCTTGGTCAAGCGGATGCTGCTCGGGCGCCGCTGGTATGCTGCCCACCGGGAACATCTGTACCAGTGGTGGGTCCGACGCGGTGCCAGCCACGTGCGCGTCAGCCTGGCCTACGCCGCCTTCAGCCTTGTGGTCATCCTGCCTTCCATGATCCTCGCCCTTGAACAGCCTGCGCTGCGCCTGCCGATCACACTCGGAGCGTATGCCCTCGCGGTGGCGTGCTGGCTGTGGGGCAGGGCGCGTCTGCGCCGGAGAACGCGCGGATGGTGAGTCGGGTAGCGGGCTTGATCGGGCGGGTGCATCCCCGGCTTGCAGTGGTGCTGCACGACCTTCTGATGGTCTGGGCGGCGTGGCTGATCTCGAACGCGCTGCGCTTCAGTCTCGCGCCGAACGCACCGCCGTTCACGCTGTTTCCGCCCGAACTGCCGGTCGTCCTGTTGGCGCAGGGCGTTGTGTTGTGGTGGACAGGCCTGTACCGAGGTCTATGGCGTTTCGCCAGTCTGCCCGACCTTTGGAACATCGCGCGCGCCTGTCTGTTCGGCGCGCTGGCGGTATTCAGCGCGTTGTTTCTGCTGACGCGCCTGGAGAATGTGCCGCGCACGGTGCTCGCGCTGTATCCGCTGACATTGCTGGTCTGCCTTGGCGCACCGCGTTGGCTCTACCGCTTCTGGAAGGACAGCCGCTACGGCGGCGCACCGCGTCTGCAGCCGCTGCGCGTTCTGGTCATCGGTGCCGGCAGCGCTGGCGAAGCCTTGGTGCGCGATCTGCGCCGCGAGGGGCGTTTCCGGCCCGTTGGCTTGATCGACGACAACCGCGCGCTGCGCGGAGCCAAGGTGCACGGTGTGCCGGTGCTGGGCGAGATCGCACAGCTCGCCGAGATCGCTCGCGAAGTCGCCGCTGAGATGCTGCTGATCGCTATGCCCTCTGCCAGCAACCAGCAGATGCAGCGCGCGGTGGAAAGCTGCGAGGACAGCGGCTTGCCCTTCCGCACGGTGCCGCGCCTGCAGGACGTCATCGAAGGGCGTTCCAGCTTCAACCAGCTCAAGGAAGTGGCGATCGAAGACCTGCTCGGCCGCGATCCGGTCGCGCTGGACTGGACCGCCATCCGCACCGGCCTATCGGGCAAGCGCGTGCTGGTGAGCGGTGGCGGCGGATCGATTGGCTCGGAGCTGTGCCGTCAGGTGGCACGGCTAGGCGTGTCCTCGCTGATCGTGCTGGAGCAATCCGAGTTCAACCTGTACCGCATCGAGCAAGAGCTTCGCGGAGAGTTTCCGGAGCTGCTTGTCGTGCCCGTGCTGGGCGACTGCGGCGATCCGGCCGTCGCCGAATACGCCTTGGCCGAGTTCCGTCCCGCGCTGGTCTTTCATGCCGCTGCCTACAAGCACGTGCCCCTGCTGGAAGGCATGGTGCGCGAGGCCGTACGCAACAACGTGCTGTCGACCCAGGTGCTGGCGCAGGCCGCGCTCAGACATGGCGTCGGCAGCTTCGTGTTGATCAGTTCGGACAAGGCCGTCAATCCGGCCAACGTGATGGGCGCCAGCAAGCGGCTGGCCGAGCTGCTGTGTCAAACCCTGCAAGGCCAGGGTGGCACGCGCTTTGTCACGGTGCGCTTTGGCAATGTCCTCGATTCCGCTGGCAGCGTGGTGCCGCTGTTCCGCGAGCAGATCCGTCGCGGCGGGCCGGTCACGGTCACGCATCCGGAGATCACGCGCTATTTCATGACCATTCCCGAGGCCTGCCAGCTGATCCTGCAGGCCGCCACGCTGGGCGAGGGCGGCGAGATCTTCGCGCTCGACATGGGACAGCCGGTCAAGATCCAGTACCTCGCCGAACAGATGATCCGGCTTGCCGGCAAGCGTCCGGGTGAAGACATCCGCGTCGAATTCACCGGCCTGCGACCCGGCGAGAAGCTCTTCGAAGAGCTCTTCCACCCGCAGGAGGACTACCAGCCCACGCGGCATCCCAAGATCATGCTGGCGCAGCCGCGCGAGCTGGCGGCGCAGTCGATCCAGCAGCAGCTGCTGCGACTGCGCCAGGCCAGTCAGCAGTACGACTCGGCGCAGATGCTGGAGATCCTGCAGCAGCTCGTGCCTGAGTTCCGCCGCAGCGATGACACGTCCTCCGTGGTATCGCTGCATCGCGTTTCCTGAGACTTCAAGAACACATCCACTTCCATGACCCAACGCATTCGCAAGGCCGTGTTTCCCGTTGCTGGGCTCGGCACTCGTTTCCTGCCCGCGACCAAGACCGTGCCGAAGGAGATGCTGCCGATCGTCGACAAGCCGCTGATCCAGTACGCGGTGGACGAGGCGATCGAGGCCGGCTGCGACACCCTGGTGTTCATCACCAACCGCTACAAGCATGCGGTGGCCGACTACTTCGACAAGGCTTACGAGCTGGAGCAGAAGCTCGAGCGCGCGGGCAAGCAGGAGCTGCTGGACGTGGTGCGCGGCGTGCTGCCGCCGCATGTGCGGGCGATCTTCGTGACCCAGGCGGAAGCGCTGGGCCTCGGCCACGCGGTGCTGTGCGCCGAGCCGGTCATTGGCAATGAACCGTTTGCCGTGCTGCTGCCCGATGACCTGATCTGGAACGCCAGCGGCCCAGGCGCACTGAAGCAGATGGCTGACCTCGCCGAGCGCGAGCAGGCCAGCGTGATCGCCGTGCAGGACGTGCCGCGCGCGCAGACCTCGAGCTACGGCATTGTCGCTACCGACGGCTTCGAGGGCCGATCGGGGCGCATCCACGCCATGGTCGAGAAGCCCAAACCCGAAGTCGCGCCGAGCACGCTGGGCGTGGTCGGTCGCTATATCCTGGGGCCGGGAATCTTTGATGCGCTACGCGCCACCACGCCGGGCGCTGGCGGCGAGATCCAATTGACCGATGCGATCGCCGCGCGGCTTGCCGGGCACCGCACCCTGGCCTATCACTTTGAGGGCACGCGCTTCGACTGCGGCAGCCACATCGGCTTGATCCAAGCGACGATCCGCTTTGCGCTGGACCACGAAAAGCTGAGCTCGGCCGCGCAGAGCTTCATGCGGCAGACCTTGGAAGAGCTCTCGCACAGCCAGTCGCCGCTCGACTGAGCGACGCCTTGGCGTCGACTGGGAGGCCGCCTTACGGACAGGGCGCGCGGCACCCGCCGGCGAACCTTCTGCGCTGTGCGGGTGGACTCGAGGGCGGCGGAGCCATGGGTACGGAACGCTTGCCTGTGAGCGCCCGTTCGCGCATTTTGCGCCCGTCTATGAACGAGGCGGGGGCGTGGGATGGGTGCATTGAAGCGCGGTGCTGTGTGGAGTGCGGGCCTGGCCGCGCTGGTTCTGCTTGGCCTTGCGGTGCGGCCGGATTTGGAGCCACCGCCTGAGCTCCCCTACCTGCCCAAGCCCACCGAGCTGATCCCTGGCGAGGGTGGCACCTCGGAGTTCTCCCGGCAGCGGCGGGCCTGGATGGCATCGATGCGGATGGCCGCTCCGGGCGTCGATGCCGCGGCCCTGGATGGCGCCTATCGCAACGCCCGCGATCTGCGCTTCCAGGCGCAGCGCGAAGTGGCGCTCTCCGCTGCTGGCAAACCGCTGGATCTCCTGAAGTTCAGCGCCGCGTCGATTGCAGGGACCTGGAGTGAGCGCGGCTCAAGCAACCAGTCGGGGCGCGTGCTCTCGACCGCGTTCGACAGTGCCCAGCAGCGCCTGACCGTGCTCTCGCACGGCGGCAACGTCTGGCGAGCCAATCGTGGCAGCTTGAACTGGAGCAGCAGCAACGACGCTGCCGCATTCGTGCCCAACGGCGCGCAGGGCTTCCTGCTGAGGCTTGCCGGCCCGCAGGGCGAGCGCCTGCTGGTGCTGGGCGATCGGCCCGCGCAGGTCCGCTTCAGCGACAACGGCGGAGCGACCTTCTCGACCCCGGGTGGCAGCAGCCTTGCGAACCCCTGGTATGCGACGGGCCTGGTGGCGCGCGACGAGACCGCGAGTGAGGTCTACTACGCCCGCGTGCATTACGACTTCACCGCCCCGGCCGCCTGGCGAACGCATCTGTTTGCTTCCGTCGATCGCGGTGCGAGCTTCACGCCCGTCGCCTTCGTCGGGGAGCGCAACCAGGCGGCACTGTTCTCGCCGCGCTACGGCGATACGCGGGTGTTCCTGCTGTCGGGCACGCAGCTTTTCACCATTACCCCCGGAACCCACGCGCGCGTGCCTGTTTCCACCGTGCCGCACACGCTGGCTGGCGAGGACAGCGTGGCGCTGTCGGGCGGCGTCACCGCTGCTGGGCAGACTTTCCTGTACGCCTTCTATTCGAGCGGTTCGGCCGGCGTGACCCGCGTGTACTACTCCGCCAACGCCGGCGCCACCTGGACCGCACGCACTCCGGCGCCGACCTCGATGTTCAGCCTCAACAGTGCGGCCAGTTCGACGCGCGATCCCAATCGCGTGTTCGTCGGCGGCGTTGATCTGTATCGGAGCGCCGATGGCGGCGGCAGCTGGACGCTCGTGAACCCGTGGGGCGAGTACTACGCCTCGCCCGCCACCAAGCTGCACGCGGACATTTGCGGCATCGATGTGTACGTCGACAACGCCAACACCGAGCGCGTGTTCGTCAGCACGGACGGCGGGCTGTACGAGTCCACCGACCAGCTTCTGACGGTGCAGAACCTCTCACTCAATGGCCTGAACGTCTCGCAGTACTACGGCAGCTACACACGCCGCCAGCCGCCCTACCAGATCTTCGCCGGTTCCCAGGATCAGGGTTACCAGAAGGCCTTGAACCCGGGAACTGGCCCGCAGCCCTTCGTGCAGACCATCTCCGGCGACTACGCGCATCTCGTCTCGGCCAACGGCGGCGCAACCACCTGGAGCGTCTATCCCACCTTCGCCATGGCGGACACCTCGGCGAGCGCCGGCAATCAGAGCGGCCTGCGCTACTACCAGTTCGGCACCGCCCAGCTGTCGGGAACGCTGTTTCTGCCGCCATTGGCAGCGCTGCCGGGCGAGCCCAACAAGGTCTTGCTGGCGGGCGGTCGCATCGGAGCCGGCAGTGCTCACACGCTGATCGAGCTGAGCTTGTCGGGCACCAGCATCAGCGGCGTGGCCGATCCCTTCAACTTCGTGGACCCGATCACCGCTGTCGCGGTCTCGCCGCACGCGGGGGCAACCCGCTACGTGCTGGCCACCCCGTCCAACGCCGCGAACCCCGGCGCGCGCTTCTATCGGCGCAGCGGCGGCACCTGGACGCAGACCGTCAGCCAGCTGCCCAACGGCCAGTTCTTCTACGGTGCGCGGATTCTGCCGGACCCGGCGCGTCCGGGGCATGTCTATGTGGCCGGCTCCGGCTACGGCGCTGGCAACGGCAACGCGGTGTATCTCTCCACCAACGACGGCCTGAGCTTTGCGCCGATGTCGACGGGTCTGCCGCCGACCCTGGTGCTTGGGCTCGCCATCTCCGCCGACGGTGAGCACCTGTTCGCAGCGGCCGAGACCGGCGCGTTCTACTACGACCGCGCGCAGCAGCGCTGGATCGACATCGTGACCGCGGGTGCGCCCAACCAGATCTATTGGCATGTCGACTTCGTGGACGAGCTGCGCGTCGCACGCTTCTCGACCTATGGGCGGGGGATCTGGGACTTCTCGCTCAACGTTGGCGACGCGCTGTTCGCCAGCGGGTTCGAGCTCTGAGGCAACGCTCAGCATTCCAGCGTTGCCGCGCGCCATGGCGGGCGCGCTCGCGGGTCGAGCACGCGCTGCTTGATGCAGCGACAGCGAGTCCGGGCCGCACCGGACTCGCGACAACGGATCACATCCACGATGGGCTTGATCCGTGTTGCCCCAAGAAGAAGGCGTCGCCGCGCGGATGCCGCCGATCGAACAGCGGGTGCGCGCAGCGGGCCGTCCTTGGGGTCTGGTCCGAGCCGGGGCGTATAATCCGCGCCCCTCGCTCGCCAGACCCGCTGCCGCCATGTCCAGCTCCGCCCCCAAAGTCGGTTTCGTCAGCCTCGGCTGCCCCAAGGCGCTGGTCGACTCCGAGCGCATCCTCACCCAGCTGAAGGTCGAGGGCTACGAGATCGTGCCGACGTATGACGAGGCCGACGTGGTGGTGGTCAACACCTGTGGCTTCATCGACTCGGCGGTGGATGAATCGCTGGATGCGATCGGCGAAGCGATCAGCCAGAACGGCCGGGTGATCGTCACCGGCTGCCTGGGCAAGCGGCCCGAGACCATTCGCGAGGCGCACCCGGAGGTGCTGGCGATCAGCGGCCCTCAGGACTACGCCAGCGTGATGAACGCCGTGCACGAGGTGGTGGCGCCGCAGCACAACCCCTACATCGACCTGCTTCCGGACTACGGGCTGAAGCTCACGCCGAAGCACTTCGCGTACCTCAAGATTTCTGAAGGCTGCAACCACCGCTGCAGCTTCTGCATCATCCCCAGCATGCGCGGCGATCTGGTCAGTCGCCCCGTCGACGACGTGCTGCGCGAGGCCGAGAAGCTCGCTCGCGGCGGCGTCCGCGAGCTGCTGGTGATCTCGCAGGATACCTCGGCCTACGGTGTCGACCTCAAGTACGCCGAGCGCGAGTGGCGCGGCAAGACCTATCAGACCCGCATGAAGGCCCTGTGCGAGGGCCTGTCCGAGCTCGGCATCTGGACGCGTCTGCACTACGTGTATCCGTACCCGCACGTCGACGACGTCATCCCGCTGATGGCGGACGGCAAGCTGCTGCCGTATCTGGATATTCCCTTCCAGCACGCGAGCCCGAAGATCCTGAAAGCCATGCGCCGTCCGGGCGCGGTCGACAAGACGCTTGAGCGCATCCAGCGCTGGCGCGAGACCTGCCCTGAGCTGGCGATCCGCAGCACCTTCATCGTCGGCTTCCCTGGCGAAACCGAAGACGATTTCGAAGAGCTGCTGGATTTCCTCGAAGAAGCCCAGCTCGACCGCGTCGGCGCGTTCGCCTATTCGCCGGTCGAGGGTGCGGCGGCCAATGCGCTGCCGGGCGCGGTGCCGGAGGAAGTGAAGCAGGAGCGCCTGCAGCGGTTCATGGAGCTGCAGGCCGAGATCAGCGAGGCCAGGCTGGCGGCCAAAGTCGGTACGGTGCAGCCGGTGATCATCGACCACCTCGAAGGCGAGCTTGCGATCGGCCGCTCGCGCTTCGATGCGCCCGAGATCGACGGCCTGGTGCAGATCCAGGACGGCGAGGCCATGGGCGTGAAGCCCGGCGACATCGTCAACGTGCGCATCCTCGGCAGCGACGAGCATGATCTGTTTGGTCTGATCGGCCCGGGCGAGGACGAGTTCGACGACTGACGCCATGGCCAAGCGTCGCTTCGAAGCACCCGCGCGCGAGGCCGTCGATCGGGAGGTGTTCGAGCATCCGGCGTTCGCGCCGTATCGCTTCGAGCTGGATCTTCTGACGGTTGAGCACTGGCCCGATACCGGGACGCTGAACGCCCGCGCCTGCGGCTTGAAGCACGCATCGAGCGGCCGCAGCCTGCGCTTTGTGGAGCAGTCCGCTGAACTGCTGAGTGAAGGCCTGCACTACGAGACTCGCATCTTCGAGCGCGGCGAGATCCCCACCCGCGCCGACAACTGGCACGACCTGCTGAACGCGCTGGTGTGGATGCGCTTTCCTGAGCTGAAGTCCGCGCTCAACGCCCGCCAGGCCGCCGACGTGGCAGCGGTCGGTGCCAGCGAGCGCACCCGCGGCCAGTGCGCGCTGACCCATTTCGATGAAGCCGGCGTGCTGGTGCGGGTGTCCGATGCGCACACGCTGGCGCTGTGGGACGCGCACGACTGGGGCGCGCTCGGCGCCCGCGTCCAGCTGGATCCTGAAGCGCTAGAGGTCCAGGTGTTCGGCCATGCGCTGCTGGAGCACGCGCTGTACCCGCAGCCGCTGTTGGTCGGCAAGGCCATCGCCGTGCTGGCGCCGCCCGAGCTCTCCACCAGCACGCTCGTGCGCCGCGTCGCCCAGGGCATTGCCGCAGGCGAGCTGCTGAGCGACCCGCAGGAGCTGCGCCCGCTGCCCACAGCGCTCTTGCCCGGCTGGCACCCGCGCAGCGGTGAAGCCGAGTTCCTGCGCTCGGGGGAGTGCTTCCGGCCGCTGCGCGAGGGCAGGGTGTATCCCTCTGCCGTGCCCCTGGATGCCGAGGCTTGAGCCTGATCCCGCTGGAGATTCAAGGGCGCGACGCCCCGTACCTTCGACGCATGCGGACGGCCTTGATCGCAAGGCCATACTGCGGTCTCGCCAGCTTTGCGGAGATTCGAGCATGGACCACGACGCCGCTATTGGCGCACTGATGCAGGCCCTGTACGCGCAGGTCTCGGGGCCGGCCGGACATCGCCGCGACTGGTCGCAGCAGGCCGAGCTGTTCATGCCGTTTGCGCGCATGGTGCGTACCGGCGTCGATGCGGCTGGCGCGCCCTGGGCCTTGGTCATGGACGTGGCCGACTACCCCGCCAACTTCGAGCAGAAGATTGGCGATGCGCCCTTCTACGAAGTGGAGATCCACCGCGTGGTCCAGCGCTTCGGCAACATCGCCCAGGTGTTCAGCACCTACGAGGCTTGGCGTGACGCCGCGCACACCGACTTCATCAAGCGCGGCATCAACAGCATCCAGCTGTACAACGACGGCCAGCGCTGGCGTGTAGCCAACATGCTCTGGGATGACGAACGGCCGGGCCTTCGCGTGGATCCCGCATTTCTGCCGCCTCGCACCGATGCCCACAGGTGAACCTGCTCTTCGTCTGCACCCAGAACCGCTTGCGCAGCCCCACGGCGGAGCAGGTGTTCGCGGACTGGCCCGGCGTCGAGGCCGCGTCGGCGGGACTCGGCAAGGAGGCTGCCGTGCCTATCTCGCCCGAGCTGCTCGAATGGGCGGACATCGTGTTCGTCATGGAGCCTGTGCACAGGGTGCGGCTGGCCCAGCGCTTCAAGCCGCATCTGAAGCGCGCGCGCATCGTCTGTCTCGGCATTCCCGACAACTTCGACTTCATGCAGCCGGAACTGGTGGAACTGCTGAAGCGCAAGGTGTCTCCCTTTCTGCCCTAGGCCAAGGCCGAAGAATCAAGCCCGGGCGCACTCTGTCGGGCTCGCTTGCAGATCGAGCGCGCGATGCCTGACTCAGCGGAAGCGAGTCCGGGGCTGTCAGGGTGCTTGCCAGCGGGTGGGAGAAGACCCCACACCGGCGACGGACCCGGGTCACGGACGATGCGTAGCGATCTGGCTAGACTCAAGGCCCCCCGCAGCCCGCGCGCTGCTCTCACTCCGCAGTCGCCATGGCTTCGCGTTCCCTTGTCTTTCGCACGATTCTTCTCGCCGCTCTGGCGCCCAGCTTGGCCGTGGCCGAGACCGCCGCGCTGCAGATTCCCGAGGCCCAGCTCGATGCGCTGTTGGCCGCGCGTCCAGGCGATGAGCAGCGGGTACTGTCGGCCTGGCGCGCCCCAGCGACGGAGCGCGCGGCGTCTGCCAGCAAGGACGTGGAGCTGCGCCTGCGCCGTATCGAGGTGTACGCGCCGGACGCTCGCGTACTGGAAGCCACCGCCGACGGCTACCGCGAGCTTCCGCGCGATGCGCGCCTCCACTTCATCGCGGAGCCCAGCGCCGGTCGGCGCATGTCGCTGAGCGTTGACCCGAAGAGCGCCGAGGCCGAGGGCCTGCTGTTGCTGGACGGGCGCATGTATGCGCTCCAAGGCACGCGCCGCGAGGACGGCCTGGCCCTGCAGGCCAGCGACATGGAGCAGCCCTTGGCCGACGGCTCGCTGCGCGAGGCCGCGTGCATGGGGGACCTGAGTGCGGCCAGCGATCCCGTCACCAAGAGCGTTGCGCCGACCGCGCAGCCGCTGAGCGCGCGCGAGGCTGCATCGCTGTTCGGCGCGGCCACGGGTTCGGCGGCCTTGCGCAGCCTTGCGCGCACGTCCTTTGCGCCGAAGGTGGCGACCCGCCAGGTGACGTTGGCCATCGACACCGACAACGAACTCCTGCAGAAGAAGTTCAGCAACAACACTACCAACGCGACCGCCTATGTCGCCGCGCTCGTGGCCGCCATGAATGCGATCTACGAGGACGACCCCGCCCAGTACGGCCTGCAGCTGCGACTGCTGCAGGGCACCCTGATCCTGCGGCCGTCGACAACGCCGGATCCCTACGCCAACGGGGATGACTTCGCGACCCCGGCAGCGCTGAGCGAGTTCGGCAACTGGTGGCAGAGCAATCAGTCGAGCGTGTCGCGGGCGTTTGCGCTCAAGCTTTCAGGCAAGGCCAGCAGCGGCTTCAGCTCCTCCGGCATTGCATGGCTATTGACCGGCGGGTCCTACTGCGCGGCGACTGCGGGCTCCGGTGGGCACTACAGCGTGACTCGCGTGTTCTGGGAGCCGAGCTTTGACGCCGCGGACGATGCCTACGTCGTTGCCCACGAGCTTGGACACAATCTCGGCGCGCGCCACACCCACTGCGCCAATGCGACGACGGGCGCGCAAGCGGCCACCGGCACCATCGATCGCTGCTTCAGCGGCGAAGCGGGGCTGGGCTGCTACGCCGGCCCCGAGGCCTGCCCGGTCGGCGGTGAGTCGCCGCTGGCGCCGCAGGGCACACTGATGTCGTATTGCCATCTGAACAGCCTCAACTGTGGCGTTTCGACGGAGCTGCATCCCACCCACGTCACCCAGCTCAATGCGCGACTGGCCAGCCAGCCTTCCAGCTGCGTCACGTCGATCGGCAGCAATCAAGCGCCGACCCTCACTGCACCCGCGAGCATCGCCGGCAGCGAAGACACCCCGCTGGCGCTTGCCGCGATCAGCGTCGCGGATCCTGACAGCAGCAGCCTTGTCGCGAGCTTCACCGTGCCGTCCGGGGCGCTGGGCGCCAGCGCAGCCAACGGCGTGAGCGTGGGCGGCAGCAACACGGCCCGCACGCTTACCGGCAGCCCCTCCGCCCTCAACGCGTTTCTCGCGGATGGCCGCCTCAGCTACACCCCGGTCGCCAATGCGAACGGCAATCTGACGCTTGGCCTGTCGGTGAGCGACGGTACGGCCGCACCGGCGACGAGATCCGTCACCCTGGCCATGGCGGCCGTCAACGACGCGCCGACGCTCAATGCGCCGGCCACGCTGTCCGTGCAGGCGGGCACGGCCTCCGCGCTCAGTGGGGTGAGCTACGCCGACGTGGATGCCCCCGGCGGCGGCATCAGCGTGGTCGCGAGTTACGTCGCCAGCTCGGGCAGCTTCAGCGCCAGCAGCGCCGGCGGCGTCACGGTCAGCGGCGCGGGCACGGCCAGCCTCAGCCTTGCGGGCACCCTGTCGGCGATCAACAGCTTCGTCGCGTCAACCCCGGTGCGCTTCACCGCATCTGCCACCGGGCCTGCCTCGGTGACCGTCAACCTGGGCATCAATGATGGCGGCAACACCGGATCGGGCGGCGCGCTGAGCGCGACGCGCTCGATCAGCGTGTCGGTCAGCGGCCGCGAGGGCGAGCTGTTCGCCGACGGCTTCGAACCCTGAATCGTCGCTGGGTCGGGTGACCTTCGGCGGGTCGGCGCGCCGAAGGTCTTCACCTATGCTTGCGCGCCCTGAAGACGCCGACGCCATGCGACCGTATTCGCCCGCGCTGCTGTTCGCTCTGCGCCTCGCTGCCGTGCCAAGTCTGGCGCTCTGCGCCGAGCTCGCGCAAGCTGGGCCGGGGCTGATGCTGGACGGCCGTCTCGATGAGCCCGAGTGGTCACAGGCGCTGCGCATCGATGACTTTCGCACGGTGCAGCCCTTGACCCGCGAGCAGCCGCCGGTGCGCACCGAGGTGCGCGTGCTGTCGCGCGAGGACGGCCTGTACTTCGGTATCCACGCCGAGCAGCCTGCCGAGTTTCCGCGCACGCGCCATCCGACCCGCAGAGATGCGCAGGCGCGCGCGGATCGCGTCAACCTGATGATCGACTTCGAAGGCGAGGGCAGCACCGCCTACGAGTTCACCGTCAGCCTCAGCGGCGGCATCCAGGACGCCATCATCACCGGCCAGAACGGCTACAACTACGACTGGGACGGCGTCTGGGAGCAGGCCGTTGCCGAGGATGCCGACGGCTGGAGCCTCGAAGTGCGCCTGCCCTGGGGCATCGCTCCGCTGGGCCGGATCGAGGACGGCCGCTCCACGATCGGCGTGTACGTCTCGCGCGTGATCGAGCAGCGCGGGCTGCGTTTCTCGCACCCGCACTACGATTTCGAGAATCCGACCTTCGTCGCCGACATGGCGAAGTTCGAGATCGACGCGCGCAGCGATCTGCGTCTGGATCTGGTGCCCTATGTTGCAGTGGCCAACGATCGTCTGCTGCGCACCACCGATACGCGCTTTGGTGGCGATCTTTACCTCGCGCACGGCGGCCATCGCCTCAACGCAGCGCTCGCGCCGGATTTCGGCCAAGTCGAGAGCGATGCGCTTGTGGTCGACTTCAGCGCGCTCGAGGTGTTTTTCAGCGAGAAGCGTCCCTTCTTCACTGAGAACCAGGCGCTGTTCGATGTCCCCCTGGGAGACGAGGCCCTGCTGATCAACACGCGACGGATCGGCGGGCGTCCCGATGCCGGGCAAGCGGGCATCAGCGACGTCGACGGTGCCATCAAGTACACCGGCGCCTTGGGCGCTTTCGATGTCGGGGCCTTGCTGGCCACCGAGGCGGATTCAAGCGACGCGCGCGGTCGCGACTTCCGCGTGCTGCGAGGGCGCTGGCGTACCGCCAGCGGCGAGTACGGCGCCACCCTCACCGAGACCCTGAGGCCGACGCTGGATCGCGAGGCGCGTGTGGGCGTCGTCGATGCGCTGTGGCGCCCGCTCGAAGGGCTCCAGCTGCGCGGCGCCCTGGGCGAAAGCCGAATCGACGATGCGGGGCAGGGCGATCCAGACGGGCGCTTGCTGTGGCTGCGAATGGACCACGCGGTGAGTTCGACCTTTCGTCAGGAGTACGAGCTCGGTCGCTACGGGCGCGCGCTTCAGGTCAACGACCTGGGCTTTCTGCAGCGCGCCGACATGAGCCTGCTGCGCGCCGAGTACACCTGGTACCGGCGCGCCTGGGGCGATCAGTCCCGAGTGCGTGACTCGGCCTGGGAAACCGAGCTGCTCTGGCAGCGCAACAGCGCGGGCGAGCGCATCTACGGCGGCTGGGAGCTTTCGCATTTCTGGGCGCTGCGCGATGCCTCCGAGCTGACCGCTTTCGCGGTTGTGCGCACGCCCTACACGGACGATCGGGTGCTGCGCGGCAATGGCGATGTGCGTCTTCCCGCACAGCACGAGGCCGGCCTGTTCTACGTCAGCCCGCGGCTGGGTGAATGGCGCTTCGAGGCCGAGCTGGGCGTGTTCCAGGAGGGGCTGTCGGGCTGGGCGCAGTGGCTCGAAGTCACGCCTACCTGGTTCCTCAGCGAGCGCTTCAGCACCGCGCTCGGCGTCTATCTGAGCGATAGCAGCGACTGGCTGATCTGGGACACCGCCAATCGACTCGGACGATACGCTCGCCGGCAGGCCGAATTCGAATGGACGCTGGAGTGGTTTCCGGCCGCCGGCCACGAGCTTCGACTGCGGGCACAGTACGTAGGGCTGCGCGCGCAGGCGCTCGGAGGCTTCGCTGTGCAGTCCGGCGCGCTGATCGCGGCGGAGTCGCCCGCGGACTTCAGCCTCGGCACGCTTGCCGCGCAGATTCGCTATCGCTACGAGTTCGCGCCGCAGCGCGAGCTCTACGTGGTGCTGAGCCGCGGCGGTGATTACTTCGGTGAGGACGAGGACGCCGAAGGGCTGGGGCGCCTGTTCGATCGCAGCCGAGCCAACGTCACCGCGAATCAGATCCTCGCCAAGCTGCGATGGGGATTCTGAGGGCCGAATATCGAATCTCCTGACTGCCCGCGTGCACTGTTCTCACGTTATGCTCTGCGCGCTCCGGGCACAGCCCCGGACGCGCGATCGGCAACGGTGCGGGTCGCGCACTCACTACAGGGGTCAAGTATGGAGCGTCGCCGCTTTCTTCGGTCTGCCACTTTTTTGGCGGGCGCTTCCTGCCTTCCGATCGCGGCGTCGAGCATCGCCGCGGGTTCTTCCGCGCGCTGGCAGCTGCTATGGCTGTCCGAGCCCGCCGAAGGGCAGCCATGGCGACCGCTGGAGCGGATGTGTGGAGCGCAGTGCGCCGACGAGTCGCTCGTAGTGACCCTGGACGCGCTGCATCCTGCGGCTGGCGGTGGCGTGGTCCGCGATTTTGGCCTGCATGCGATCTTTGACCTTCAGGACGGCACGAGCGCGCGCTTTACCGCCTGGCAAGTGGGAGGCAGCGGTCTGCTGCGCACGGAGTCGGCGGGCACGCGCTTCATTGCCGGCCGCGCAAGCCTCCGGCGCCTTGAGCTTGAGTACCAGTTGGATGGCGTTGATCGCACCGAGGCGCTCGCCCTGGTGGGCGGCCAGTCCGGGCTGCTCAGCCCGGGGCACTATCTGCTGGTGGGGCCGCGTGCGGATGGGGCCTTGGCCAATACACGCGGCTGGACCCATAGCGGCGACCCCTCGCGTCCGCTGAGCGCGGCGGTCGGTGTCGATGTTCTTGCCTTTCGCGTCGAGTCTCCGGCCTGAAGCGCTCGGAGAAGGCTATGGATCTGCTGAGCCTGCAGCACTTTGCCGGCTGCCTCAACGAAACGTTCAAGGCCAGCTTTGGCGACGGATCGCTGGACTTTGTTCTGGTTGAGGCGTCTCCACTGCCGCAGCGGCGCGCGGGCGCATCGCGGGAGCCCTTCTCGCTGCTGTTCCTCAACACGTCTGCGGTGCTGTTTCCGCAGCAGATTTACCAGATGCATCACCCCCGGCTGGGCGAGCTGGGCATCTTCGTCACGCCCATCGCCCAGAATCGCGACGGTTTCGTCTATCAGGCGATCTTCAACTGATGAGCGGTATGGGTGGCGCGCGACTCCGGGCCGCTCAGTCGCGCGCGCAAACAGCACTGGCGGTAGCGGCGCCTGAGCGGAAGAAGCAAGCGGGCTGCAAACGCGCCGCGCGGTATGCGTGCTTGCCGGTTACTGACCCGTAAGCATCACGACAGGCCGGCCAAACACCTGAGAGGCGGCCGCGCGCTTCACGCTTCCGCCTCGATGTGCGCTTCCCTGCGGACACTTAGCCGGCTTGCGAGGCCGTGCTTGGTCGCCAGCGCATTCGCCAGTGCATGCCTTCGTCAGAGACAACTACGAAGCCAAGGCGCTGGTAAAGCCGTAGCGCCGACGGGTTGTGTTTCAGCACATGCAAACCCATCGCGGCGCCGCTGTCGGCCGCGCGAGTTTGGCTTTGCCGGATCAGCGTGCTGCCGATGCCCTGATTCTGCCAGCGCGGGAACAGCGCGATGTCGACGACTAGGTGTTCGGGACCGCTTTCCAGAACGTAGTAGCGACCGATCGGGCTGTGGGTCTCTGGAGCGAGAATCGCGAGGAAACTCGCTTCGCTGTAGTGCTGCTCGAAGTGCTTGCGTTGCAGCGCGAACTGCTGGTCCAGAAAGCTGCGCTTGGCGGCGTCCGGCCACGGGACAGCCGCCATTTCCGTGCTGCGGGTCGAGGCGTAGAGCTCGCGCAGCCACGCCTCGTCCGTCGGTGCCAGCGGTCGAAGCGTGAAGCCTTGCTGGGATCCGCTGCTCTGCGAGAGAGGTGCCAGCACGCAGCGACCTCAGGGGAAAGAGGGGTAGATCCCCTGCAGCGCGATGCAGAAGTTCACGCCAAGGTAGGGCTGCTGATTCTGATGCGGCTGGCCTCCCCCCTGGCTCGGCTGGAGCATCGTCGGGGCAAAGGTCGTATTGGGCGCGGCTGCCAAGAAGGGCCGGTTCGCGGAGATGCCGGGCTGGGAGAATCCACCGTTGGTGACCGGCGCGCTGGCAGTCGAGGGCACGTAGGCATTCACGCCATGGTTGTGCTGCGGGATCTGGTTGCTGGTGAGGGTCACGGTGTTGGCGCCAAACGTCTGCCCCAGCGTCCGTGGTGAGAGCCCGGGGCCGTTGCCCTGCTGACAGCCCGCTCGACCGGCGAAGTTCGGCAGCTGGAAGGTGGTCTGGCCGTTGCCACCATAGATGGTGCCGATCAATGAGAACAGCGCGGTGTTCTGCGAGATCGGCAGTGTGGCGCCGTTCGCGAACGCCCACCCACGCGGGTTGAAGTTGAAGCCGAACAACTGGATCTCGCCGATGTAGGGTTGGGTCATGACGGAGTGCTCCGAATGATCTCTGGTGTGATGGCTGCAGCCGCGCCGGTGCGGCGCGTCCTGTGGCAGACCGGCATCAAGCTTGGCTTGGGAAAATGCCGAAAGTGGCGATGCAGTACTGCACCGTCAGCGTCGGCATGCAGTTCTCGTGCGGCTGGCTGCCGCCCGCGAGGCTGGTCGAGTTCGCCGCCATGGCCACCGGCGTCGCCGTGCTGACATCGGAAACGTAGAAGTTGTCGCCGCTGACTACTGCAGGAAGCAGCGTAGTGCCCGGTGTCAGCGAGGTTGCGGCGGTGCCGGATGCCACGATCGTGTGCGTGTGTGCAGGCATCTGGGTGGGCAACACTGTGACCGTCTCGGTGCCTGCGCGCTGCCCGATGACGTAGTTGCTGAGACCAGGGCCCTGGCCCTGGTGCATCGGCAAACGACCCCGCAGATCAGGCACCGCAAACGTGGTCTGGCCGTCACCGCCGTAGGTGGTGCCAATCAGGGCGAACAGAGCGTCGTACTCTGAAATGGGCAGCAGACTGCCGTCGCAGGCCTGCCAGTTGTTCGGGGCACCACGGGTGCCAAAAGCAAACATGCGGATCTCGCCGATATAGGGCGTGCTCATGGGGCGTGCTCCAGGGTCGTACGGGCTGCGCTGAGCGCTGCGCTCAGGCCACAGAAAGGATGTGCGCGCTCAGTTGCGCGAGGGGAAGATCCCGCTCAGCGCAATACAAAAATTGATCACGCTGTAGGGCTGGAGGTTTGGGTGCGGCTGGTTGCCGCCAGATGGCGAAACGGTCTGCTGGTTCAGCGGCACCACGGCGCCCGAACTCGCGGAATAAAGATTCGGAGGTGGTGAGCCTGCGTTCGTGCTGGTCGCGAACAAGCGACCCGAGGCGCCGCGGTTGTCGCCGTTGCTCGTCGACGCATTGACCGAATGCGTGTGCGACGGCAGGTTGGTCGACAGCAGGGTCACGTTCTCGACGCCCGAGGCCTGACCGATCTGCACGGAGGGTGGCTGCCAGCTTGGGTCTACCGACGAGGCGTATCCGATCGGTGTGCGGCTGCGCAGATCCGGCAGGGCGAAGTTGGTGGTGCCGTTGCCGCCGTACTGGGTTCCCAGCAGCGAGAACAGGGCCTGGTTCTGGTTGATCGGCAGCAGCTGCCCGTTGGCCAGCGCCCAGAACTTTGGCGCGAAATTGAAGCCGGCCATCATGATCTGGCCGATGAAAAACTCGCTCATCGCTCTCCTCCCGTTGGATGGTGAGCGCAGACGTCCATTCCGTCGCGCCGGCGTACTCTGAACCGCATCGTGATGTCCGACAAGCCCCAAACGCGATCTGCGCCGGTGCCGCGGACACGCTGTCCGTTCATCCATCGGCACTTCACCGCGAAACGGCTCGAAGGCGCCCAGCGCAGCGCATGGCATGCGGCGCGGTCAGATAGGGCTTTGCGCTTTCGAGCATGGATCTTGCACTCCGGTGACGAAAGGTTGCGCGCGTTGTCTTGGCTCTCCAAGCAATGCCTGTTCGGGCTTTCGCAAGCCACGCGCATCTGTTCAAATGGCGACCCAGTCAGTCCGCATCGTCGGGGGCGGGGACTGATATTTCTGCCCGGGCCTGCTGCAAACGTCGGTTGCACGGCGTGCGGCGAGTCGCCAACTTGCAGTTGTCCATCCGAGTCGACCTTTCAGGGGAATCAGACGCATGTCACTCGTTCTCGGTTTCGCCGCGCGCCCTGCGCGTACTTCGTTCGCGGCGCTGCTTTTGGCAGCCGCCACGCTGATGCCATCAGGGCCTGCGCGCGCGCAGCACACCTCGTCCGAGTGTCCGCCGCAGACCGCGACGGTTTCCAGCGGTGGCACAGTGTCGATCAACATTACCGACTGCGCGTCCAACGTCGCGTTTGCCGGTATCGGCGATATCGATGGCGGCAGCTCCGGCGCCGGTGACTTCGAGGATCACGGCGCGGCCACCACCCGCATCACTCCCGGTCCAGGCAGTCAGTGGTTCCTCGACTACAGCCATAACGGCACCACGGGTATCGGCTCGACCGACGTCTTCGAGATCACCGAAGCCACCGCAGCGGGCACCGGCGACGTCCGAGTCACCATCACCATCAATCCCTCGGCCTCGCCGATCACGGTATCGCCAGCTGCGCTGCCGACGCTCACGGCCGGCACTGCGTTCTCGCAGACCCTGACCTCGGCCGGCGGACTTGCTCCCTACACCTATGCCTTGCAGAGCGGCGTGCTCCCGGCCGGCGTGACGCTTTCGAGCGCGGGTGTCTTGAGCGGTACGCCCACCCAGCGCGGCGCCTACAGCTTCAGCGTGCGTTCCACCGATTCGACTTCGCCGACCGCGCAATTCGTTGATCGCGGCTACACCGGCTCGGTGCAGAACCCGTCGCTTGCGATCAGTCCGGCGACTGGAACCGCCATCCAGAGCGCACCGTTCTCGCAGACGCTCGCGATCGCCGGCGGCGTCGCGCCGCACACCTGCCAGCTTGAGACGGGTGCGTTCCCGGCTGGAATCACCATCTCCTCCGCCTGCGTCATCAGCGGCACCACCGCGGCCGCCCCGGGCAACTTCCCGGTCACCATCCGCGTCACGGATGCCAGCACCGGCCCCGGCACCTACTTCGAAGTCGAGAGCTTCACCCTCACCGTCAGCCCGCCGCCGAGCGTCAGCATCGCGGTGACGCCGGCCTCGATCAGCGAAGACGGCGCGACCAACTTCACCTACACGGTCACCCGCAGCCTGAACCTCTCTTCGCCGACGTTGGTGAATCTGACCCTTTCCGGCACCGCGACCTCCGGCGGCGACTACACCGGCGCGCCCGCGAACATCACGATCCCCGCCGGCGCGACCACGGCCACCTTCCCCATCGATCCGTCTGTCGACGGCACCGTCGAAGCGGATGAAACCGTGACCTTCACAGTTGCGGCCGGCACCGGCTACACCGTCGGCGTGCCCGCCAGCGCCACTGGCACCATCCTCAACGATGACGTGCCGAGCGCGACCATCAGCGTCTCGCCGGCGAACGTCGCGGAAGACGGCGCGCCCAACCTCGTCTACACGGTCACCCTGAACCAGGCCTCGTTCTCGGCCCTCTCGGTCGGCTACACCATCGGCGGCACGGCCACCAACGGCACCGACTACGCGACGATCGCCTCGCCGCTCGTGATCCCAGCCGGCAACACTACCGGCACGATCACGGTCAACCCGACGGCTGACGCCACCATCGAAACCAACGAGACGGTGGTGCTGACTCTGAATGCAGGCGCGGGCTACACCGTCGGCGTGCCCAACAGCGCCACTGGCACGATCCTCAACGACGACCTGCCGAATCTGGTCATCAACGACGTCACGGCGAATGAGGGCAATGCCGGCATCACCAACTTCACGTTCACGGTCAGCCTCAGCGCACCGGCCGGCCCGGGCGGAGTGACCTTCGACATCGGCACCGCAAACGGCAGCGCCACCGCCGGCGTGGACTACGTGGCCAGCAGCCTGACCAACCAGACCATCCCGGCGGGTAGCAGCACCTACACCTTCACCGTGCTGGTCAATGGCGACCTGCTGAATGAGCCCAGCGAGACCTTCTTCGTCAACGTGACCAACGTGGTGAATGCCGTGGTGGTGGACGGGCAGGGTGTGGGCACGATCGTCAACGACGATCCGCTGCCAAGCCTGTCGATCAATGACGTGACTGTGGTCGAAGGCAATGCCGGCACCGTCAACGCGGTGTTCACCGTGACCCTGAGCGCAGCCAGCGGGCAGACCGTGCAGGTCAACTTCGCCACGGCCGACGGCACTGCGACCCAGCCAGCGGATTACACCAATACCAGCGGCACGCTGACCTTCACCCCTGGCCAGACCACCCGCACAATCACCGTGCCGGTGATCGGCGAGACCATCCCTGAGGCGAACGAGACCTTCTTCGTCAACCTGAGCGGTGCCACCAATTCGACGATCAGCGACAACCAGGGCTTGGGCACCATCACCAATGACGACGTGCCGGTGACGGTCAGCCCTGGCACGCTGCCTGGCGGAACGGTGGCTGCGGCCTACAGCGAGACCATCACGGCCAGCGGCGGCGCCGCGCCCTACAGCTTTGCGGTTTCTGCGGGCGCGTTGCCGGCCGGTCTGACCCTGAGCGCGGGCGGCATCCTAAGCGGCACGCCGACGGCGGGCGGCAGCTTCAACTTCACCGTCAGCGCGACCGACAGCAGCGGCGCGCCGGGGCCGTTCGCGGGTACTCAGGCCTACACTCTTGTCATTGCGCCGCCGACCCTCACCCTGCCCGCGACTTCGCTGGCGGGGGCCACCCTCGGCGCCGCCTATTCGGCCGCGATCAGCCCGGCTTCGGGTGGTACGGCGCCCTACGTGTACGCACTCACAGCTGGCGATCTGCCGAACGGCCTGACCTTGAACGCGGGGACCGGTGCCATCACGGGAACGCCCAGCGCCCTCGGCACTTTCAACTTCAGCATCACGGCGACCGACAGCAGCACCGGCACCGGCCCGTACACCGTGACGCGGGCGTACTCGATCACGGTGATCGATGTCCCGCCGGTTGCGACCAACTCGACGCTGACGGTGGCCTACAACGCGGCGGCGACCAATGTGCCTCTGGCCTTGAGTGGTGGTGCGCCCACCTCCGTGCTGCTCGGCACGGCACCGACTCGTGGTACCGCGGTCGTCACCGGTACGGCCATCACCTATCAGCCGAACGCGGGCTTCGCGGGTTCGGACAGCTTCACCTACACCGCGTCCAACTCGGGTGGCACCTCGGCGATCGCCACGGTCAGCATCACCGTGCAGGACCCGGTGGTGACGATCACCCCAGCTGGCGGCTTCAGCGCGACGGTGTCCGCGCCCTACACCCAGACCTTCACCTTCAACGGTGGCGCGCAGCCCTGGAGCGGCTATCAGGTCACCAACCTGCCGACGGGCCTTTCGATCACGGGGTCAACGGCCAACACCGTCACCGTCTCGGGCACGCCGACACAGGCAGGCAGCTTCAACCTCAACGTGTCCGCGACCGACAGCAGCACGGGCAACGGTCCGTTCTCGGTGGGCCAGGCGTTTGCGCTCACCGTGGGCGGCCCGACGCTGACGCTGGATCCGGCTGGCGCAAACCTCAGCGGCACGTACAACACCGCGTTCTCGCAGGCGTTCGCTGCTGCGGGTGGCGTGGGCCCCTACACCTACGCGGTGACAGCGGGTGCGCTGCCGGCCGGCCTGGGCCTGACCGGAGCGACGGTCTCCGGCACGCCGACGGCATCGGGCAGCTTCACGTTCACCATCACCGCGACGGACACCGGCTCCACCGGCACTGGCAGCCCGTTCACTGTCAATCGTGCCTACACGCTGGCGGTGGCTGCGCCGACGATCGCGGTCGATCCGGCCACGCTGCCGGCGGCGGCCGCGGCCAGCAGCTACAACGAAACCCTGTCGGCCAGCGGCGCGGTGGCCCCGTACACCTTCGCCGTGTCGGCGGGTGCGCTGCCAGCAGGTCTGAACCTGTCCAGCGCCGGCGTGCTCTCGGGCACCCCGACCGCATCGGGCAGCTTCAACTTCACTGTGACCGCCAGCGATGCCAACAGCCAGACCGGCAGCCGTGCCTACACCCTGGTCGTGGGCGCGCCGACGCTGACGCTGCAACCCGCCACGCTGCCCTCCGGCACCGGCAGCGCGCCCTACAGTGCGCAGCTGACGGCCAGCGGCGGTAATGCCCCGTACGCCTTCACGGTGTCAGCGGGCGCACTGCCGCCCGGCGTGACGCTTGCGGCAGACGGCGCGCTCTCGGGCATTCCCACCGCTGCGGGTAGCTTCAACTTCACGGCGCAGGTGACGGACAGCACCGCCGGCACCGCTGGCACCGCGACCCGCGCCTACACCATCGAAGTGGTGGCGCCGACCATCACCATCCCGACGGCCGTGCCGCCGAGCTGGTTCTTCAACCGACCGTTCAGCCTGCAGCTGCAGGGCGGTGGTGGTGCGGGTCCGTACAGCTTCGCCCTCGCTTCGGGCACCTTGCCGCCGGGCATCACGCTCAGCCCCACGGGCCTGCTCTCAGGGACTCCGAATACCACCGGCAGCTACACCTTCGTGGTGACGGTCACCGACGCCAACGGGTTCAGCGGCACGCGTCAGATTAGTGCCGGTGTGTTCCCGCCGCCGGTGATGGTGCCGACGAACAGCCTGGGTGGCTTGCTTGGCTTGATCCTGCTGATGCTCGGCGTCGGAGCTCTGGCCCTGCGCGGGCTGGGTCGCAGCGAGTGATGATCGGGGAGCGCCGGCCACGAGGCCGGCGCTCCTCTGCGCTTCAGGCACCGGGGCTGCCAGCGTTGCCAGACAGCGGCTCGGCTGCTTGAAGCAAACCTCAGTCGGGTGAGCTGTAGCGCACGTCAAGCACAGCGAAGCGCACGCGGCCGCCGGGCAGCTCGGCGTCGAATTCGTCGTCCGCGCGTTTCTTCAGGGCTGCCCTGGCAAGCGGCGAGTCGATGCTGATCCACGAACGGGCGGCGTCCGTTTCGTCAGGTCCAACGATGCGATAGCGGAGGATCTCACCGCTGTCCACGCGTTCAAGTTCGATCCACGCCCCAAAAAACACCGCTGCAGGGTCGGCGGGTGGGCCTTCGGCGACCTTGAGGGCCTGCAGACGCTTGCTGAGATAGCGCACGCGTCGGTCGATCTCGCCCAGCTGCTTCTTGCGGTAGGTGTACTCGGCGTTCTCGCTGCGGTCTCCCTCCGCTGCGGCGGCAGCCAGCGCCTTGACGACCTCAGGCCGCTTCTCGCGCCACAGGTGATTGAGTTCCGTGCGCAGGGTCTCGAAGCCCTCGCGCGTGATGAGGGGCGTAGAGCCGGGGGCATGTGGACGCCAGCGTGACATGGTCTTCAAGTGGGTGAAGGAAGACCGCCATTCTCGCGATGCGCACGCGTGCTGTCAGCGTCGCGTTCGTCTGCGCTCAAGCTGCCGCGAGCCGAAAACTCCTGCAGACTTTCGGCCCTGACATCCACAAGGTGAGCGTGATGCCGCGAACTGTCCTCGACGAAGCACAGATCCATCCCGCCATTCGGGACAGCGTTTCGGGCTCGCATGCTGCCCTGCTCAAGGATGTTCTGAGCGCTCTGGCGAAGTCGCCGGTGCTGGTGATCGGCATGGCGGGCAACCCCTTCGTGAGACGCGCCCGACGCGCTCTGCAGCGTGCCGGTATCGAGTATCGCTACCTCGGCTACGGCAGCTACCTGTCGCAGTGGCGTCGTCGTCTGGCGCTGAAGATGTGGTCGGGCTGGCCGACGTTCCCGATGGTCTTCGTGCGCGGTCGACTGATCGGCGGCGCTACCGATCTCGAGGCCTTGATTGCGAGCGGTGAGCTCGCCACCCTGCTGGCCGCGCCGGGAGCGGAGTAGGCGAGGGCTGCCGCGCACTGTGCAGGCCTGCGGCCCGGGGCGTGGTCACTCCAGCTCCACCCTGAACTCGCCCACATCGATCCGGCCGCTCACGTCCTGCAGGCGACGCGTCGTGGCTTGTCGCGCGGCGTCGGACGTGCCGAATCCGGTTTGAAACTCCAGCTGCACCGTGACCGGGCCGGTCAGGCTTTGTCGTCGGTCGCTGAAGTAGGCCGCTTGCACGCGATAGACGCCGGGCAGCGGCCGGGTCAGGGTGAAGACCTCGGGCCCATAGCCTTGGATCAGATCGCGACTGACGCGTCCTCCGCTGGCGGATCGACTGCTCGCGTAGTAGACGGCTTCGCCCAAGGGGTCGATGACCCACAGATCGATGTCCGTGTTGTCGGCGTCCCAACCGAGCGTCACCCTCAGGCCGATCGGCAAGGGCTCGCGCAGGGCCTGCGGAACTCCCAGGGCATCGAGCGTATCGACCAGCGTGGGCCCGGCCCGGGCGACCAGATCGTTGATCTCATGGGCTGCGATCAGCTGGATGCCCGGGAAGCGATCGCTCCAGTCGCCGAGCGCGACCTTCCAGAGCAGCTGGGTCGCGCGCGGAAAGTCCGGCTGCGGAAGTCGCGCCAGCGCGAGCGCCAGATCGCGATAGCTCTGTGGCTCCTCGGGGCGCTGCTCCAGCGCGGTCTCGAACTGCTGCACTGCCTGCGCCCACGAGCCCCACTGCGAGAGACGGTGCGCGAGCACGCGCACGAGCGCGGTGTCCTCGGTGGAAAGCTCGGCGAGGTTGGACAGCACACGCTGGGCGAGCACGGCATCGCCTTGCACATCGCGCAGATGGTCGGCGACGTCGAGATAGAAGCCAGGGATGTCGCCATAGGTCTCGCGCTGGCGCAGATACTCGGCGTAGGCATCCGTGCTCGCCTGGATCGCCTTCATGTAGGGCGTGTCCGCAGTCCAGGGGCTGAGCTGGATGGTGCTGCGTGCAGACGGGTCGGTGGCGGTACCGTCGCTTTCAAGCTCGCCGCCCAGGGCTCCAGTCACTGCACTTTGTTCGAGTGGTGCCTCGCTGGCAACGCCCGGCGCCGCTGAGGGCGACGGCGCGGGGACCGGCGCCCCCTGCGGCGCGCGATCGAAATCCTCAGGTCGCTGCCTTCCGGTTTCACCGCCATCCGCGGGCAGCGGGGGTAAGGCTTCGCGTCGGCCGCGCAGCGCCAGCAGCTGCGCGAGCCGCTCGCTGGCTTCGCGCTCCCACGCTCGACGGGACTCTCTTTCCACGCCATCGCGCGGCCATCGGCGCTGCAGTTCGCGGATGCTCTTCTCCAGCGCCCGCACCCGACGAAACTCGGCGCGAACGCTGCGGTCGCGCTGCGCGCGCGATCGCCACAGCGCCAGCTCGGCCGCCGCGGCCTGCGGGAGCAGAGTTTCGAGCCATGGATGGCGCTCGCGATGCCAACGGCTGAACTCGGCCCATTCGGCCATCAGGCCCTGGATCCGCTCGCGCTCGGCGGGCCCGGATGCTTGCTTGGGTGCCTGGGCCAGGGCCTGCTCGTAGTCGGCCCGCAGATCGGGCTCTTTTGGGGCGATGCGGTAGCGCACGTAGTCTTCAATGCGGTCGAGCACGAGCAGAGAGGTCTGCTCGGTGACCACCCCGTAGCGCGTGGCCAGGGCCAGCATGGCCGGCTTGTCGGGCGACTCCGCTGTGGCCATGCGCTGCAGATGTTGCTGGGCCTGCAGCCTGTGCACCGCGTCGGCCACCACGCCCACAGCCGGTGCCTGCTGACCGACATCGATTTCCATCGTCTCGCTGCCGCTCTCGCTGCCCCAGCGCAGGCGGATCCTCGAATCCCCCTGACAGCGCGCGCTTACCAGTAACCGCGATCCAATTGCTTCGCCCGGCAGCGGCAACACCTGTTCGCAGCGTCCGCGCGTCACTTCCGCTGCCAGCACGCGGCGCGCCGGGGCCAGCAGGGCCTTCACCGCGGCCTCGGCCTCGACCTGCAGCAGGTCGATCACCTCGCCGCCATGCGCGTTGGCGATCCGCTGCAGCCGGACGGGGTCGGAAGTCTGCGCGGCCACGAGCACCGAGACTCTGGGACGGCCACGGGAGCGCGTCTGCAGGCGCGGCGAGGCCGCACCGAAGTTCTGCAGACCTTCGCCGAGCACCAGCACGCGATCGACGTCGGGCAGTTCGCTGAGGTCGACGCTGCCGTAGCTGCTGGCGCCGTCCAGCGGCAGCGCTTCGAGCGCCGCGAGCAGAGCGCCGGTGTCGCCTGAGGCAAGCTCGAATCGGCGCGGCGACTCGGCAACGTCGCGGAACGGCACCAGCCAAAGCTCGCGGACGCCTGCGGCTTCCAGCCAGGCCTGAAGCACTCGGCGCTCACGAGCGAGGTCACGTCGACGGGCGCTGGCCGAGGCGTCGAAGAACAGCGCGACGCGCGGCGTGACCGATATCGATGCGCTTGGCTGGGGTGCAAGCGGCACATCCGCCACCAGACTGCGCCACGAAGGCTCCAGCGGGTCTTGAGCCTCCACTTGGGCGGCCGGGGCTGTCGTCGCCGGAATCGCGAAGGCCAGTTCGCGCTGCGGCCGCAGGTTGCGACGCACGAAGCCGGCACTCCAGGCGTGCCCGGCGCGATCGAAGCGCAGCTCTGCATCCGGCGATGCCGGTGCGGACTGCGACTCGCCGACCTGTGCAAACGCCTGCACTTCGAAGCGCTCGACCGTGCTGTCAAAGCTGAGCGGCAGCACGTAGCGGTAGTGGCCTTCGCGCTGCGGCATCAGCTGTTCGAACGCCAGAGCCACACGCTTGCTGCCGCGCGCCGGGATCGGATACAGGCGCGTGCGGAAAACGTTGCCGCGGGTGAGCTCAGCCAGGCCCGGATCGATCTGCTCTCGGCTGATGTCCTCGAAGGCAACCCGTGCGGTCTGCTTGGGCACAACCACGCCCTCGCGCATCCGGCCTTCCACGTCGAGCGCGTAGCCGGAGACGCTCTGCCCGGGGCCGAGCGGGAACACGAACTCGCCCTCGATCACGCGTGCGTTGGGGTTGTGGAACTCGAGCTCGATCCTGGTGCGCGCCAACGGACCCTGGCTCTCGATCCGGATCGTGACCGACTGCAGCCGCACCGGCTCAAGATCGCCGTCTGGCGGAATCCAGACGCGCGGCGGCGGGATCGGTGGTGTCTGCGTGACCGGCGACAACGCGTACGTGGGCACGGCAGAAAGACAAAGCGACAGCGGAATCAGCAATCGGAGCAGTGACATGTCGGCGCGCTCGAGGTCAAGCCGGGGGCGAGGGCAGGGTAGCAGCACGACTCGCCCGGTGGCCTTGGCGCGCGCCTGGGCGCGAACTCAAGCCCAACTGCGAGCGGCCGTCCTGTGTGGGCGGCCACGCGCGAGATCTGTAGGCCAGGGTGGGCGGTGCCCCCACACCGCGCCGCACTGTGGCCAGAACCCGACGCACGGGGTCGGCCATCCGCGCAGGGTTCCTGCGTATGCTGCGAGCGGAGCAATCGCTCCAGCCCGAGCGCGCAGGCTTCATCGACGCTGCCCGCGCCTGCCCATGCGCGGCGTTGGCGAGTCCAGTGACCCACGGTCGGAGAACGCGAATGAGCACGAAGCGAGAGCGGACCCAGCGCTGGCATCCGGGTGATGCACGGGCCGCGCTGGCCTTGGCGCTGCGCGCTGGCGAAGGCGTTATCGACATCACCGAAGGGGTGCATCAGTCGGTGAGACGGACCCTGGGGCTGGCGCCCGGCACCTCTGAAGACCGATGTGGCGGTCTAGCCGGTCACGTCTACCGACTGGTACGCGGCGGCCACGCGCTGGTCGGGACAGGCGCGCAGGCGGCGCTGCGCAGTCTCGAAGGCCTGCGCGTGGGCGAGCCGGGCGACACACCGGACGAAGCCCCGGTCGACGGTCGCCGTCTGGCCTGGCTGGCAGCGCTGAACGGCGTCTGTGGGGATCACCTGCATGCCACCGGCAACGCACTGGCGATTCGGCCTGCGCTGGTGGCGCACGAGGGATCGCTGGCGGATGCGCTGGCGGCATCGTCCTCGGGGCACTTGCTGGTGCTGGTGCATGGTCTGTGCATGAACGAGCAGCAGTGGCGTGGTCCGTCCGACGCCGGCCACGGTGGTGCGCTCGGCCTGGGTCTCGGCGCGGTGCCGGTGTACTTCCGCTACAACAGCGGGCGTGCGATCGAGCACAGCGGCGCGCTGCTCGCCAAATCGCTCGAGTCCGCGCTGGCCGCCCTGCCGCGGCCACCCGCGCGCGTCAGCCTGATCGGCCACAGCATGGGCGGTCTGGTGGCGCGCAGCGCCGAACGCCACGCGCGCGAGGCCTCGATGCGCTGGCGCGAGGTGCTGCGCGAAGTCGTGCTGCTCGGTGCACCGAATGAGGGCGCACCTCTGGAGCGGCTGGGGCACGCCTTTGAGCGTGTGCTGGGGCGACTGCCCTTCGCGCATCCGTTCACCCGCATCGGTGCACTGCGCAGCCGCGGCATCCTCGACCTGCGCGAGGGTCTGCAGAGCACGGGAGCGCTGCCGAGAGACCTGCGCGTGTTCGCGGTGGCTGCGGTGCTGGCGCGCTCGCCGCTGGGCTTCGATGCGCGCGTGCGCGGCGACGGGCTGGTGCCGGTCGACAGCGCGCTCGGACGACGCGCACTGGGCAGCTCGGTCGAGGCGGAATTCATCGTGCCAGCCACAGGCCATCTGCAGCTGTTGCGTTCGCAGGCGGTCCGCCAGCAGCTGCTCGTCTGGCTTGGCGCGGGTTAGGCAAGGGGTGCTCGAAAGCGTGCTGTGCCTGGCGGGCGCCGTGCGTTCTCAGAACGCGCGCTCAAGCGTGCAAAGTCGGCTGCCATCGCCGTGTTCCGAGGCCTGCATGTGTCGGAAGCCGAGGTGCGCGAGCAGCGCCAGCGAGGCCGCGTTGTCCGGCTGGCATATCGCGAGCAGGGCGGGCAGCCGCAGCGTGTCGCGGGCAAAAGCCAGCGTTGCCTCGGCCGCTTCGCGAGCGTAGCCCTGACCCCAGAACTCGGGGAGAAAGGCGAAGCCCAGATCGGGTCCCGGCAGGCTGTCGCGGCGCACCAGGCCGCACAGCCCCATCGGCGTCGGATTCTCGATCCGGCTGATGCGCCAGAGGCCGTAGCCATACTCGCGGTAGAGCCTGGCTGGGCCCTCGTCGATGTAGCGAAGCGCGTCGTCGTGGCCGCGCACGCCGCGGTCGCCGATGTAGCGCAGCCAGCCCTCGCTGTTGGTGAGACGCAGAATGAAATCCGCATCCTCGGCGCCAAGCTCGTCGAAGCGCAGCCGTGGGCTGGTGGGGCAGGCCATGCGGGGTCTCCTTGGGCGGCACAGAGTAAGCGCATCCTGCACCTGATCCGTGGCCACGAGCGCGGCGTCGCCGGACCGGGTTCCGTTGGATCAGGCGCTGCCGTGCTCGATCCGCGAGCGCGCCCGCCACAGCGCGCGGCAGCTCACAGCCTTGCACCGAGAGTCTGCGCACGCCGCTGTGACGCCTCTGGCGCCTACACTCGCGGACCTTGATCAAATCGGAGTGCACCATGCGTCTGCTGCTTGCTGCGACTGTGCTTGCCTTTGCCTTGCCCGCGCAGGCTGAGGTCGTCTCCCGCGAGCTCACCTGGGAGGTCGATGGGGTCGCCATGCAAGGCTATTTCGTGCACGACGACGCAACGGCTGCGCGCGGCGGTCTGGTCATGGTGCCGAACTGGATGGGCGTCACCGACTCCGCGCTTGAGAAGGCGAAGGCGATCGCTGGCCGCGGCTACGCGGTGCTGCTGGCGGATGTCTACGGCGCGGACCTGCGCCCCGCCAACGCACAGGAGGCGGGCCAAGCCGCGCGATCGATGTACGACAACCGCCCGCTGCTGCGTGCCCGCGCAGGCGCAGCCTTGGATCAACTCAAGGCGCAGCCCGAAGCCAGCGGCTTTACCGACGGCAAGATCGGCGCCATCGGCTTCTGCTTCGGCGGCGCCACCGTGCTAGAGCTGGCACGCAGTGGTCGCGATGACATCGCCGGCGTGGTCAGCTTCCACGGCAGTCTCGGCACTTCGTTGCCCGCCAAGGCGGGCGAGGTCGAGGCCAGCGTTCTGGTGCTGAATGGGGCTGCCGACACCTACGTCAGCGCCGAGGAAATCGCCGGCCTGCAAAAGGAAATGACCGACGCCGGCGCCGACTGGCAGTTCGTCAACTTCGCCGACGCCGTGCACTGCTTCGCCGAAGCCGACGCCAATTCACCCGGCTGCCAGTACCACGAGCGCAGCGCCAAGCGCGCCTACCGGATGATGGACGACTTCTTCGCCGAGGTCTTTTGAGGGCGCGGATTCGGGATTCGAGATTCGAGGTTCGACCGAAGGCCCGCGCAGAGCGCGAGCTTGCGCGTCGAGGACATGACCCGCACGGCGGAAGACCCGGCGTGCGGCATCGAAGATCGGCTGTTCGGGCCACGCAGCAAAGCTTTCGACGCTCCTCGCGCTTCTGCTGGCTCCGAATCCCCAATCCCCGCCGCTCAGTACTCCCGCTCCACCGAGTACACCGCCAATCCCCGCAAAGCTGCGAGCTGCGGGCTCTCGGGCAGGCTTTCGAGCGCCCGGATCGCTTCGTCCGCGTAGCGACGGGCGACCTGCTGGCTGTAGTCGAGACTGCCGCTTGCGCGGATCGCCTGAACGATCTCTGGTAACGCCCCGGTATCGCCCTCTTCGATAGCCCGGGCCATGCGTTCGCGGGTGTCGATATCGACGCGGGTCAGCGCGTGGATCAAGGGCAGGGTGGCCTTGCCTTCGGCCAGATCGTCGCCGAGATTCTTGCCCAGCGTGGCGGCGTCAGCGGTGTAGTCGAGCACGTCGTCCGCGATCTGGAAGGCATAGCCCAGCGCGAGACCGAAGCGCTCCATCGCCTCCTGCTGGGCTTCGGACCCACCCGCCAGCAGCGCGCCCAGTCGGGTGGCGGCGGCGAACAGCACGGCGGTTTTGCGTTCGATGACCCGCAGGTAGGCGGCCTCGTCCGTGTCCGGGTTGTGGACATGGAGCAGCTGCAGCACTTCCCCTTCGGCGATGGCGTTGGTGGTGTTGGCGAGGATGCGCATCACCGGCATGCGATCGAGTTCGACCATCAGCTGGAAGCTGCGCGAGTACAGAAAATCGCCGACCAGCACGCTGGCGGCATTGCCCCAGAGCGCGTTGGCGGTCTTGCGGCCGCGCCGCAGGTCGGACTCGTCGACGACATCGTCGTGCAGCAAGGTCGAGGTGTGGATGAACTCGATGATCGCCGCCATTTGCAGGTGATCCGAGCCGGTGTAGCCGAGCGCGCGCGCTGCCAGCAGCACCAGCATCGGGCGCAGGCGCTTGCCGCCGGCGGCGATGATGTGTTCGGAGATCTGGTTGATCAGCACCACATCGGAGGACAGGCGCGCCCGGATCAGACGGTTGACCGCCTCCATATCGGCCGCGACCAGCGGTTGGATCTCAGGGAGACGCAGGGCGGGGCGGGAGTTCTCGGGCAGGATGGCAACGTTCATGGGGGTCGATTATAGCGAGGGGGTGCGCTCGGCCGATGCGATTTCGGGCGCTTTTCCTACCCTCTGATGGGGCGCTGTGCTGACGTCCCCCGAGGCCCGTCGCCGATGCCCGCCGGCTATACTTCGCCGCACCTCGGAGCTCCGCTTGGGCTCCTCGCAACCTGGCCGCGATGTCGGCCGCAAGACACAAGGACACTGCGCCCATGGCCCGTGGCATCAACAAGGTCATCATCGTCGGCACGCTCGGCGCCGACCCCGAAACCCGCTACACCGCCTCCGGTTCGGCCATCACCAGCATGCGCCTGGCGACCAACGAGAGCTGGACCGACAAGCAGACTGGCCAGAAGCAGGAGCGCACCGAGTGGCACCGGGTGAAGATGTTCGGCCGTCTGGCCGAGATCGCCGCGGAGTACCTGAAGAAGGGCAAGCAGGTCTACGTCGAAGGCAGCCTGCGCACCGACAAGTACACCGACAAGGACGGCGTCGAACGCTACAGCACCGATATCATCGCCAACGACATGCAGATGCTGGGCGGCGCGGGTGGTGAAGGCGGCGGCATGCGTGGCGGTGAGTCGGGCGGCATGCGCGAGCAGGGCGGCGGCTATGCGCGCGGCGGCGAGCGCGCGGCAGCGCCTCGCGGGGGCGCGCCGGCTCCGTCGCGGCAAGCGCCGCCGCAGGACAACTTCGAGGAAGACGATATTCCGTTCTAGCGAGCGGTTCGATCGCCGCGGGTCCGAAGCCCGCTAGTGCGTGATCCCGGCAAGGCCCCGCAATGCGGGGCCTTGCGCGTTTCGGGCGGGCGCCCGGCGGTGGGGAAACCTGTGGGCACAGACGGGCGATTGCGGCGTCACGGCTGCTCGCCTGCGTCTCGCGCCGGTCTGGCTGTCGCCAGCTGCGGCGGCTCTGCGATCCCGCAGTCGGCGCAGGTTCGCCGGTCTCCGGCAGTCGCAGGCCCGCGTAGAATGCGCGTCGCCCCGCTCGTCTCAGGCCGCACGCGTGAAAGACTTCCGCTACTCGTTTCTGGTCACCGCCATCTGCCTCGCGCTCGCCGCTTGGTGGGGCGCCCATTCGGCCGGCGGGCTGTGGTCCGCACTGCTGATCACAGTGATCTTGGGCATCCTCGAGGTCAGCCTTTCCTTCGACAATGCCGTCGTCAACGCGCGCGTGCTGCGCGACATGGATGAATGGTGGCGGCAGATGTTCCTGACGGTCGGCATTCTGATCGCGGTGTTCGGTATGCGCCTCGTGTTTCCGATCGTCATCGTTGCCGTGGCCACGGGCTTGGGCTCGCTGGAAGTGATCGACATGGCACTCGAATCACCCAAGGAGTACTCGCGTCATCTGATGGAGAGCCACGTGCCGATCGCGGCGTTCGGCGGCATGTTCCTGCTGCTGGTGTTTCTCAACTTCCTCATTGATGCCGACAAGGACACCCACTGGTTCGGACCCTTGGAGCGCCGGCTTTCTGCGGTCGGTCGAGCCGATTCGGTCAACGTCGGTCTCGCCATTCTCGCGCTGTTGGCTCTGCAGGCCTTTCTGCCGCCGGAAGCGCGGATGGATGCGCTGATCGCCGGCGCCTGGGGCATTCTTCTTTACGTGGCGGTCGGCAGCCTCGACGTGTTCTTCGAGAACCCCGAGGACGGCCAGGCGGCGGTACAGACAGTGCGGCGCTCGGGTGCGGCCGGCTTCATCTATCTGGAAGTGCTTGACGCTTCGTTCTCCTTCGATGGCGTGATCGGTGCGTTCGCGATCACCCAGGATGTGGTCATCATCATGCTGGGGCTCGCCATTGGTGCGATGTTCGTGCGCTCGATGACCGTGCATCTGGTCAACCGCGGCACGCTGGACAAGTTCATCTATCTGGAACACGGCGCGCACTACGCCATCGGGATTCTGGCCGTGCTGATGCTCGTCAGCACCTTTCACCACGTTCCCGAAGTCATCACCGGCCTGGCCGGTGTCGTGCTGATCGCACTGTCGATCTGGTCCTCGGTGCTGCATCGTCGGCGCGAGGCGGCCTCGACGTGAGGTCGATGCCATGCCAGCTTTTCTGCGGCTGAGGCGCATGAAGCAACGCTGATGAATCCAGCCGTGTCGAGCGCCGTGGAGCGCGCGCAGCGGGCACGCGATGCTTCATCCATCGGAAGTGAGGCCGCCGTCGCCGGTCTCGCGAGCCGGATCAGGTCCACGATGGACTTGGTCGTTTTTGCCTTGACCGCGCGGCAGCGGCGCGCAGGTAGGTAAAGCACCGACATCCGATCCGACGCCAGACCCTTGCACGGTTCGGAACAGAGCTTGCAGGCAGAGCGCAGATACCGTGGGGGAAGGCCGTCATGCCTGTCAGCCCGGACAGCGCCGCACCGCAGCAGGATCCACAGGCCCTGCGCGCCGAGAACGATGCGCTGCAGCGTGAGCTGCAGGCCAAACTGCTGGAGCTGCAGGTCACCGAAAGCCAGATGTCGCGGGTGTTCGCCTACCTCGCGGGGCTCTACGATCTGATCCCCGGCATTCTGCTGGTGCTCGACGGCGGGCTGCGGGTCACCCGCGCGAACTCCGAAGCCAGCCGCCTCCTGGGCTATAGCGATGCGGCCTTGAAGGGCAGCTTGCTCGATCGCTTGCTTCCTGCCGCGGGCGAAGTGATCCAGCCCCTTCTGGATGGCACCGAGCGCGCCTCGCGTCGCGGCGAGTTCGCATTCAGATGCGCTGACGGCAGCGACCTGCCCGTGCTGCTGTCCAGTGCGGCGCAGTACGACGATGAAGGACAGCTGCAGAGCGTGCTGCTCGTAGGCATCGATCTGCGCGAGCGCAAGCGGCTTGAGCTGGAGCTGCGGCATGCGCAGAAGCTTGAGTCCATCGGCCAGCTGGCGGCCGGCGTCGCCCACGAAATAAACACGCCGATGCAGTTCATCAGCGACAACCTGCATTTCATCGAGCAATGCGCCAGCGACTTGCTCGCACTCGCCGATGGCGCGCGCCCACGCGATGAGCTGGATCTCGACTTCGTGCGTCGACGTCTGCCGCGGGCCATCGAACGCGCCCACGATGGCGTCCACCGGGTCAGCCGCATCGTCGGCGCCATGCGCTTGTTCGCGCACCCCGGCGTCACCTTGGAGTACGTCGACGTCAATGCCTTGATCGAGAACGCAGTGACGGTTTCGGCGAACGCCTTCAAGTACATCGCTGACCTTGATCTGCAGTTGTCCGAGGTGCCGGCCGTACCGGCCGTACGCGGCGATCTTGGCCAGGTGCTGCTCAACCTCATCACCAATGCCGCCCATGCGATGGAGGCCAGGTTCGGCGACCGCGGCGAGCGCGGCCTGCTGCGGATCGCGACGCGCCATCTGGAGCCGCAGGGGCAGGTCGAGATCGCGGTTGAGGACAATGGCTGCGGCATACCCGAGGCCATCGCTCATCGGGTGTTCGATCCCTTCTTCACCACCAAGCCGGTGGGCACCGGCACGGGGCAGGGCCTGTCCATCTCGCGCGCAATCGTGGTGGACAAGCTGCGCGGGGAACTCGCGTTCGAAGAGGTGAGCCCGCACGGCACGCGCTTCCGGATTCGACTTCCGATCACCGGCCCGGCAAAGGAGGGCGCCTGATGGCCGTCGAGGTGATCTTTGTTGACGACGAGCCGGACGTGCTCGAGGGCATCGAGAACCGGCTGTACGGCATTCGCTCGGACTGGCGCTGCCGGTTCGCCGCCTCGGGCGTTGAAGCGCTGAAGCTGCTGAACCGGCGGCCCGCTGATGTGGTGGTGTCGGACATGCGCATGCCCGGGATGGACGGTGCGGAGCTGCTTGAGGTCGTCAAGCTTCGCTTTCCGGCCACCGTGCGCATCATTCTTTCCGGCGAGACCGGGTCGCGGGGCTTTCTGCGCGCGGCGGCGGTCGCCCATCAGGTGCTGGCCAAGCCCTGCGATCTGGTGGCCCTGCAGCGATTGATCGGAGAGACCCTGCAGCTGCAGGCGCGCCTGCACAACGAGGTGGTGGTCAGCGCCGTCCACGACCTGATGGTGCTGCCCAGCCTGCCGGAGATCTGCGGCAGGCTGGAGATCGCCCTGCTGGATGAAGGCACCTTCGCCCAGGACGTCGCCGAGCTGCTTGAGGAGGATCCGGCCATCGTCTCGCGCATCCTGCATGTTGCGAACTCGCCCTTCTTTCGCGGCGCGGGCGAGGTCACCGATCTGCGCGTGGCGATCACTCGGCTGGGATTCGAACTGATCCGCGGTTTGGTGCTGAGCGAGGAGCTGTACTCGCGGATCGAGCGGGGCAGCGCGCTGCACGGCAGCGTGGCCGAGTGCCAGCGGGAGACGCTGCGCTGCGCGCATATCGTTTCGGCGATCGCGCTGCCCTTCCAGGACCGCAGACGCCTGTTCACCGCTGCGGTGCTGTACGGCGTCGGCCGTCTGCAGCGGCTGTCGCTGCCCGAGCTGACCCATGCGCAGGTCGCCGATGGCGAATTGGCGGGCTATCTGCTGTCGCTGTGGGGACTGCCCTTTGGTCTGGTGCAGACGGTGGCCTTCGCCGATCGTCCCTCGCTGCTCGGCTGCGACGGCGACCATCCCGCCGTGAGTCTGCACATCGGCCTCGCGCTGACGCGCCGGCTGGCTTCCACGCCGCCGCTGGCATGGACGGACGCCTGTGGTCTCGACGCGGCGCTGCTGGCCTCGGGTCGCATTGATGAGGCGCGACTGGCGTCCGCCGAGCTGGCCGCGAGCCTCGGGCGGTGCTGAGGGAGCGCGCGATGCCAACACGGCCTCAGATCCTGTGCATCGACGACGAGCCGGCCGTGCTCGAGGGGCTTGAGCTCAGCCTGCACGGGCTGGGTGAGGTACACACTGCGGAGTCCGGAGTGACGGCTCTGGCGGTCGCACCCACGCTGCCGCGGCTGGCGCTGGTCATCTGCGATATGCGCATGCCGGGGCGCGACGGTGCGCGCGTGCTGCAGGATTTCCACACGGCGCACCCTGAGGCGACCCGGGTTCTGCTGACCGGGTATACGGACATCGCGGACGCGATCGCCGCGGTCAATCACGGACGCATCTTTCGCTTTCTCACCAAACCCTGCGAACGCGAGGTGCTCCACACGTCGGTGCGCGACGCCCTGCGCCAGCATGAGTTGATCTGCGCCGAGCGCGAGCTGCTGGAGCACACGCTCAAGGGGGCCATTGACGCCATGACCGACGCTCTGGCCATCGCCAGCCCGGCGGTGTTCGGCCAGGCGCAGCGCGTGCGCAGCCTGTGCTCCGCGCTCGCCGTGCGGCTCCACGGGCGCAGCGACTGGGTGCTGGAGATCGCGGCGATGCTGCTGCATCTGGGCCTGGTGGGCTTGCCCGAGGACATCCAGAAGCGCCTGCTGCAGGGCGACGAGCCTGATCCCCGACAGAAGCAACTGCTCGCGCAGGCCTTCAGCCACGCGCTTGAGAGCCTGCAGCAGGTTCCCCGTCTGGGGCCGGTGCGCGACGTGATCCGCCTCGCCGAACCGCTGGCAGGCGGCAATCTCGAATGGCAGCCGGAGCAGCGCGAGGCGATCCGTCGCTGGTCGGCCATTCTGCGCACGGCGCGCAGCTTCGTACGGCTTGAAGCCAATGGCTTCCCCGCGGATGCCGCCATCGCCAAGCTGCGGGCCGGCCTGGAACCGGCGCTGACCGAGGCGCTCTCGGCCCTGGTCGGCTGCGGCGATGAAGCGGGCGAACTGCGTGAGGTGGGGTTGGCCGCACTCGAGGCAGGCATGGTGCTGGCCAAGCCGGTGTACACCGAGAGCGGTCAGCTGCTTGCGCCTGCGGGCTACGAGATCCGCCCGGGCTTTGCCCGACGCCTCGCTGAGCTGCGGCCGGAAATGCGCTCGGCCCGGTTCGCGGTGATCGTGCCGCGGCCCGATGCTGCCCAGCGCGAGGCGGTGGACGTGCCGGCGTCGGCTGCCGGCAGGGAAGGGCACGGGGCCCCGTGAGCGGGTAGATGCTCGGGCGGCGGGGCCAGGAGGCCGATGCACCGAGGCGGAACCGCGAACCAATCCACAGGCCGCTCTGGCCGGTTCAGTCGTCCTCGGCTATAAGTGCCGGGTTTCCGACTCCTGTGCGTGACCTTCCCTTGTCCGAAGAGATCCTGATCAACGTCACTCCCCGCGAGACGCGCGTCGCGGTGGTCGAGAACGGCATGCTGCAGGAGGTCCATATCGAACGGGCCTCGCGGCGCGGCTACGTCGGCAACATCTACAAGGGCAAGGTGATCCGGGTCATGCCCGGCATGCAGGCGGCCTTCGTCGAGATCGGTCTGCAGCGCGCGGCGTTTCTTCATGCGTCCGACATTCTGCGGCTGCCGACGGCGCTGCCGCTGCCGCCCGACGGCGAAGAGACCGCCCCGCCGGCGCCCACGCCGCCGATCTCGGAGCTGGTGCGCGAGGGCCAGGAGGTTGTCGTGCAGGTGGTCAAGGACCCGATCGGCAGCAAGGGCGCGCGCCTGACCACCCAGCTCAGCATTCCCTCGCGCTATCTCGTCCTGCTGCCCTACAGCCGCGTGCTCGGCGTCTCGGCCCGCATCGAAGACGAAGCCGAACGCGCGCGCCTGAAGTCGGCGATCGCCGAACTCTCGCAGGGTTCGAACCTGGGCTACATCGTGCGCACCAATGCCGACGGCCAGCCGGCGGAGGCGCTCGCCGATGATCTCGCCTATCTCGGCAAGCTGTGGGACGCCATCCAGACGGGCTCGCAGCAGAGCAAGCTCGGCAGCTGCATTTATGAGGACCTCTCGCTGCCGCTGCGCGCCTTGCGCGATCTGCTGCACGACGAAGTGGAGAAGGTGCGCGTCGACTCGCGCGAGACCTTCGAACGCACCCAGCGCTTCGCCAGCCAGTTCATGCCCGAGCTCGCGCCGCGCATCGAGCATTACCCCGGCGAGCGGCCGATCTTCGACCTCTACGGCGTCGAAGACGAGATCCAGCGCGCCATGCAGAAGGAAGTGCCGCTGAAGTCCGGCGGCTATCTGGTGATCGACCAGACCGAGGCGATGACCACGGTCGACGTCAACACCGGGGCTTTTCTGGGTAGCCGCAATCTCGAAGAGACCGTCTACCGGACCAACCTCGAAGCGGCGCAGGCGGTGGCGCGCCAGCTGCGCCTGCGCAATCTGGGCGGCATCATCATCATCGACTTCATCGATATGACTGACGCCGAGCACCGCCGGCAGGTGCTGCGCCAGCTCGAGAAGTCGCTGACCCGCGATCATGCCAAGACCACGGTCTACGAGTTCTCGCCGCTGGGCCTGGTCGAAATGACCCGCAAGCGCACCATCGACAGCCTGGAGCGCCAGCTCTGTGAGCCCTGCAATGCCTGCGGCGGCCGCGGCACGGTCAAGACGGCCGAGACGGTGACCTACGAGATCTTCCGCGAGATCACCCGCGCGGTGCGTCAGTTCGACGCGCAGAAGCTGCTGGTGCTGGCCTCGCCCAAGGTGGTGGCGCGCATCCTCGAAGAGGAATCGAGCGCGGTCGCTGAACTGGAGGAGTTCATCGGCAAGACCATCCGCTTCCAGCCGGACGAGAACTACGCCCAGGAACAGTACGACGTGGTCCTGCTGTGACCCAGCCGCTGCGCCGGCTGGGGCGGCGGCTGCGCCGGTGGCTGGGGCTGTCGGCGGCGCTGCTGCTGATCTGCGCGGCCGTGCTGGTGGCGCTGGCGCACCAGCTGCTGCCCGTGCTCGAACGGCACCCGGCGGAGGTCGCGCAGTGGCTGGAGGCGCGCATCGGTCAGCCGGTCAGCATCAGTGGCGTCAGCGCGCGCTGGAGCCGGCGCGGCCCGCTGCTCGACCTGAGAGACCTGCGCATCGGCGGCGACGGCAGTCCAGGCTCGGGTCTGGACATCGGCTCCGCACGGGTTCGGGTCAACGTCTACACCGGCCTGCTGCCGGGGCTGCCGCTGCTCAGCCTGCGCGTCGAAGGCCTGCGCCTCGAGCTGGCGCGCACGCTGGAAGGCCAATGGCAGGCGCGCGGCTTCGACGGCGGCGCTGGCCTGGACATCGAGCAGGCGCTGAGCCAGCTGGAGCGCATTGGCGAGGTCGAGCTGTTCGACGGCGCGCTGGTGATTGAAGACCGCTACGCCGATTTCGATGTGCAGCTGGATCGCATCGATGCGCGCCTGCGCACGGCCGGGGGACGCTTCCACTTCGCGCTGCGCGTGCACGCCGAAGACAGCCCGCCCCTGCGGCTCACCGGCCGGCTGGATACGCGCCTGCAGGAGGGGCAGCTGCATCTCGGAGCCCGCGATCTCGATCTGCCGGCCTGGCTGCAGGGCAGTCGACTCGCTGGGCTGGGCCTCGAATCCGGGCGCTCCGACATCGATCTCTGGCTGCGCCTGGAAGCCGGTCGACTGGCCGAGGTCGACAGCGTCGCCAGGCTCAGCGAGGTGCGGCTGCGCGCGGCGCGGTCCGGCCCCGAAGCACCCGCGGCCGAGCTGAAGTCGCTGGCCTTGCAGCTGTGGCTGAAGCGCGAGGGTGAAACTTGGCGGCTCAGCCTGCCGCGCTTTGATCTGAGCTCGGACGATGCGCGTTCGCTCAGCGGGCTGGACCTGCGCTGGCAGGACGATCGCTTCGCGCTGCGCCTGGATGCGTTGGAGTTCGCCGCCTTCGCCGAACTGCTGCCGGCGCTGATGCCGATCGAGCCCGAGCTGCTCGCGTGGCTGCATGCCGCCCAACCGCGTGGTCGGCTGGAAGCGCTCGAACTGGGCGTGGACGGTGCGGGCCAAATCTCGCTGTCGGCGCGCCTGTCCGATCTCGGCCTGTCTGCGGTGGGCGCTCGGCCGGGCTTTTCGGGTCTGAGCGGCCGGCTGCAGGGGCAGGGCGGACTGCTGTCGGTCGAGCTGGATGCGCCCGCATTCACGCTGGAGGCGCCGGACAGTCTGCGCGCGCCGCTGCCGGCGGCGCTGTCCGGCCAGATCAGCGCCTGGCGCGAGGCGGACGGCCCGCGCATCGAGCTGAGCCCGCTGCGCATCGCGGGCCCCGACTTCGGTGCCACGATCGAAGGCACGGTGTGGCTGGACGGCCGCGGCCGTCGGCCCAGCCTCGATCTGCGCGCGCTGGTCGATCCCGGCTCGATCAGCGCGTCGCACCGGTTCTGGGTGCGCAACCGCATGCCGCCGCGGACCGTGGAATGGCTGGAGCGCGCCCTGGTGGAGGGCGAGCTGGTCTCGGGCGTGGCGCTGATCCGCGGTGATCTCGATGACTGGCCCTTCCGCAACTTCGAGGGCGTGTTCGATGCGCGCGCCGAGGTGCGTGACGTCGTCATGAACTACCTGCCGGGCTGGCCGATCGGCACCCGCATCGAAGGCTGGGCGCGCTTTCTCAACAACAGCCTGGATGGCGAGATCAGCGCCCGCGTGCTGGGCGTACCGGTGCGTCGCGCGACGGGCGGCGTCGCCGACTTCGCCGCGCCCGTGTTGAAGCTGGACCTTGAGGGCGGCGCCGACGGCGGCCGCCTGCTCGCCCTGCTGCGCGAGACCCCGCTATGGCAGCGCTTCGGACAGCACCTGCGCGGCCTGAGCATTGGCGGTCGCGGCGAGGCGAAGGTGCGCATCGAGGCGCCGCTGCGCCGTGATCTGGGCGAGCTGGTGATCGAGGGGCAAGTCGATCTGGCCGAGGCCGACCTGGTCGACACGCAGTGGGGCCTGCGCTTTGGCGAGGCCGCCGGCCGGCTGCGCTTCACTCGCGAGGGCTTCAGTGCGGACGCGCTCGGCGTGCGCTTCGACGGCCAGCCGGCCAGCCTCAGTCTGACCGCTGGCCGCTTCTGCGCTGAGCCGGCGCATGTGTTCGAGGCCAGCCTGAGCGGCAGCTTCAGCCCCGACTCGCTGCTGGCGCTGCGCCCCGAGCTGCACTGGCTGGAGCCCTATCTCGCCGGTCGATCGAGCTGGTCGCTCGACTTCCACGTGCCAACGCCGCAGACGACCGATGCGCCGGCGGCAGGCGCCGAACCCGCCCGCCCGCGCTCCGACGGGCCCGGCCCGCAGCTGCGCGTGCGCTCCGATCTTGCTGGCACCGAGCTGCGCCTGCCCGCGCCGCTGCGCAAGGCGGCCGACGACGCCCTGCCGCTGGACCTGCGGATCGATATGCCACTGGCGGCCGGCTCGATCGATCTGCGCCTGGGCCAGCTGCTGCGGCTGCTGGGGCGTCCGGGCGCGAGTGCCGCCGAGTTCCGCGGCCTGGCCGCGTTCGGCGGTGAGCCGCCCTTCGATCTGCCCGAGCGTGGCCTGGCCGTGCGCGGCAGCGCCTCGGTGCTGGATGCGCCCGCCTGGATCGCCGTCGCCGGAGCGGGCGGCGGGCAGGGCGTGGCGCTGGACAGCATCGACTTGCTCGCCGGCCAGCTGCGCATCGGTGAGCGCGGGCTGGGCGACCAGCGCCTGCGCTACCGAATGCGTGATGACAAGGTCCGCGAGGTTCTGCTCGACGGCGAGGCCGCGCAGGGCCGCATCGAGTGGCCGTTGGATGCGAAGCAGCCTGTGCTGGCCCGCTTCGAGCGTCTGTACTGGCCACCGGGTCCCGATGAGGACCCGAACGCACCGCCGCGGCGCGTGCAGGAGCCCGATCCGACCGCCTTGCCGCCGATCGACCTGCAGGTCGAAGACGCCGGCTTCGGCAAGATAAAGCTTGGCCGCCTGGAGCTGATCACGCGTCGCGGTCCGGATGGCCAGCTGGTCGAACGATTGCAGACGCGCTCGCCCGACCTCGCGGTGGACATCCGCGGCGACTGGAGTCGCACCCTGCAGGGCAGCGAAAGCCGCTTCACCCTGGGCTTCAGCGGTGACGATCTCGGCCGCATGCTGGGCGCGCTCGGCATCACGCCGCTGGTGCAGGGCGGCAAGACCCGCGCCGACATGGACCTGCGCTGGCAGGGCGGGCCGGCCAACTTCGCGTTCTCGGTGGCTGACGGTCAGCTGCGCCTGACCGTGGGCAAAGGCCGCGTGCCGGAGCTTGAGCCGGGCGCTGGACGCTTCATCGGCCTGCTCAGTCTGGCCGAGATCCCGCGTCGCCTCGCCCTCGATTTCAGCGACTTTTTCCGCTCCGGACTGGCCTTCAACAGCATCGAAGGCAGCTTCCAGCTGCTCGGCGGCAACGCCGTCACCGAAGATCTGCGGATCGATGGCCCGGCTGCCGAGATCAAGCTGCGCGGCCGCACCGGGCTGGCCGCACGCGATTACGCCCTGCAGGTCGAGGTGTTGCCGCGCACCGGCAGCGTGCTGCCAGCGCTGGGTGCGATCACCGCCGGGCCGGCCGGTGCGGCAGTGGGCGCAGTGGCGCAAGCGGTGCTGCAGGCGCCGATGAAGCAGATCAACCGCACGCTCTACAGCGTCGAAGGCGGCTGGGACGCACCGAAGATCGAGGTGATCGATCGCGGACCGCAGCGGTCGGAAGACGCCGCGACCGGGCCCGAACCGGTCGACGAACCCTGAGCCGAATCGCGCACGGAGCGATGCGCCCGAAGACGCCCGGCTGATCCGCGCGTTCGGACAGAGCCGCGCGCGTCGCCGACCGCAGGCAACACGGACCCAACCCATCCGAGGCGTGTTCTGTGGTGGCGAGCCCGGCGACGCCGGACCCGGTTTCGGCGGATCCAGCCTCGCGTGCTCGATCCGCGAGCGCGCCCGACATGACGCGCGGCGACGCTGGATTCTTCAGTGTTGCCGGCACTGCCGGGCAGCAGGCCGGCGGCGCCAAAGCTACAAGGCTCAGTCCGCGAACAGCCCCCGCACCGCCTGGCGTGCGCTTTCAAAGCCGAAATGCCGCTCGACGTTGGCCAGGCCGCCGGCTGAAAGCTGCTGCCAGAGCTCGCCATCGCGATAGGCGCGCAGCACCGCTGCAGCGAAGTCCTCGGCGCTCTCCGCGACCAGCACATCGGTGCCCGGCTCAGCGTGCATGCCCTCGATCGCGATCGGCGTGGCCACCACCGGCTGGCCGTAGCTCATGCTCATGTTGACCTTGCCCTTGACGCCGGCGCCGTAGCGCAGCGGTGCAACCGCCAGACGACAGTTGTCCATGAAGGGCGCCACGTCGGGCACGAAACCCTGGAACATGACGCCCGGCCGTTCGCCCAGCGCACGCACTTCGTCAGGCGCCTTGCTGCCGACCACGTGGAAAGTGATCTCGGGCGCCTCGGCGCGGATCAGCGGCAGCACCTCATTGGCGAACCACAGCACCGCATCGACATTCGGCGTGTGCTGGTAGCCGCCCATGAAGACGATGTCCTGACGCGCATCGAAAGCCCTGCGGCAGCCGAACACCTCGTGCACGTTCGAGAGGATGTCGACGCGCGCGCCCGGTGCCTCGCTGGCCAGCAGGGCCTGCTCGACCGGGCTGACGACCAGGGTGATGTCGCTGCGGTGGATCAGGTCGAGTTCCCTGTCGCGGGTCTGTGCTGCCTGGCGGCGCAGATCGTCGCGGTCGGCGAGTTCCGCTTCGCGCTGTTCGCGCAGGTAGTGCAGGTCGACGGTGTCGAACACCAGCCGCGCCTGTGGCGCGTGCAGGCGCACCAGGTCGACATACTGGATGGCGATGTAGTGCCGGCTCAGCACGACCAGGTCGAAGCGTCGTCCGTGCTCGGCGAACCAGCCCGGCACGTCGGCCAGGAACGGGTGCCACAGCACCTCCACACCGAGCTGCTGCAGCTCTTCGGTGTAGCGCTCCACGAAGGCGCGGTTGTCAGCGAAGAAGCTCACCGCCACGCCTTCGGCGCGCAGCACGCGCATCAGGTTGACCATGCGCAGCGAGCCGGAATCCTGATCGGGCGTGGGCGTGGTGGCGTCGATGATCAGCACGCGGCGGCTGTCGCGATGCTGGCGTGCGGCTTCGATCGGCGTGCCCGGTGCGGGGTGCGCCTTGAGCCGCTCGCTCCAGCGCTCCAGGAACTTCTGCTGGTTCACGACCTGGTAGGCCTTGATGCCAGTCGAGGTGTCGGTGCCAGAGCTCACGCCCTCGAAATGCACCACCGCCGACTTCGGCTGATAGAGCACGCGCAGCCCGTGGGCCCAGACCTTCATCGCGAGGTCGGTGTCCTCGTAGTAGGCCGGCGCGTAGTGGCGGTCGAAGCCGCCGAATTCGGCGAACAGATCGGCACGGATCGCGATTGCCGCGCCCGAGCAGTAGTCGACCTCGCGCAGGTAGTTGTACTCGGGCGCGGCAGGGTCGCCGAAGCGCCCGTAGTTCCAGCCTGAGGCGTCGTTGAAGACGATGCCGCCGGCTTCCTGCAGGCGGCCGTCGGGGTAGATGAGTTTCGCGCCGACCAGGCCCACGCGGTCTTCGGTTTCGAAGGTCTCGATCAACGCATCCAGCCAGCCCGGCTGCACGGCGGTGTCGTTGTTGAGAAAGACCAGGTACTCGCCGCGCGCCGCAGCGGCGCCGGCGTTGCAGGCGCCGATGAATCCGAGGTTCTCGGGGTTGCGCTGGTAGCGCAGACCCTCGATCTGCGGCAGCGTGGCTTCGGTGTCGTCCGAGGAGCAATCGTCGACAACCAGGATCTCGGCCGCGATCCGCGAGGGGTGCGCTGCGATCGAGCGCAGGCAGGTGAGGCTGTGGTCGAGATGGTTGTAGACCGGAATCACCACGCTGACCCGCGGCGTTTCGGGGCAGGGCAGGGCGAACGGTGCGAACGGTGCGCTGGCCGGCACGTCGAGCACGGTCGGCGGCAGCTCAGGGCGCACCTCGGCGCGAATGCGCTTCAAGGTTCCTGCGACACCGCGCGTGCGCAGGCTGCGCAGGCCGCGGTTCAGCAGCGAACCCGCGCGCTGGCGCCGGAAGCCGAAGCTGGCGAGACCGCGCTCGATCAGCTTGCGCACGCCGCGCAGCGGGCGGGTGAGCTTCCAGGAGCTGCTCTGCAGGATACGGTTGCGCTCGGCTTCGAACGCGTTGCGCTGCTGTTCGACAGCGCTCACCCATTCGCGCAGACGACGCACTTCGTGGTCCAGGGCTTCGAAGCGCGCCTTGGCGACGTCGATCAGCTGCGATGCATCCGGCTCCTCGCCGAGCCGCGACTCGGCTTCGCCCGCCGCGCGCAGTGTGGCAAGCAGTCGCTCCCGCAGTTCGGCCAACGCCTCCTGCGCGCGCGCGAGTTGCTGCCTCAATGCATCGGCCAGGCCCTGCTGCACTTCGATCTGCAGGCTCTGCGACTCGATCTGCAGGTTGAGGCGTTCCGCCCACACGGTGCGTTCCTGCGCCAGACGTTCCTGCTCGCGCGCCCAAGCCGCTCGCTGACCCGCCTCGGCCTCCCAGGCGCGGCTGCTGTCGCGCCAGGCGCGCTCAGCGTCCGTCGAGTCCTTGAGCCGGGCCGCGAGGCTGAGCGCCTCCACGAGGAACAGTCCCTGCCGGCCTGACGCCTGCGCCAGCGCCGAACGACGCTGCACGCCAAGCACTTCGGAGTAGGCCTGCGCCATCGCTGCCAGGCTCTGCACCGGCACGGGCTGCGCGCGCAGGCGCACCAGCGCGGCGGGATTCGCAGCGATGAACTTGAGGGCGCGGGCGATGGCGCTGGCGTCCGGATCGACCAGCAGACCGTCGCGTCCATGCTGGATGCGCTCGATGTAGCTGCCCAGCCGAGTGGCCAACACCGGCAAGCCCAGCAGGCGCAGCTCGCTCAGCGTGTAGCTGAAGGTTTCGGCGACGCTTGCTGGCAGCAGGGCGATGTCCGGAGCGAGTTCAGCCACGAGTCGGGGCAGGTCGTCCCGGCGATAGTCGAGCAGCACGTGCACGCGGTCGGCCCCAAAGAAGCGCATGCCGGCCGCACCGCAGCCCAGCAGGACCAGTTCGACCTCGGCAGGCAGCTGCGGGATCAGGCGTTCCAGCAGCTGCTCGCCTTTGCCGCCGTTGATCCGTCCAGGCACCAGCACGCGCAGGCGCGCCGCGCTCTCTCGCGCCGCTGCCTGGGGCAAGGGTTCTGCCCACGGAGCGATACCGTGGGGAATGCAGTGTGTGCGCAGCGGACGCAGCGCTGGCGCCATCCGCAGCAGGTTGTCCAGCACCTTGACGGTCGGGGCGATGAGCTGCGCGTTCGCCTGCAGCAGTGCCTGAACGTAGGCCTCGCGCAGTGCAATCCACGCGTCGGTGCGGACTTCCGCGAAGCTTGAGGCGCCCTCCAACTGGGCCAAGTGCGAGCGCAGGGCGGACTCCGAGGCATCGAAGTCATCGGCACCGAAGTCCGCGTGCAGGCTGGGCCAGAGCGGGTGGTAGTCGTGGCAGACCACGGCCGTCGGCAGCCCCGTGCGCAGCACGTCCAAGCTGAGCCCGATCAGCGAAGAAACCAGGACCCCACCGACGCCGAAGTCGGCACACAGGGCGTCCAGAAACTCCGCACACTCGCTGGACTGCACTGCCGTGGTCAGGATCGGCGAGGCCAGCGGATGCTCGCGCAGAGCCCCGCGCCCGGGCGCGAGCCGCAGCGCCAGCGACACGCCTGTCAGCCGGCGATCGGGATCGCTGACCGCTTGCAGCAGCAGGTGATGGGCGCTGGAGTCCGCTTCGATCAGGTCCTTGACGAAGCGCTCGCTGCCGCCGCCCCATCCGTGCAGCGCGTGCAGCAGCACCGGCTTGCCGTCGAGACCCGGATAGCCTGCCGGTACTGCCTCGCGTGTCAGCGGCCGCAGTCGCGCGGACAGTCCTTCGCCGAGCGGGCTGGCCACGTGCGGCGACTGCCCGCTGGCCGGGAGGCAGACCCGCGCGTAGACCTCGGCTTCGCAATCCGCCGGCAGCGCCGGTGCCTGCGCCACGGCGAGCAGCTCAGCGAACTGCGCGACCCGCGCGGCTGGAATGCGACAGCAGCGCAGATCGAAGTCAGGGCTGGGCAGTGGCTGCGCGGGCGCGCTCAGCCAGCACAGGCGATCCAGCGCGCCCGCGTCCACGTCCAGCGAACCGAGGCACTGCGCGTCCAGCGCACTCAGCACGCGCTCGCTGCGCGGCAGACGCAGCACTCTCAGTGCGGCGAAGGGCGGCAGCCCGGCGTCGAGATCGAGCAGCAGCACCGGGCAGCCGGGCTGCGCGAGCAGCGCGCTCTGCAGTGCGCTGGCGGCATCGCCGGCCTGCAGCACGATGAGGTCGCCGGCCAGACCCGCGAGGCAGGCTTGGTGCGGCAGCGCATCCAGGCGGGTTTGACCCGGCGCGAGATGCTTGGCGTAGAGGCAGAGCACGGCGGGGTGGGTGCCGTCTGACAGGGCGCTGAAGTTCAAGGAGATTCCGATGGCTTGATGCGGCGGGCGAGCCGTCGCGGACGCGATTCGAGATTGGCGGGCGCGGTAAAGCCCCGGATTATCGCAACCGCTTGCAGGCGAGGCCAGCGCGGCGCCTTTGGCGCGCGGCAGGTGGGCCTGCCCGAATCCTGCCCGAACCCGTCTTTGCCACGACGGAATGCGGCCGCCCCCGGATGGCTACACTGCGCCGGCGGCCAGCCCGCCGCCGCCGGATCGGACCTCCCCCTTGAGTCGACAGAACACCACGCGTCAGACACCCGTCGCGCCGGCCGAGCGCCGCTGGCCTGGACAGCTCTGGAGGCTGCTGAAGCCGGTCCTGCTGCTCGGCTTCGGCCTGTCAGCGGGGTTTCTCGCGCCCTACTTCTACGTCATCGACCAGCGCGTTGCGGCAGACTTCGCCGCGCTGACCTGGCAGGTGCCGACGCGGGTGATGGCGAGGCCGCTGCGCCTTGATGTGGGCCTGCCGATGAGCGTCGCCGGCCTGCGCGCTGAACTCGACGCCGCTGGCTATCGCGAGGACGGCCAGGGCCGCGAAGCCGGTAGTTACGGCGTCAACGGCAGCACGGTGCAGCTGACGACGCGCGCCTTTGTCGACGTCGACGGCCCCCAGCCCTCGCGCAGCGTGCGCGTGCAGCTCGCGCAGGGGCGGGTGCGCTCGCTGACCGATGCCGCGGGTGCTGCGGTGCGCGAGCTGCGCGTGGACCCCGCGCGCATAGCCACCCTGTACGGAGAGAAGCGCGAGGAGCGCCGGCTGGTGCGGCTGGAGGATGTGCCGCCGCTGTTCGTGATGAGTCTGCAGGCGGTCGAGGACCGCGATTTCAAGCACCACATCGGCGTCGATTTCAGCGGCATCGTCCGTGCCGCCTGGGTCAACCTGCGCGAGGGCGAGGTGCGACAGGGCGCCAGCACGCTCACCCAGCAGCTCGCCCGCAACCTCTACCTGACGCGCGAGCAGGCCCTGTGGCGCAAGGTGAAAGAGGCCCTGCACGCGCTGGCGATGGAGCGCCGCTTCTCCAAGGCACAGATCCTGGAGGCCTACCTCAACGAGATCTTCCTCGGCCAGCAGGGCAACCAGGCCATCCACGGCGTGGCCGCAGCCGCGGATTTCTGGTTCGGCCGCGAGCTGGGCCAGCTCAAGCCGCATGAGATCGCCCTGATCATCGGCATGATCCGCGGGCCGTCCTACTACGACCCGCGCCGCCACGCAGAGCGCGCCCTGACGCGACGCAACCGCGTGCTGAACCAGATGGCCGAGACCGGCCTGATCGATGCCGCGACCGCCGAGCGCGAGGCCGCACTGCCACTCGGCATCAAGCGCCAGGTCGGACTGGCCGGCAACCGTGCGCCGTCCTTCCTGGCCCTGGTGCGCACCCAGCTGGAGCGCGACTACAAGGCCGAGGACCTGCGTGGCGCAGGGCTCACCATCCACACCACGCTGTCGCCGCTGGCGCAGTCGCTGGCCGAGCGCGCCGCGCGCGAGCAGCTGGCGGAGCTGCAGACGCAAGGCCGCCCCGAGCTGCAGGCGGCGGTCGTGCTCACCGACAGCGAGCGTGGCGAAGTGCTGGCCCTGGTGGGTGATCGCGAAGGCGAGGGCAGCGGCTTCAACCGCGCGCTCGACGCCCAGCGCCCCGTCGGCTCGCTGATCAAGCCTTTCGTGTATCTGCTGGCGCTGGCCCAGCCGGGGCGCTACGCGCTGGCCACGCCGGTCGAGGACCAGCCGATCGAGCTGCGTCTGCCCAACGGCCAGACCTGGGCGCCGGCCAACTCGGATGACATCAGCCACGGCACCGTCACCCTGCTGCAGGCGCTGGCGCAGTCCTACAACCAGGCGACGGTGCGGCTGGGCATGGAGCTGGGCGTCGATCGCGTCAGCCGGTTGATCGAGGCGCTGTCCGGCACGCATCCGCCCGCCCACCCTTCGCTGCTGCTCGGCGCGGTCGACATGAGCCCCTATCAGATGGCTCAGCTGTATCAGTTCGTCGCCTCCGGGGGGCGTCTGCAGCCGCTGCGCGCTGTGCGCGGCGTGCTGGACGCACAGGGGCAGACCTTGACCCGCTACGAGAAGGCCTCGGAGCCACCCCAGCCTGGCGACGCCCTCGCCGCGCGGCTGATCGGCATCGCCCTGCAGGAGGCCGCGCGCAGCGGCACAGGGCGTCGCCTGTACGCCGACGGCCTCGGTCACCTGCAGCCGGCCGGCAAGACCGGCACCAGCAACGACAGCCGCGACAGCTGGTTTGCCGGCTACACCGGCTCCCACCTCGCTGTCGTCTGGGTGGGCAACGACGGCAATGCGCCGACCGGGCTGTATGGCGCCTCGGGTGCGATGCGGGTTTGGACCAGTCTGTTCAAGCGCCTGCCCAGCGCGCCGCTGAACGTGGGCGACGAGGGGCTGGAGTTCGCGTGGCTGTCCGCCGACAATTTCGCCCTCACCGACGAAGGCTGCCCCGGCGCACGCCGCTTCGCCTTCATTCGCGGCTACACCCCAGAAACCTATGACGGCTGCCCGATGGCGCGCGTGCGCGAGTGGTTCGGCGGCGGAGAACCCGAACAATGAAGCGTCTGACCCTGCTTGCGTGCGCTGGCCTGCTGCTCTCCGGTTGCGCGATGTTCCAGCCGGCCGAAACCGTGCAGGCGCCCGAACCCGCAGCGCCGGCCCGCGATCTGATCGCCGAGCTGTACGCGATGGTCGAGGCCGACGACGCCATCGTGGTCGAGCCGCTGCCGGATGCGGAGATCGAGGACCTGCGCGCGGCAGCGCATGAAGCGCTGGCTCTGCGTGATCTCGAACGTGCCGCTCGCAGCCTGGCGCAGGCGCTGGAGATCCGTCCGGGCCGGCCCGACCTGCTGCAGATGCGGGCGGAGGTCGCCCTGGGTCAGCAGCTGCTGGACGAGGCCGAGCAGTACGCCATCGCCTCCTTCGAGAACGGACCGCGCCTGGGGCCGCTGTGCCGCCGCAACTGGGCCGCGATCCAGCTGGCCCGCGAAGTCCGCGGGAACATCGCCGAAGCCGAAACCGCGCGTGAGCAGTCGCAGCGCTGCACGGCGGAGCCGGTGATCCGCATGTAGGCGGCTGCCACACGCTCTGCAGACGTCTCCACGACCGTGACTCGCGCGCGCAGCCGCTAAGATCCAGACCCATGGAACTGCTCGACGCCACGGCCACTGCGCTGTCTGCGCAGGGCCCGCTGGCGCGGGCCTGGCCGGAGTTCCGTGCGCGTGAGGCACAGCAGCGGCTGGCCGAAGCTGTCGCCACCGCGTTCAGTGAGCGCGGCGAACTGGTCGCCGAAGCCGGCACGGGCACCGGCAAGACCTACGCCTACCTCGTGCCCGCCCTGCTGTCCGGCCTGCGGGTGATCGTCTCCACCGGTACGCGCGCCCTGCAGGACCAGCTCTATCACCGCGATCTCCCGCGCCTGCGCGAGGCGCTCGGCGTGGGCCTCAAGACTGCGCTGCTGAAGGGCCGCAGCAACTACCTGTGCTGGTACCGCATGGACCGCGCGCGCAGCGATCGCCTGTTCGGCTCGCGCGAGCAGGCCGCGCAGCTCGCGCGGGTCTGGAGCTTTGCCGGCGCCAGCGAGGACGGCGACATCGCCGGCATCGACTTCGTCGCCGAGGATTCGGCGCTGTGGCCGCAGATCACCTCGACGCCGGACAACTGCCTGGGCAGCGAGTGTCCCTTCTACGGCGAGTGCTTCGTCGCCAAGGCGCGTGCCCGCGCGCAGGCGGCCGATCTGGTGGTGGTCAACCACCATCTGCTGTTCGCCGACCTCGCGCTGAAGCGCGAGGGCTTCGGCGAAATCCTGCCCGGCGCGCACGCCTTCGTGATTGACGAGGCGCACCAGCTGCCCGAGCTCGCCACGCGCTTTTTCGGCAGCAGCCTGTCTGCGCGTCAGCTGCAGGAGCTGGGCCGCGATGCGCTCGCCGAAGCGCAGCAGGCCTCGGGCGCTGTCGGCGCCCTGCAGCCAGCAGTGGAAGCGCTCGACAAGGCCCTGCGCGAGTTCCGTCTGGCCTGGGACCCGCTGCCCGCGCGCGGCCCGATCGAGCAGGCCCTGCGCCACGATCCTTGCGCCGACAGCCTGGAGGTGCTGGAGCACGTGCTGGACGGGCTGCTCCAGGCCATCGAAGGCCAAGCCGAGCGCAGCCCCGGCCTCGAAGCCTGTCTCGCCCGCGCCCAGGCGCTGCAGCAGCGCATGCAGGCTCTGCATCCGCGCGGCGATGACGCCGTGCCACAGGTGCGCTGGTACGAGCTGGTCGCGCGCGGCTTCAGCCTGCATGTGACGCCGCTGGATGTCGCCGGCCCGCTGACCGAGTTCCGCGCCAAGGCGCATGCGGCCTGGATTTTCACTTCGGCCACTCTTGCCGTGAGCGGCAGCTTCAGCCACTTCGCCGATCAGCTGGGCCTGATCGAGCCGCGCACCCTGCTGCAGCCCAGCCCCTTCGACTACGCGAAGCAGTCGCTGGCCTGGCTGCCGCCGGCCTTGCCGGATCCGATCGAACGCGGCTACACCGCGGCCGTGCTGCGCGCCTGCCTGCCGGCGCTGGAGGCCTCGCAGGGGCGCGCCTTCCTGCTGTTCACCAGCCACCGTGCGTTGCGCGAAGCGGCCGAGTGGTTGTCCGCGAACGCGCCCGGCTTTCCCCTGTTCGTGCAGGGCAGCCAGCCGCGGCACCGCCTGCTGCAGGCGTTCCGCGAATCGGGCAACGGCCTGCTGCTGGGTGCGGCCAGCTTCTGGGAGGGCGTCGACGTGGCGGGCGAAGCGCTTTCGCTCGTGCTGATCGACAAGCTGCCCTTTGCGGCGCCCGATGATCCGGTGCTGGAAGCGCGGCTCGAGCATATCCGCCGCAACGGCGGCAACCCCTTCCGCGACTGGCAGCTGCCGACTGCGGTGATCGCCTTCAAGCAGGGCGTGGGCCGGCTGATCCGCAGCGAAAGCGACCGCGGCGTGCTGGTGCTCTGCGACCCGCGCCTGACCCGCAAGGGTTACGGGCGAAGCTTCCTCAACAGCCTGCCGCCGCTGCCGCGCACCGAGGCGATCGACGACGTGCGTACGTTCTTCGCCGCCGTTCCACTGTCGGTCGAAGCTGAAGGCAAGCGGGCCAACACCGGCCTGATCCGCAGCTTCGACATCGACGAGCCAGATCCGGTCTGAGGCTCAGCGCGGCCAAGCAAGGTGGATCTCCCCCGATCCCGCGGCTGGACAGGGCGCTCCCTGCACGTACACTCGACGGTTTCCCGTTGTCCGGCCCCGCGATGAACCTGCTCGCCATCGAGACCGCCACCGAAGCCTGCAGCGTCGCCCTGCGCTGCGGCGACACCGTGCTGGAGCGCTTCGAGATCGCGCCGCGTCGCCATGCCGAGCTGGTCTTGCCTTGGGCGGATGAGCTGCTTGCGGAAGCCGGCATCGTGCGCAGTCAGATCGATGCCGTCGCCGTGGGCATCGGTCCCGGCGCCTTCACCGGCGTCCGGCTGGCGGTGGCGATGGGACAGGGCCTGGCCTTGGCGCTGGAGCGCCCGCTGATCGGCATCAGCAGCCTGCAGATCCTCGCCGCCGGCGCGCGCGGTGCGCAGCCGGGTGACGGCGTGTTCGCCTGCATCGATGCGCGCATGGGCGAGGTCTACGCCGCGGCCTTCCGCATCCATCGTGACGGCCTGCCCGAAGCCATCGATGTCCCGCAGCTGGGAAGCCCCGACATTGTCCGCCTGCCCGCCGACAGCTACGGCTGGGCCCGTGGCACTGGGCTTGCCGCCGGCCAGGGCGAAGTCGGGCAGCGCCTGCAGGCAAAGGGCTGGCGGCTGGAACTGGGCGCCCTGCCTGCCGCCGGGGATCTCGCCCGTCTCGCCGCGCGCGCCTATGCCCTGGGCGTCTATCCGGAGCGCCCCGAGGACGTGCAGCCGCTGTATCTCCGCGACAAGGTCGCTCAGACAATTGCCGAACGCGAAGGGCGCTGAGGCGAAGCGTCGCCCATCGGTGGCGTTGCGCAAGATCTGCAGGGCCGTCCAGACGCCCGGGGTGCGCGATCGCCTGTTGCCAGCCCCGGAATTCAGCGCGAGCATGCCCTCACGCGTCCGAGCTGGAGAGTGCCCCGATGGCCGAACAGAAGACCCTCTCCTCAGGCGCCAGCGTCGCCGCGCACATCGCCGAACGCGCGACGCCCGCGCAGGCGGAAGACTGCCGCCATCTGCTTGACCTGCTGCAGCGCCTGACCAGCCAGCCACCTGAAATGTGGGGGCCGAGCATCGTCGGCTTCGGTCGCTACCGCTACACCTACGCCAGCGGCCACTCCGGCGAATCGATGCGCGTCGGCTTCGCCATCCGCGGTCGCGAGCTGGTGCTTTACGTGATGGGCAGCGAAGAGCCCAGCCACGCACTGCTGCCGACCCTGGGCAAGCACCGCATGGGCAAATCCTGCCTTTACTTCAAGAAACTGGCCGATCTCGATCTGGCCGTGCTTGAGCAGATCCTGAGCGATTCGCTGGCGGAGTTGGAGCGACGCTACGGCGCCTCTGACGGAGTCGTCTAGGGAAGGTCTGAAGAACTCCATCCTGCAGTTCTTCAGACGTCGTGAGTCCGGCGCAGGTCCGGACTCACTCGCGCTGAATCAAGCACTTGCATGCTTGATTCGCGAGCGCGCCATCCATGGCGCACGGGAAGCTCTGATAGATCAGAGCTTCCCTAGCGCTCCTGCAGTAGATCGCGTGCCGTGCGCGTCATCGCCCCGCGCCGCAGGGCGAGGTCCCAGTAGCTGCCGCCCAGCTGGCGCCACAGCACCGCCGAGCGTACGGCCGCGAGCAGGGCGGCGCGGATCTGCGCAACCACGCCGGATTGGGCCAGCTGCAGCGGGTTGCCCTGGACCATCACGCGCGGTTTCAGCTGGCTCAAGGTGTCAGCGTAGAGATCGGCGAGGCGCTGGCTGACGCTGCTGTGCTCGCTGCCGAAATGCTCGCGCTGGCGTTCGATCGAGTCGATGCCCTGGCGCAGGGCGTCCAGCATCTTCGGCTGCTTGATCAGCTGGCGCTCCAGGTGGAGCACGGTGGCGGCCATGCGCGAGATCGCGACGTCGCGACCCGGGCCGTGGATCTGGCGCAGCAGGCATTCGAGCCCGGGTTTCAGCAGCTGGGCGCTGCCGTACACGGCTTCGACGTTTTCGGCGTCCAGCCGGAACACGCTGTCCAGGCAGGGCTGCACCAGTTCGGCGTCGGCACGGCCTTCGTGAGCGATCTGTCGCACGGCGCTGAGCGCCTGCAGCAGGCCGGCGAGCGCGAGCACGCGGTCTTTCATTCAACCTCCATGGCGTGGGCTTCAAGCGGGGCGTCGGTGGCTTCGATGACGGCCCCGCCCAGGCAAACCTCGCCAGCATAGAAAACGATGGATTGGCCGGGAGTGACGGCGCGCTGCGGGCGCGAGAACGCGACCCGGAGGCTGCCGTTCTCGCGCACCTCGACGCTGCAGGCCTCATCGGCCTGGCGATAGCGGGTCTTCGCGGTGCAGTCGAAACGTGTGGCGGGTGCCGTGCCAGCGACGAAGTCGGGCAGGGCGGTGCGCAGGCGCTGGCTCATCAGATAGGGGCTGTCATGGCCCTGATCGACGATCAGGCGATTGCGGGCGATGTCCTTGCCGACGACGAACCAGGGCGCCTGCGGCCGGCCGCGCACGCCGCCCAGATTCAGGCCTTCGCGCTGTCCCAGCGTGTAGAAGAAGGCGCCGCTGTGGCGGCCGAGTACGACCCCCTCGGGATCGACGATCTCGCCCTCGCGAGCGGGCAGGTAGCGGCCCAGAAATTCGCGGAAGTCGCGCTCGCCGATGAAGCAGATCCCGGTCGAGTCCTTCTTGGCATGGGTGGGCAGGGCAGCTTCGGCGGCGAGGCGGCGCACTTCCGACTTCGGCAGTTCGCCGACCGGAAACAGGGTGGCCGCCAGCGCGTCCTGGCCCAGGGTGTAGAGGAAGTAGCTCTGGTCTTTGCCGGCGTCGAGCCCGCGCAGCAGCTGCCAGCGGCTGCCCTCGCGGCGCACACGGGCGTAATGACCGGTCGCGATGCGTTCCGCGCCCAGCGCGCGGGCGTGGTCGAGGAAGGTGCGGAACTTGATCTCGCGGTTGCAGAGCACGTCCGGATTGGGCGTGCGCCCGGCGCGGTATTCGGCGACGAAGTGAGCGAACACGCCATCCCAGTATTCGGCGGCGAAGTTGCGCGTATGGCAGCGGATGCCCAGCCGCCCGCAGACCGCGATGGCGTCTTTGCGGTCTTCTTCCGCACGACAGCCGTCTTCGCGCGCATCTTCCTCCCAGTTCTGCATGAACAGGCCTTCGATCGGCGTGCCCGCCCGCTGCAGCAGCAGGGCCGCGACCGAAGAGTCGACGCCCCCGGACATGCCGACGATGACGCTGCCCGTCCCCATGCGGCTTCAGTCGACGACGTGACGCACGTGGTGCAGCGGCGCCCGCTGCCCGGCCAGGTAGTCGCCAACCACCGACCGCACCAGCGGGCTGCGCAGACGTTCGGCCTCCGCGTCGATCTCGGCGGGGGTGAGCCACAGGCAGCGGGTGATGCCGCGATCCAGCGGTTGCGCGGGGTCGTGGCTCAGGGCCTCGGCGCCGAAGGCGAAGCGGATGTAGGTCTTGCCCGTATCGGCCCGCCACAGATAACTGCCGATGAAGCACTGCGCGCGCACCTGCCAGCCGGTTTCCTCCAGCGCCTCGCGGGCTGCGGCCTCGATCAGGCCTTCGCCCGGCTCCAGATGGCCGGCGGGCTGGTTCAGCACGAGCCGGCCGCGGACGTCTTCCTCCACCAGCAGGAAGCGCCCCTCGCGTACGATGACGCAGGCCACGGTGATGTCCGGGTTGAACTGGGTGTCGCTCTTGGGCACAAGACCACGCCGGCTGGCAAAGAGGCGGAACTTTACAACAGGCCGCAGCGCGCGCCTCGCAACAGGTCTTGGCCTGTTCGACGCATCGCCATCCAGACTGCGGCCTAGCGCGGCTCTTGCAACTGGCCGCAGCGCAACCACATAGCACGCCATGACCGAACTGCCTGACTTCCGACACAGTCTCCCAACGCCCTTTGTGGCTCAGTCTCCGCGGATGGCCGGCGACCCGGACGGCGCCCCGGAAGACGCCCAGCAGCGCGGCCTGGCGGTGGAGGAGGCGCGGCCGGAAGTCATTCGCCCGCCGCTGTACCAAGTGGTCCTGCTGAACGACGACTACACGCCAATGGATTTCGTGGTCGAAGTCTTGCAGGTGTTCTTCGGCCTCAACATCGAGCGTGCCACCCAAGTCATGCTCCACGTGCATACCCGCGGCAAGGGCGTCTGCGGGGTGTATACACGCGAAGTGGCGGAAACCAAGGTGCAACAGGTGAATGAATTCGCGCGCTCACATCAGCATCCGCTGCTGTGCAGTATGGAAAAGGCGTAAGAGTGCAATCCACGCCCGCCGGTGATGGCACCGGCAGGCAGCGGCAGTCGCGATATCCGTCAGGCGCAAGGAGCCCGGCATGTTCAGCAAAGATCTCGAGTTCAGCATCGGCCAGTGCTACAAGCAGGCCCGCGAGGCGCGTCATGAGTTCATGACGGTCGAGCACCTGCTGCTGTCGCTGCTCGAAAATCCGTCCGCCGTGGCCGTGCTGCGCGCCTGCGGCGCCGACCTCACCCGGCTGGGTCAGGAACTGCGCAACATCATCAGCGAGACCGTGCCGGTGTTGGCCGCGGACGATACCCGCGATACCCAGCCGACGCTCGGATTCCAGCGCGTGCTGCAGCGCGCGGTGTATCACGTCCAGTCGTCGGGCCGGAAAGAAGTCACTGGCGCCAACGTACTGGTCGCCATCTTCGGCGAGAAGGACAGCCACGCCGTCTATTTCCTTGGTCAGCAGGAAATCAGCCGTCTGGATGTCGTCAACTACATCAGCCACGGCGTGGCCAAGCTCAGCAGCGAACAGGTCAAGCCGGCCGAGCCCGAGGCGCAGAAGGAAGGCGAGGGCGAGGAGGGCAAGGCCAATCCGCTGTCGGAGTACGCCAGCAACCTGAACGAGCAGGCCAAGGCGGGCAAGATCGACCCGCTGATCGGACGCGCCGAGGAGATCGAGCGCGTGATCCAGGTGCTCTGCCGCCGCCGCAAGAACAACCCGCTGCTGGTCGGCGAGGCCGGCGTCGGCAAAACGGCCCTGGCGGAAGGCTTGGCCAAGCGCATCGTCGACGGCGAAGTGCCCGAGGTGTTGGCGGACGCGACCATCTACGCGCTGGATCTCGGCGCGCTGGTGGCGGGCACCAAGTACCGCGGCGACTTCGAGAAGCGCCTGAAAGCCGTGCTGGCACAGCTCAAGAAAGAGCCGGGCGCCGTGCTGTTCATCGACGAGATCCACACCATCATCGGCGCCGGGTCGGCCTCCGGCGGCACTATGGATGCTTCGAATCTGATCAAGCCGGTGCTGGCCTCAGGCGAGCTGCGCTGCATTGGCTCGACCACGTTCCAGGAATACCGTGGCGTGTTCGAGAAGGACCGCGCGCTGGCGCGGCGCTTCCAGAAGATCGACATCGTCGAGCCGTCGGTGGCGGACGCCGTTGCCATCCTGAACGGCCTCAAGACCAAGTTCGAGGAGCATCACCGGGTCGAATACCTCGGCGAAGCCCTGCAGGCCGCTGTCGATCTCTCGGTCAAGCACATCGGCGACCGTCTGCTGCCTGACAAGGCCATCGACGTCATTGACGAGGCCGGCGCGCGTCAGCGCCTGCTGCCCGAGGACAAGCGCAAGGCGATCATCGACGTCGCCGAGATCGAGTACATCGTCGCTCGCATGGCACGCATCCCCGCCAAGCAGGTCTCGGCGTCCGATCGCGATGTGCTGCGCAACCTCGATCGCAACCTGAAGATGGTGGTGTTCGGCCAGGACGAGGCCATCGATACCCTGGCCTCTGCCATCAAGATGGCGCGCTCGGGCCTCGCCAACCCCGACAAGCCGATCGGCAGCTTCCTGTTCGCGGGCCCTACCGGCGTCGGCAAGACCGAAGTCACCCGTCAGCTGGCGATGCAGCTCGGTATCGAGCTGGTGCGCTTCGACATGTCGGAGTACATGGAAGCCCATTCGGTCAGCCGCCTGATCGGCGCACCTCCGGGCTATGTGGGCTTTGACCAGGGCGGGCTGCTCACCGAGAAGATCGTCAAGACGCCGCACTGCGTGCTGCTGCTGGATGAGATCGAAAAGGCCCACCCGGACGTCTTCAACATCCTTCTGCAGGTGATGGACCGCGGCACGCTCACCGACACCAATGGCCGCGAAGCCAACTTCCGCAACGTGATCCTGGTGATGACCACCAATGCCGGTGCCGCCCAGGCGGCGCGCCGCAGCATCGGTTTCGTCGAACAGAACCACGCGACGGACGCGATGGAAGTCATCCGCAAGAGCTTCTCGCCGGAGTTCCGCAACCGCCTCGATGCCGTGGTGCAGTTCGGCGGGCTGGACTTCGACCACATCCTGCGCGTGGTCGACAAGTTCATCATCGAACTCGAAACCCAGCTGCAGGAGAAACACGTGGCCCTCAACGTCGAGCCGGAGGCCCGGCGCTGGCTGGCCCAGAACGGCTTCGATCCGCAGATGGGCGCACGCCCGATGGCCCGCGTCATCCAGGATCAGGTCAAGCGCCCGCTGGCCGACGAGCTGCTGTTCGGCAAGCTGGTCAATGGCGGGCGGGTCACCGTGGTGGTGCGCGAGGGCAAGCTGGCGGTGGAGTCGGCCGAAGAGCTCCAGAGCGAGCTCAGCACCGTGGAGTAAACCGCGACTGGGTTCGCAAATGCCGCGCGCGGGCTCTCTTCGACGCCCGCGAGTCGGCTGGACTAGCGACTGGCTTGTTGCTCTGTCCGGTTTTCGCGCATAACCTCGACGGATTCTTGACAGACGGCGCCCCGCAGGGCGCCGTCCTTCCGTGGGGGAAGGCGTGCGGGCAAGCAAGCGATGGGGCGGCGCACTGGCGCTGCTGGTGGGGTTGGCGTCCGGGCTCGCGGTCTATGCGGGAGGGCTGCTGCCTGACCTGACGGCGCGGGGCTCGCAGCCGGGGCTGGTGCATCCCATCGAAACCTCGGGCAACTGCATGGGCTGCCATGCCGGCGGCACCATCGAGTTCCACTACCCGGCCACCAGCTGGAAGGGCTCGATGATGGCCAACGCCGGCCGCGACCCGGTGTTCTGGGCAGCGCTGGACGTCGCCAATGCGGATGGAGAGAGCATCGGCGTGCCCGGCGTGGGCGACTGGTGCCTTCGCTGCCACGTCCCGGAGGGCTGGTTTGCCGGCCGCGTCAGCAAGACCGCCGCCGGTACGCGCGTCAATGGCACCAACGGCTGCCTTCTCCAGGGCAAGCACGATGACGTTCCGGGCTTCGGCAATGATTACGCCGGTGTCGGCTGCCACTACTGCCACCGCGCTGAGCCGAATGGGCCCAACGGCGAGCCCAACTACCTCGAAAGCGGCGACGTCTGGCTGGACGACGTGGCCTGCGCCAATGGCGGCAGCGGGCCCTGTCGCGCCGGCCCTTACGACTACCTGCGCGAGGGCACCTCGCCGCCGCCCCATCCCTGGAAGCAGTCGGCCCATCTATCCAGCAGCGAGATGTGCGGCAGCTGCCACGACGTCACCTCGCCGCTCAACAACGGCGTGCCCTTGCGCACGCTGATCAGCTCGGCGGGTGTGGACACGGGCATCGCCTTCCCGATCGAGCGCACCTACAGCGAATGGCGCAAGAGTGACTACGGCACCGCATTGTTCGCCGACGGTGTCGAAGCCGCGCCCATCCGCAATCAGCCCGGCATCTCGGTCAAGCAACAGCAGACCTGCCAGGACTGCCACATGGAAACCGCGCGCAGCGACAATCCAGAGGAGCAGTTTCTGGGCTGCTTCTTTGGCCCCAACCGCAACGGCAAGCTGTCCGTGCACAACTTCTCGGGCGCCAACACCTGGGTGCCGAAGATCCTCAAGGGCGAATTCCCGGGCTTGGGTTACGACGAGGCCTTTGATCAGGCCATCCTGTGGTCGACGCAACTCCTCACTCAGCGCACCGCGCTGCTGTCGGCGCGCGGCCAGCGCTCACCCGGCGGGCAGACGCTGGACGTGGAAGTCGAAGTCACCAACCTGTCAGGCCACAAGCTGCCCACGGGCTACTCGGAAGGCCGGCGCATGTGGATCGAACTGGAAGTGCGCAATGCCCAGGGCGCCACCGTCTACCGCAACGGCAGCTGGGATCCGGCGACCGGCGAGCTGCAGCGCGATGCGCAGACTCGCGTCTACGAGATCAAGCAGGGTATCTGGGACGCCGCTGCCGGCAGCTGTCGCATCGCCGACGGACAGGGCAGGGCGAGCTTCCACTTCGTGCTGAACAACTGCGTGGCCAAGGACAATCGCATTCCGCCGCTCGGCTTCACTGGCGGTGACGACCTTGAGATCGCCCCCGTCGGCGCGGTCTATCCGCCCGAGCGCCCCGGTTCCAACCGCTTGCGGAACGTCGATGTGGCCCGCTACAGCGTGCCGATCGCGGGCGTCAGCGGTCCGCTGACGGTGCAGGCGCGGCTGCACTTCCAGATTTCCAGCAAGGAGTACATCGAGTTCCTTCGCAATCAGGCCGTCGAACGCGGCTTCCAGGGCGAGAACCAGATGTGTGCGGGTGGGCCGGGGCGGCCGTTTGACGTGGGTCCGCAGAACCTGAGTCGCGGTGCCTACCTGTACGGACTGTGGTCCAACCCGGCGTACGGCAGGTCGCCGCCGGTCTTGATGAGAAGCGCTTCGGCGCAGGTGCCCTGATCTCCGGAGTCGCCGCGGGATCCGCGGCGGCACGGTTCAGAGGCGTGAGAGGTTTCACACACCCGAACGCAGCACAGGGACAGGGTGCGCGTTCAAACCTACGGTTTTGGGGGTAACGATGTTCAAGCATCTTCCTGCGGCACTTCTGGCTGCGCTGGCCCTCGCGCCAATGACGACGGCAGTCGCCGCCAGTGGCGACGTGGACGCGGTCCAGCCCGCCCAGCAGTGGACCGTCTGGGGCGGCGAGCTGCGCTTCAATTGGAACCGCGACCTGATGGGGGATCTCGGGTTCACCGTGAGCGCCGCCAAGGACCGGCTGGAGGTGGGCGATGAGCCGCACATCGAGCGCATCGCGCTGCGCGAAGCCGCTGGGCTTGAGATCCGCGTCGAGAAATCCTCCGACTTCGAGGGTTTCGCCGGCGGTCGACTGCAGTCCCGCGGCGGCTTTCGGGTCGCAGGAAAGGATCTCGATATCGATCTGAGCAACCTTGTGCTGCGCCCTAGTGAGAAGAACCCATTCCAGCTCGACGTGATCAGTGCGGACGGGCAAGCCTGGTTCTACATCGATCGCCTGATGTACAAGCTGGAGGGCGGCGAAGATCCGCTCATGAGCGTGCGGGCGATGGATCTCCGTATCGCACCCCGGCTAGCTGCTGTTCTAGGCAACGAGACCTACGCCGGGTGGGTGGTTGCGGGGCTTGAGATGTACGCACGCGTCGCGACGCCGGGCGCGGTGGTCGCGGCACCCAAGGGCAGCTCGCGCTGGCACGGCAGCCCTGCGCCAAACGGTGGGGTGTACGAGTCCGATGTCTTTATGGATTTCTTCACGCTGCAGTACACCCGCAAACAGTCAGCCGCCGATGGCCCGGGGGGGCAAAACGCCGGTCTGGTGGTGTTCACGCCCAGCTCGACCCTGAGGAACAACCGGGGCACGGGCACGGCCGACGAATCGAACCTCGCCAACCCTTTGCTGGCGACGGTGCCAGGTGACCCGCTGGGCACCAGCTCGGTCCGCTACGCCGCCGACGTTCCCTGGCACACCAAATTCACCGGCAACTTTGCGCCCTACAACAACGATCAGCACCCGTTTCTCATCTGGAACCTCTACCGCATCGACGCCAGCGGACGCATCGAGCAGGTCGGGCGCTCAGGCGTGAAGCACGCCTGGCTGACCATCAACTCCGGCTGCGACGTCAACCCGGGCAATGGCCACATTCTCGGGCGCGGCTGCGGCGATACCTACGGCACCGGCAACAACGACGCCATTGGCGACCTTGGCCCACGCAACGAGATCATTCCGAACTCGGGTCAGTGGGGGCGCTGCGGCTCGGTGTACGACACCGACTGCAATGCCAGCCCGGATGCCAGTGCACCTTGCTCCAATGTTGGCGGCGCCGACTGCAACAGCTACGCCTTCCGGATGCCGGTGATCGAGCAGTTCATCGACAGCTCGCAGAACCCGGGTGCGACCTACTTCGCCGAGTCCTGGTACATCGTTCGCGACGACGTCAATGTCCTCAACACGATGCAGTCGCGCCCCATCACCTTCAGCTGGACCGGCAGCGCATGGAACAGCGCGAACGGCACGCCCCTGCGCTTGGGGCCGGCCCTGGGGCGCTGGGTCGCTCCCAACACCACCGCAGCCAATGAGCGCAGCGTTGACATCAAGACCAGCGAAGGGCATCTGCGGGTCGCTCTGCGGGTCAATGATCTGGGCAATGGTCAGTACCGCTACGACTACGCGGTGATGAACCTCGACTTCGCACGCGCGGTGACCCAGGGCGCCGAACCCAACCTTCGGGTGCTCCGGAACAACGGGTTCAACCGGTTCGAGCTGCCTTTCGCGCCGAGCGCGCTGCTGGTTTCCACCGAGTTCGCCGATGGCGATCTGAACACCGCCAACAACTGGGTGGCGACGCGAGAGGGCGCCAATCTGGTCTGGCAAGCCGGCGGCACGGCAACGGCGCCGGTCAATCCGCTCAATTGGGGTGTGATGTTCCGGTTCTCGGTCACCACCACAGCGAGCCCGGTGGCAGGAAGCGGCTTCCTCGGGATCGCAGAGCCCGGAACCTCGAGCACGGTGCGAGTCGAGACTCTGGCGCCAGGGGCCTCGGCGGTGATTCCCGACGCGGTCTTTGCCAACGGTTTCGAGGTCCAGTAAGGCCGGCGCGCCCGTCTTCGGCCCATCTGCCGTGGACGGGCGCGACTGCGCGACCCAACTCAGCCTGACAAGGCACTTGAATCGCACGCATACGAAAGCCCCGGCCTGCTCGCGCAGGCCGGGGCTTCGTCGTTCAATCACTTCATGCGGTAGGTGATACGACCCTTGGTCAGGTCGTACGGGGTCATTTCGACCTTCACCTTGTCGCCGGTCAGGATGCGGATGTAGTTCTTGCGCATGCGACCGGAGATGTGGGCAGTCACCACGTGGCCGTTTTCGAGCTTCACGCGGAACACGGTGTTGGGAAGGGTCTCCAACACGGTGCCCTCCATCTCGATGGAATCGTCTTTGGACATTCGGTCTTGGGTCAGGAGGCGGCCTGCGGGCCGCGGACAAGTGGCGCATTCTGCCACGCCAGACGGCAGGGGAGAAGCGCGAGGCCTCAACCGGAGTTGGCGGAAGGCGTCAGTCCGCCACGTCGCGAGCGCTGAGGCTTCCGAACGCAGCGCCCCAGTTGCCAACCCGCGACGGTGCCGAAGCGAGTTCGGCCAGCTCGGCCAGGAAGCGTTCGCGCGGCACGGTACGGAATCCGAGACGCGCGAGATGCTCAGACTCGACTTGGCCATCCAGGAGGGGCATCTCCCAATCGGCGAGCCGTCGACACAGGGCCGCAATGACGCATTTGGAAGCGCCCGATTCGAGGCTGAACATCGACTCGCCGAAGAAGGCGCGGCCGATGCTGAGGCCGTAGAGACCGCCGATCAGCCGCTCACCGTCCCAGGCTTCGATCGAATGCGCATACCCAAGCCGGTGCAGCGCGGTGTAGGCGCGACGCATGGCGGGTACGATCCAGGTGCCGCGCTGGCCGCGGCGCGGCAGCTTGGCGCAGAGACTGATCACCGCCTCGAAGTCGCGGTCGGCGGTGACCGTCCACGCCTGCGCGCGAAGCTCGCGGCGCAAGCGGCGGGTGAGATGCAGCGCGTCGGTGGCGATCACCATGCGTGGGTCGGGGCTCCACCACAGCGGCGGCTCGCCCGGCGAGAACCACGGAAAGATGCCCTGCGCATACGCGCGCAGCAGGCGCTCGGGTTCCAGTCCGCCGCCCCAGGCCAGCAGCCCATTAGGATCACGCAAGGCCTGCTGCACCGGCGGAAACGGCGCATGTGGGCTGGTGCCAAGCTCGGGCAGCCGGAAGCTCATCCAGAAGCGCCCTCGGCGCGGTACGGGCTGTGCGCCAACAGATCTTTCCGATACTGCGCAAGCCCGCGGCGCTCGTCCTCAAGCGATCGCGCCACGGCCTCGCGAAAGGCCGGCATCGGCAGGTAGTGGCTGGAGTGGGTCAGCTCCGGCAGGAAGCCCCGCGCCAGTTTGTGCTCCCCCTGCGCGCCGGGCTCGAAGCGCTGCAGACCCTGCTCGATGCAGTATTCGATGCCCTGGTGATAGCAGCATTCGAAGTGCAGCCCGGGCACCTCTTCGAAGCACCCCCAGTAGCGGCCGTACAGGGTGTCGGACGAGCGCAGACACAGCGCCATGGCGAGGATCCCGGCGTCGCGCTCGGCCAGCACGAGCACAAAACGCTGACCCAGCTGCCGCGCCAGATGTTCGAAGAAGTCCAGGGTCAGCGCGGCGTGGTTGCCCTTGTCATCGAAGGTGCGGCAGTAGAGCTGATGCGCGGTTGCGATTTCCTCTCGCGTCGCGAGATGCCCAGGCACCCGGCGAAGGCGAATGCCCGCGCGCGCCACCTGGGCGCGCTCCTGGCGGAGGTTCTTGCGCTTCTTCGACGACAGCGCCGCGAGGAACGCCTCGAAGCTCGCGTAGCCGGCGTTATGCCAGTGGAACTGGAGATCCGAGCGCGCCAGCCATGCGCCCCCGGGCGATGCTTCGGCCGGATGGAAGTTGATGTGCGCGCCGGACAGCTGGTGCTCGCTGGCGAAGCCCTCCAGCGCGCGCAGCAGTTCGGCGCGAAGCTGCGCATCGCCACCGCACAGCAGTCGGGGGCCGGTGACGGGCGAATAGGGCACCGCGACCAGCAGCTTGGGGAAGTAGTCGAGGCCGGCGCGGTAGTAGGCCTCGGCCCAGGCGTGGTCGAACACGAACTCGCCGTGCGAGTTGGTCTTGAGGTAGCAGGGGGCGGCAGCCAGCAGCCCGTCGGCTTCGTCCTCGATGATCAGGTGATGCGGCGTCCATCCCCAGCGCGGACGCAGACAGCCGGTCTCCTCCAGACCCGACAGGAAGGCATGTGAGGTGAAGGGGTCATCGCTGCCGCGCAGGGCGTCCCAGCGCGCGGCGTCCACCTCGGCGAGACGCGGAATGAAGCGATGGCGCAGCGACATGCGATTCAGACGTCCGATGAGGTGGCCTCACGCTGGCCACTGCGCCGTGCAAGGGCGGTGAGCGTCGTTGGAGGGTGACGGTGCGGGCTCGACACCGCCACCCGCAAGACGGATCAGTGCTCGCCGTCGAGGAACTTCTCGGCGTCCAGCGCGGCCATGCAGCCGAAGCCGGCCGAGGTGATCGCCTGGCGGTAGACCTGATCGGCAACGTCGCCGGCAGCGAACACGCCCGGCACGGATGTGGCGGTGGCCCCGCCTTCGATGCCGCTGCGGATTTTCAGGTAGCCGTTCTTCATCTCCAGCTGGCCTTCGAACAGCGAGGTGTTGGGTGCATGCCCGATGGCGACGAATACGCCGGTCAGCGCCAGTTCGCGGGGGCTGCCGTTCTCACGGCTCTTGATGCGCAGGCCAGTGATGCCGCTGTTGTCGCCGAGGAATTCGTCCACCTCGTGGTTCCAGACGATCTCGACCTTGCCGGCCTTCTCCTTGGCGAACAGCTTGTCCTGCAGGATCTTCTCGGCGCGGAATTTGTCGCGACGATGCACCACGGTGACCTTGCGGCAGATGTTCGACAGGTACAGGGCTTCTTCGACCGCGGTATTGCCACCGCCGATCACGGCGACATCCTGATCGCGGAAGAAGAAGCCGTCGCAGGTGGCGCAGGCCGAAACGCCGCGGCCCTTGAAAGCGTCTTCCGAGGGCAGCCCGAGGTACTTGGCGGTGGCGCCGGTGGCGATGATCAGGGCATCGCAGGTGTAGACGCCCGAGTCGCCGGTCAGGGTGAAGGGGCGCTTGGACAGATCGGCCGTGTGGATATGGTCGAACACCACTTCGGTCTCGAAACGCTCGGCGTGCGCCTGCATGCGCGCCATCAGGTCCGGACCCAGCAGGCCATGAGCGTCGCCCGGCCAGTTGTCTACCTCGGTGGTGGTCATCAGCTGGCCGCCCTGCTGCAGGCCGGTGATGACGACAGGCTTCAGGTTGGCGCGGGCGGCGTAGACGGCGGCGGTCCAGCCGGCCGGGCCGGAGCCCAGGATCAGCAGCGGACAGTGACGGACGGGCAGTTGGGGTGCGCTCATGGAGTCTCCGCCGCGGCCGCGGCATGGTCGAAAGAAGGGGAAGGGGCAGCGCGATCGGCGCAACCCGGCCAGCCCGCAAGGATGGGGTTTGCTTCTGGGACGATCAAGCGGCCGTTCGCCGGTCGTCCCTGAAGTGCGAGCGCTTCGAAGGGCAGGTGTAGAATCGAGCGCCGCCGCTGCAGCAAGCCCAAGGATCCGCGCGCCTGTGTCACGACCGAAGGAAGACTCCCGCAAGCCGGTGATTGCCGAGAACCGTCGTGGCCTCTGGCGCGAGGCGCTGATCCTGCTGCTGGCGCCGGTGCTGCTCTACGTGCTGGCCTGCCTGTGGACCTGGAGCCCGCAGGACCCGGGCTGGTCGCGCTCGGGCGAGATCACCGGCGACATCCGCAACTTGGGCGGCCTGGCGGGCGCCACTTTCTCCGACCTGCTGTTTTCGTTCTTCGGGCTGACCGCCTATTTCGTGCCGGTGCTGGCCGGAATCATCGCCGCGGTCGCCCTGCGCCCGCGCGCGGCCGATGAAGAGACCCCGCTGACGCCCGCTCTGCGCCTCATCGGCGTGGTTGGATTTCTGGTCGCGAGCGCCGCGATGGCGGCTCTGCATTACACCGACTGGGGCAGCGAACTGCCGATGCAGGCCGGCGGCCTGTTGGGCAGCCTGGTGGGCTCGGCGCTGACCCGCGGCATCGGTTTTGCCGGTGCCAGCCTGTTCCTGCTGGCCCTGCTGCTGCTGTCGATCACCCTGGCCACCGGCCTGTCCTGGCTGGGCCTCATGGATCGCCTCGGCCGCGGCGTGCTGTGGCTGGCCGAGCGCGGGCGCAAGCAGGTGCACGCGGCCAGCGAGTATCGCGTCGCCCGCGCGGCGATTGCCGAACGCGAGGAAGTGCGTCGCGAGGAGAAGGTCAAGCGCGCCAAGCGCGAGCCGGTGCGCATCGAGCCGCAGCCGCCTGCCCCCGAGCGCAGCGAGCGCGCCCATCGCGAGCAGCAGATCCCGCTGTTCACGGTCTCGCTGGGTGAGAACGGTGCGCTGCCGCCGCTGTCGCTGCTGGACGATCCCAAGCCGCAGCCCAAGGGCTACTCCGACGAAGCCCTGGCCACGCTGTCGCGGCAGATCGAATTCAAGCTCAAGGACTTCCGTATCGAAGTGCAGGTGGTGGGCGTCTATCCGGGGCCGGTCATCACCCGCTTCGAGATGGAGCCCGCCCCCGGCATCAAGGGCAGCCAGATCTCTTCGCTGGACAAGGACATCGCCCGCGGCCTGTCGGTGAAGTCGGTGCGCGTGGTCGACGTGATCCCGGGCAAGTCGGTGATTGGCTTGGAGATCCCCAACGCCAACCGCGAAATCATCTACCTGTCGGAGATCCTGCGCTCCAAGGAGTACGACAAGATCACCTCGCCGCTGGCACTCGCCCTGGGCAAGGACATCGGCGGCCGCCCCACCGTGGTCGATCTCGCCCGCATGCCGCATCTGCTGGTGGCCGGCACCACCGGTTCGGGCAAGTCGGTGGCCTTGAACGCGATGGTGCTGAGCCTGCTGTACAAGGCCACCGCCAACGACGTGCGCATGCTGATGATCGACCCGAAGATGCTGGAACTCTCGGTCTACGAGGGCATTCCGCACCTGCTCGCACCGGTGGTCACCGACATGAAGGAGGCCGCCAACGGCCTGCGCTGGTGCGTGGCCGAGATGGAGCGCCGCTACAAGCTCATGGCTGCTGTCGGCGTACGAAATCTGGCCGGATTCAACAAGAAGGTGCGCGACGCCATCGACGCTGGCCAGCCGCTGATGGACCCGCTGTTCAAGCCCAATCCCGAGTTGGGCGAGGCACCGCGCGCGCTGGAAACCTTGCCCTACCTCGTCGTGATCATCGACGAGTTCGCCGACATGATGATGATCGTCGGCAAGAAGGTGGAGGAACTCATCGCGCGTCTGGCGCAGAAAGCCCGCGCTGCCGGCATCCACCTGATCCTCGCCACCCAGCGGCCTTCGGTCGATGTCATCACCGGCCTGATCAAGGCCAATATCCCGACCCGCATCGCCTTCCAGGTCAGCTCCAAGATCGACTCGCGCACCATCCTTGACCAGTCCGGCGCCGAGACCCTGCTGGGCCACGGCGACATGCTGTATCTGCCTCCTGGCACCGCCATGCCGGACCGCGTGCACGGTGCCTTCGTCAGCGACGAGGAAGTGCATCGTGTGGTCGAGCACCTGCGCCAGATCAGCGGCGGCCCCGACTACCTGGAGGGCGTGCTCGACGAGGTGCAGACCCTGGGCGATGGGGTCGTGGTCGGCGCGAACGGCCTGCCGGAGGAGTTCAAGTCCGGCGATCCCGAAGCCGATGCGCTGTATGACCAGGCTGTCCAGGTGGTGATGGAAACCCGCCGTGCCTCGATCTCCGGCGTGCAGCGCCGGCTGAAGATCGGCTACAACCGCGCCGCGCGCCTGATCGAGGCCATGGAAGCCGCCGGCATCGTCAGCCCGCCCGAGCACAATGGCGACCGCACCGTGCTGGTGCCGCCGCGGGGTGATTGATTTGAGGCGACAGCCGAACCATGCATTCCTGCTCGTGTCTGCGCTTGTGCTGCTGTCAGCCTGCGCCGCGAGCCCTCCGCCACTGGCGATGTCACCAGTCTGCTCCGGCGTGCCAGGGGACCCGTCGCATCCGCACCCTGCGCTTGCCGGGGGCGCGGCGACTCATGGCCCTGGGGCGCCAGGGCGGGCTGTAATCCTGGAAGCGAAACGCCGCGTCGACCTGATGTCCCGTTTGCCTGGACTGTACGTATTCGGGCCGCAGGGGGAGTTCGTAAGCGGGCTCCATCGCCCGGATCCACGATTGGCAGACCCTGCCTTCAGGCGCGCCGAAGAGACGGCCTTTTGGTCGGAACTTGTCGACGGCCATATCTACCACGTGCCCTGGCTTGACCCGTGCTCGATCGACGCCATGGTCGGGGTGCCGCTGGGCTTTCGTGCGCCGGAGGATGGGCTGTTGTTCGTGCAATTGGTTGGCGATGATTGCCGGGTATGCCGGTCAATCGACGCCGCCATCGAGACGGTGCTCGCCGAACACCCTGAGCTACCGGTGCGCTGGGTCAAGATCAATGTTCCGGCGCGGTTCGCAAGGATCGATTGAGCCTGCAGAGCGAGTCGATTAAGCAATCACTGCCCACAATCGAATCCCCTCTGCCCCGAATCAGAAGAACCCACATGCGCTTGATCGCTGTCTGCATCTTGAGTCTCGCTTCTCTTTCGGCATTCGCAGCGGACGCGGAGTCCGTCATCGGGGGCTTCACGAGCGGCCTGAGCGGGCTTCAGGGCCGCTTCGAACAGCAGGTGCTGGACCAGAACGGGACACTAAAGGAGCAGACCAGCGGCAGCATCGCGCTGGCGGTGCCGCGCCAGCTGCGCTGGGAGTACGAGACGCCGTTTCCGCAGCTGATCGTCGCCGACGGCGAACACCTCTTCATCTACGACCCGGACCTGGAGCAGGTGACCGTGCGCCGGCAGATCGAGGACGAGCAGCAGAGCCCGCTGCTGGCGCTGATCGACCCCGAGGAGCGCGCGCGCCAGTTCACGCTGAAGAGCGCGGGCCTGCGCGATGGGCTGGAGTGGATCGAACTCGAATCGAAGCTCGAGGATGCGCACATTCGCACCGCACTCTTGGGCATCGATGGACAGACGCTGTCGCGCATGGAGTTCACCGATTCGCTGGGCCAGCGCACGCGGATCCAGTTCAGCGAGTGGCTGCGCAATCCGCGCTTCGAGGCCGGCTTCTTCCGCTTCCAGGTGCCGGCGAACGCGGACGTGGTCGGCGACTACACGCCGTCGGCGGAAGTGCTGCCGTTGGGGGAGTGAGTTGAGGCAATGAGGCGCGGCCGTTCCTCGCCGCGCTTCGAGCGGTGAATGGGGCCAGCGTTCAGGTGCGGTGGGCCGGGGCCCACCCTATGCAGTCGCCAGGCTGAGACAGCGAATGCTTTGCGAGTTTGCGAAGCGGCAACGCGGGATCAGCGATCAGGCCTCACTGTCAAGCCGACGAATCCCGAATCCCGAATCCCCAATCCCAGCTCTTTCAGAACCGCCCTTCGAACAGCTCGCGGCCGATCAGCATGCGGCGGATCTCGTTGGTGCCGGCGCCGATCTCGTAGAGCTTGGCGTCGCGCAGCAGGCGGCCGGTGGGGTAGTCGTTGATGTAGCCGTTGCCGCCCAGGGTCTGGATGGCTTCCAGCGTCACCTTCACCGCTGACTCCGACGAATGCAGCAGGCAGCTCGCGGCATCGACGCGCGAGCGCACGCCGCGGTCGTACTCGCGGGCCACCGAGTAGGCGAAGGCGCGCGAAGACTGCAGGGCGGTGTACATGTCGGCGATCTTGGCCTGCATGATGCCGAAGCGGCCGATCGGCGAATCGAACTGGCGGCGCTCGCGCACATAGGGCAGCACGATATCCATGGCCGCCTGCATCAGCCCGATCGGCCCGCCGGAGAGCACCAGGCGCTCGCTGTTCAGGCCCGACATCAGCACGCGCACGCCCAGATGCACTTCCCCCAGCAGGTTGGCGGCGGGGATCTCGCAGTCCTTGAACACCAGCTCGCAGGTGTTGCTGCCGCGCATGCCGAGCTTGTCGAGCTTCTGCGCGGTGCTGAAGCCCTTCATGCCTTTTTCGACCAGGAAGGCGGTCATGCAGCGCGAGCCTTCCGACTTGTCGGCTGTGCGCATGTAGACGATCAGCACGTCGGCGTCAGGGCCGTTGGTGATCCACATCTTGCTGCCGTTGGCGATCCAGGTGTCGCCGTGCAGTTCCGCGCGGCAGGCCATCGAACCGACCACGTCGGAGCCGGCACCCGGCTCGCTCATCGCCAGCGCGCCCACGAACTCGCCGCTGCAGAGCTTGGGCAGGAAGCGCTCGCGCTGCTCGGGCGTGCCGTGGTTGTAGAGGTTCTGCACGCAGAGGTTGCTGTGCGCGCCGTAAGAGAGACCCACCGAGCCGGAGGCGCGAGAGATTTCCTCCATCGCCACCAGATGCGCGAGGTAGCCCATCTCCGAGCCGCCGTACTCGCCCGGCAGGGTGATGCCGAGCAGGCCCATCTCGCCCAGCTTGCGCCACAGGTCCATCGGAAACGCGTTGTCGCGGTCGATGGCCTCGGCGCGCGGGGCGATCTCGGCGGCGGCGAAACGGGCGACGGCTTCGCGCAGGCTGTCGATGTCTTCGCCGAGTTCAAAGGCTCGCATGGGCTGGCTCCGGTGATGTTGCGTGCGGGCGCCGGCGGGCGCGCGGCACGGGATGGACGAAGGGCGGGCAGGGCACTGACGCGATGAGCATGCCGCAGTGGACATGCGCATCGCGTCATCGCGTGAGGGCAGCTCAGCCGTTGCGCATGCGCCCCAGGAAGCGCGGCGCTGCATTGCCCATGTGCGGCAGCTTGACCTTGCCGATAGCGACGATGCGCTCTTCGGCCATGCGATCCGCGGCCTTGTAGGTCGGAATGTTGTCGCGTGCGCTGATTTCGAAGATGCGGCCGAGGTTGTAGTAGATCGTCCGCATCATGCGCATGGCGCGCTCGCGGTTGTAACCGTCGATCTCCAGCGAGACGTTCATCAGGCCGCCGGCGTTGACCGCGTAGTCCGGCGCGTACAGCACGCCGCGGCGATGCAGCTCGTCGCCGATCGCATCGGTGGCCAGCTGGTTGTTCGCCGCGCCGCAGATGATGCCGGCCTTGATGCGATCGATGCTCTTCTCATTGAGAGTGCCGCCCAGCGCGGTCGGCGAGAACACATCGGCCGGCACGTCGTAGATCTCATCGAGGCCCACGGCTTCGCAGCCGAACTCCTCGACCGCGCGGGCCACCGCCTTCTGGTTGATGTCGGTGACATACACCTTGGCGCCGCGCTCGCGCAGCAGCTTGACGAACTCCATGCCCACATGGCCCACGCCCTGCACGGCATAGCTCAGCTTGCCGACTTCTTCGTGGCCCAGCTTGACGTTCATCGCTGCCATCAGGCCCTGCAGGGTGCCGTAGGCGGTGAATGGTGAGGGGTCGCCCGAGCCGCCGTGGACCTGGTGCACGCCGGTGACGAACTCGGTCTCCTTCAGCACGTATTCCATATCGTTGACGTCGATGCCGACGTCTTCGGCGGTGATGTAGCGACCGTTCAAGGAGTTCACGAAGCGGCCGAAGGCGCGGAACAGCGCCTCGGACTTGTCCTTGTTCGGGTCGCCCCAGATCACGGCCTTGCCGCCGCCCAGATTCAGGCCCGACACCGCGGCCTTGTAGGTCATGCCGCGCGACAGGCGCAGCACGTCATTCAGCGCTTCCTCGTCGCTCGCGTAGTTCCACATGCGTGTGCCACCCAGCGCCGGGCCCAGCACGGTGTTGTGGATGGCGATGATGGCCTTCAGGCCGGCATCGGCGTTGTGGCAGAACACGACCTGCTCATGGCCGGTGCGCGACAGGGTTTCGAAGATCATTGCAGACTCCGGTGGGGCGGGGGCAGCCCGTTGCGTGGAAACGCCCGGATGCGCAATCGGATCCGGGAAGCCGCGCATTCTAGCCCGGACATTCGCCGGCGACACCCTGCGCTGCAGCGCAAACTTGCGTGCGCCGGATGTCGGTTTTCTGCAGCGATGTACGTACTGACGACTACAGCTGCGGCGGAGAGCCTGTCCACGCAGTGATTCTTCAACCCACCGGAGACCCCCATGAGTCGATCACTGCACCTGCTGTGTTGCATCGCCATCGCCGCTCTTGGCGCGGATACCGCACACGCCGATCCGCGCGACGAAGTCGTGGCGGCCTGGGAAGAAACGCTCGCGCACGGCAGCTACCGCATGCACATGGCGATCGAAAGTCGCGGCCGCACCACCACCCAGGAGATGGACGTGCAGCTGCCGGCGAGCTTTCACATGCGCTCGCCGGAGAGCGAGATGATCCTGCTGCCACAGGGCACGTGGATGCGGGTGGACGGCAACTGGATGCAGATGCCGATGAACATGTCGCGCATGGTCGAGGCTTACAGCGCGAACGCCATCGAAGAGGGCAAGCGCGGTCTGGTCGAGGTCGAACGCATCGGCGAGGGCGTCGTCGAGGGCTGCGATGCGATCCGCTATCGCTACACCACCCAGGGCAAGTTCATGGGCATGGAGAGCGACAGCACCACCGAGATGGCTGTGTGCAAGGACAGCGGCCTGCCGCGACTGTTGACCTCGACCAGCGGCAAGCGTCGTAAGGACACCGTGCGCATCGTCTATGACTTCGAGGCCACGATCGACATTCGCCCGCCGGGCTGATCGAGGCCTGCGTGTTTAGGGCAACGCTGAAGCATTCAGCGTTGCCGCGCGCCATGGAGGGCGCGCCCGCGGATCGGGCACGCACGTGCTTGATCCAGCGTGACCGAGCTAAGCGAAGGCGTCGCTGCATAGCGGCCGAACGAGTCCGGACCTGTGCCGGACTCGCGGCCACGGATCAAGGCCTGGAGGGACTTGATCCGTGTTGCCTTGGGCAGGGCTGACGCCTCCCGCATGGCCGCGCGCCATCGCGGGCGAAGCATCTCGGTGCCTGATCCGCGTTGCCTCTACTCCTCGGGGCCGAGTTCGCGATCGATGTAGCGATGGATCTCGGCCTCGATCGGACCGCGCAGCGCCGAAAGCAGAAAGCCGAGCTTGACGATCACGTCGACCTTACCCCGCCCCAGAGCGATGTTTCCATTCACCCCCATGCGCTCGAAATGCAGGGTGTTGCCTTCCCATGCGTACTCGACGGCGAACTTCTCGGCCAGCTTTTCGGCGACGTGCTCGATGGCCACCCGCGCGTCTTTCATTGAGCGCGTGTGGCGGCGGGAGATTTGAATGCTCGGCATGGTGAGGGGGCTCGTCGATCGGTGGCAGACGGTTGAGCGGTGCAGCACGGTGTGCGCCGGTGCAGGCGCTTGCCAGGGGCGCAGAGTATGCGCGGTGCGGTCAGCAGGCAAAGTCGACACCCTGGTGGTGACGCTTGCCCGCTGCCTTGCCTTGGGTCGCTAGATGGCGGGCAAGGCTCGCGTTAGGATGCCGCATGCGCTTCACATTCCCCAACGGCGAGCACGCCGGCCTCGAATTGACACGCGGCAGCCTCAGTATCGGTTCCGAGGCGGCAGATACCGTGTGCCTGCCAGCCGCAGGGCTGAAGCCGGGTCACGCGCGCATCGAGCTGCAGCCAGAGCGTCGCATCTGTGCGCTGCGTCTGGCGCCGGGCGCCTTGGCCTACCTCAATGCGCGTCCCGTGCGCAGCTTGGCCCTGCTGCGCTCCGGTGATGTGCTGACGCTCAACCGGGTGCGCCTGCAAGTGCAGGGCCCGGTCTCGAACGCCCCGCTGCCACCGGCCGAGGAAGCCGCTCAGGGCGCCCGCGCCGGTGGACCGCGCGTGGTGCTGCGTGGCGTCTCCGGTCCCTACTTCGGGCGGAGCTTCAGCTTCGCTCCCAGTCTCAGCATCGGTCGCAGCGAGCGCGCTGACCTCTGTGTCGACGAAGAGGGCTTGGCTCCGATCCAGCTGCGCCTGCATTGGTATGGCGACCGCTGCCTGGTGCAGGCGGAATCACCGCAGCAGGGCGCTGCTTTCGAGCTCAACGGCCATCCCTTGACGGCTAGCTGGATGCTGCCCGGAGACCAGCTCCGCGTAGGCAGCGCCCGATTCGTGCTCGAAGCCCCAGGGCTGCGCCCTGGACGACGCGACGACCCGCATACGCCTGTCAAGCCGATGCGCGCGGCTGAACTCGCCCAGGCGGCCGCCATGGCGACGCCCGCTCCTGCGGCAGCGGCGGCGGATGAAGCCTCGCGCAGCTTCAACTTTGTTTGGTTGATCGCGGCCGCCGCTGCCATCGCCGGCGCACTGATCGCGCTGTTCCTGTACGCCCCACACTGAGCTCCGCCAGCGCCTTTCGCCCGCCGCTCTCCCCGCTGGCTTCGCGTCGACAGCGAGCAGGGTGAGGTCTGCAGCGGTCGCATTCGCATGATCGGCTGGACTGCATGCGCCGCGCTTTGCCAGGAGCGCCGGCCGCGGCCTTCGCTACGGCCTGCGGGCTTTTCTCGCCCCCGCTGAGTTTACGGTGCCTTCAGCGCGCGGCAGGCGGTTCGTTCGCGATCTCCGGATCGGTCACCGCTCGACGCGCCAGCTGCGCCTCGCGGTGTGCGATGTAGGCGTTGGCCAGGAAGATGATGCCGGCTCCGACCACGATCCAGGCATCGAGATGCTCCTCGAAGAGCAGATAGCCCGCCGTGGCGACGATCGGCACCTGCAGAAAGCTGATCGGCGTGAGCATCGAGGCATCGCCGAGCTGCAGTGCGCGCGCCCAGCACATGTGCCCGGCGGTGCCGAAGAAGCCCGCCAGCACGATCCACAGCCAAGTGATGCCCTGCGGGTTTTCCCAGACCCACAGCGCGGGCAGCAGCGACAGCGGCACCCACAGCAGAGTGGTGTAGAGCACGATCGCGTCAGGCTTTTCGGTGCGCGACAGGAACTTGATGCTGATCGCCACCGCTGCACTCAGCGCCGCGGCCAGCAGGGCCACCAGCACGCCGGGGCTGAACTCCGAGCCTGGCCGGAGGATGAAGATCACGCCCACGAAGCCCAGTGCCACGGCAGTCCAGCGCCGCGCGCGCACCACTTCCCCCAACACCAGCACGGCACCGATGGTCACGAACAGCGGCGTCGAGTACGACAGCGAAACCGCCTGCGCCAAGGGCAGGTTCACGATGGCCCAGAAGCCGCACAGCATCGACACGATGCCGATCGCCGAGCGGAAGAAATAGAGAGGAAGCTTCGACGTCCTGAGCAGGCCCGGCCCGTGGCGAAGCAGAAGGGGCAGGGCGAACACCAAGCCGAACAGGTTGCGAAAGAAGGCGATCTCGAACGGATGCAGCTGCGCTGAGGCCAGCCTGATGACCACCGCCATGCAGCCGAACAGGCAGGCGCTGGCGAGCATCAGCAGCACCGCACGCCACACCTGGGCCGAAGCGAGCGCGCCAGCGTTCATGCGCGCGGCTGCTCTCGCGCCGGGCGGGTCTCGCCGAGGACGATCGGCTCCGGTTCGAGCTCAACTCCGAAACGCCCGTGCACGCGATCGCGCACTTCCCAGGCAAGGTCGAGCAGTTCCCGGCCGTTCGCCGCACCGTGGTTGACCAGCACGAGGGCATGCTGGTCCGAGACGCCTGCATCGCCACGCCGCAGACCCTTGCAGCCGGCGCGCTCAATCAGCCAGGCGGCGGACAGTTTGCAGAGGCCGGCCCGACTGCCGGGGAACGCGGGAAGGCCTGGGTGCTCAGCCACGAGCCTGGTGGCCATCGCGTCTGTCACTTCCGGATTCTTGAAGAAGCTTCCGGCGTTGCCGATCTGATGCGGGTCAGGCAGCTTGCGCCGACGGATCGCGCGCACCGCATCCGCCACTTCGCCAGGCTGGGTCGGACTCCTGTCTCCGAACGCCTCGCGCAAGCCGGCGTAACCCAGCTTCGGCTGCGGGCTGCGCTGCAGGTGAAGGGCGATGCGGGTGATGATCCAACGGCCAGGCTCGGCTTTGAAGCGGCTGTCGCGATAGCCCAATGCGAGCTCGTCTCTGGACAGCTGCCGAAGGCTGAGATCGACGAGGTCCAGCGCCTCGACCCAGGCCAGGCAGTCGCCCAGCTCGACGCCATAGGCGCCGATGTTCTGCACCGGAGCTGCTCCCGCCGTCCCCGGAATCAGCGCGAGGTTCTCAACGCCCCACAGTTCCTCGCGGCAGGCGAACGACACCACCGCATCCCAGGGCTCGCCTGCCGCCGCCTGCAGCTCGACGCAGCCGTCATTCATCGACGCGACCGACAGTCCGGCCAGAGCCGGTTGGATCACCGGCATGTCGAGATCACCGACGATCAGCAGGTTGCTGCCGCCTCCGAGCACAAAGGGCTGTGCATTGCGGGCGCGGCAGTCTGCTGCCGCCGCCTGCAAGGCTTCGACGCTGTCCACCCGGCAGAAGCGCCTTGCCCGTGCCTGCACATGGAAGGTGTTGAGGGCGGCGAGATCGACATCGCATCGCCAGGCCACCGCTGCACTCATCGCGACAGGCCGCGCACGGGGTGCTCGCGACGACGGCGGATGGCTTCCACGCACTGACGGATCAGAATCGGTCCGCGGTACACGAAGCCCGTGTAGAGCTGCACCAGGCTGGCACCCGCCGTGATCTTGCCGACTGCGTCGGCCCCGGTGTGGATGCCACCCACGCCGATCAGCGGAATCGAGGCCGGCAAGTGCGAGCGCAGATGGCGGAGCACCCAGGTGGAGCGGCCGTAAAGCGGACGGCCCGAAAGGCCGCCAGTCTCCTTCGCCAGCGGGTGCCCCTCGACCGGCAGGCGATCAACGGTGGTGTTGGTGGCAATCACGCCGTCGACCCGAGCCGCAGCGAGGATCAGCCCCATGCGCTCAATCTGCTCGTCGCTCAAGTCGGGCGCCACCTTGATCAGGATCGGGGTGCGCCGGCGATGCTTGGCGGCAAGGCGCTCCTGTGCCTCGCGCAGCTGGCTCAGCAGGCGATGCAGCTCGTCAGCCCCCTGAAGGTCGCGCAGGCCGGCTGTGTTGGGCGAGGAGATGTTGACCGTGACATAGCTCGCCACCGGGAACACCCGTTCGAGGCAGTAGAGGTAATCCTCGAAGGCGCGCTCGTTCGGCGTGTCTTTGTTCTTGCCGATGTTGATGCCGAGCACGCCGCGGTAGCGGCTGCGCTCAACGTTGGCCAACAGCGTGTTGACGCCCTCGTTGTTGAAGCCCATCCGGTTGATGACCGCTGCGTGCGAGCGCAGACGGAACATGCGCGGCTTGGGGTTGCCTTCCTGTGGGCGCGGCGTGGTGGTACCAATCTCGATACAGCCAAAGCCGAGCGCACCCAGCGCATCGATGTGGCTGCCGTTCTTGTCCAGTCCGGCCGCAAGACCCACCGGATTCGGGAACTCGAGATCCCAGAGCTTCACAGGTAGCGGCTTGGAGCGCTGCGCCACTAGGGGGTTCAGGCCCAGCCGATACAGCGAGGAAAGCCCCGCGAGCCCGAGGTCATGGGCGCGCTCGGCGTCCATCATCATGAGCAGCGGGCGGGCAAACGTGTACATGGAGAGGTTTCCAAGCGTGGAGCCGGGCAGGGAGGCCGCAACCGGCCGTCCGTCCCGTCGGTCGAGACATGGAGCCGCTAGCAGCGTGTTGAAAAACTCCCTTCCGGGGAGTTTTTCAAGTCGGCGGTCCGGCGCAGATCCGTACCGCCTCACGACACATCAATCGCTTACGCGCTTGCTTCGTCGTCCCGGCCATCCCTGGCCGGGCCAGCAGGCTGTTTTTCAATAGCCTGCTAGCGAGAAAAGAAGCCGCGCCCCCTCACACGCGCTCGCTCCCCCACGAGCGCCTCGCGCGGCATCGGGGCGGGACGGCAAGCGTCCCGCTCCTGCGCCGTAGCTCAATCGATGTCGAAACGGATGCCCTGTGCCAGAGGTAGGGCATCGGAGTAGTTGATCGTGTTGGTCTGCCGGCGCATGTAGACCTTCCAAGCGTCCGAGCCCGACTCGCGGCCGCCGCCGGTGTCCTTCTCGCCGCCAAAGGCGCCGCCGATCTCAGCGCCTGAGGTGCCGATGTTGACGTTGGCGATGCCGCAGTCCGATCCGGCCGCCGACAGGAATTGCTCGGCCGCCTTGAGATTCTGCGTGAAGATCGAGGACGACAGGCCCTGCGGCACGCCGTTCTGCATCTCGATGGCTTCCTCCAGCGTCTTGAACTTCATGACATAGAGGATCGGCGCAAAGGTCTCGTGCTGAACCACTTCATCGCTGTTCTTCAGGCCGGTGATGATCGTCGGCAGGACGAAATTGCCGGGGCGATCAATGGCCGCACCGCCAGCTTCCACCGTGCCGCCGCTGGCCTTGGCTTTCTCGATCGCAGACAGGAACTGCTGAACGGCGCCGCGGCTGTTGAGCGGGCCCACCAGGTTGGCCGGGTCGGTGGGGTCCCCTATCTTGCCCTCGACCTGCTTGTAGGCCTTGACCAGCGTGGCCAGCACGGTGTCGTAGATCGATTCGTGCACCAGCAGGCGGCGGGTCGTGGTGCAGCGCTGGCCGGCGGTACCGACCGCACCGAAGACGATGCCGGGAATCGCCAGCTTCAGATCGGCGGACTCGTCGAGGATGATCGCGTTGTTGCCGCCAAGCTCCAGCAGGCTGCGGCCCATGCGCCGCGCAACGCGCTCGGCCACGGTGCGGCCCACTTCAGTGGAGCCGGTGAAGCTGATCAGCGGAATGCGGCGGTCGTCCACAAAGCGCTGAGCCAGCTCGATGCCGGCGTCATTGATCAGGAAGAAGATGTCCGGAAAGCCGCCGGAGCGCAGGGCCTCATTGCAGATCTTCATCGAGGCGATCGCAGTCAGCGGCGTCTTGTTGGACGGCTTCCAGATGCAGATGTCGCCGCAGATCGCCGCAAGGAAGGAGTTCCACGCCCACACCGCGACCGGAAAGTTGAAGGCGCTGATGATGCCGACCAAGCCGAGCGGGTGGTATTGCTCGTACATGCGGTGGCCTGGCCGCTCGGAGTGCATGGTGTAGCCATAGAGCATGCGGCTCTGGCCCACGGCGAAGTCGGCGATGTCGATCATCTCCTGGACCTCGCCGTCGCCCTCGGGCTTGCTCTTGCCCATCTCCAGTGCGACCAGGGAGCCCAGAGCATCCTTGTGCCTGCGCAGTGCTTCGCCGCACAGACGCACGGCTTCGCCGCGGCGCGGGGCAGGGGTGGTGCGCCAGACCTTGAAGGCGGCCTGGGCGCGCGCGATCACGGTGGCGTAGTCGGCTTCGCTGCTGGCGTGCACTTCGGCAATCAGTGCGTTGGTGGTCGGGTTGATCGACTGCAGCACACCCGCATCGGTGGTGGTCGACCATTCGCCTTGACCGAGGTAGGTGCCGGAATTGACGGCGGACAGGCCGAGGGCCTGCAGCAGCGGGGAGCTCATGCGAAGTACCTGCGAAGGAAGCGAAGGGGGCGTCTGCGACCCGAGCGGGCGCGACTGACTTCGCAGTTTACTACAGGCCCTGCTGACGGCCGTTGCGCCGCTCACCGCCAAAGCCCGAGGCGTGGCAGAATCCGCGCCCGCAGCCCCCGTAGCTCAGCTGGATAGAGCGTCCCCCTCCTAAGGGGAAGGTCGTGCGTTCAAATCGCGCCGGGGGCGCCATCGGTCGTGGAGGCGAGGCAATGCTAAGGCGCTTGCCTGCGCGGTGCACGGTCTGGGAACTCGAAAAAGCGAGAAGGCCACCGCGTGCGGTGGCCTTTCGCTGAGCTCAACCGGTTGTGCTGCATCGCGGTCGGACGGTCGCGCAGGCCGCGCGCGCGGGGCGTGCATCGGCGTCAGCGCAGAGTCCCTGCCCATGTGGCCGCGCAAGCGAAGTGGCGCGCGAGCCGCGCTCGCGCTGTGCACACGCGCGCATTGAGACGCATCGGGGAATTCTCCTGACGAGCGTCGCGAAACCCTTCGAGAGTCGAGGCCTTCGGGTCGAGCAGCGCCCTTGACCCTGGAGCGTCCGCCGCGACCCGTCATCGCGACGGATCGCGGTCGCCGTGCGCGATCAGAACACGCGCACGCCGATGGCGTAGCCGAGCAGGCCGGCCGGACTCGGCGTCAGATGATCCTTCGCCGAAAGCGTGCAGCCGGCACCCTGCTCGCCGAACGTCGGCTGGATCCGCCACAGCAGGCTGCCGGCGCCGCTCCAATCCACAAACGCGCCGCAGCCGCTGCGGGCGTAGCCGGTCGGCACATCCACCGCGGCCTGTGGATGAGCGGTTGCCGGCGCGGTCGCCTGATCGATCGTGCTGTGTACATTGCCGACGCCGTTGATGGTGCTGCGGATGCCGATGGCGTAGGCGGTCACGGTCGCCGGCGACGACTGCAGATGATCCTTCGCCCGCGCTTGCCAGCCCGGCAGGCTGCGGATGTTTGCCGACAGCGGATTGGGCACCGGTGCGGACAGCGTAGCGAAGCTTCCGACGCCTTCGGTCTGGATCCGGAAACCGCCGCCGAGCAGGGTGTAACCCACCGGGAGATAGGCAACCGCGTCGGGCTGCGATGCGGTATCGCTGGTGGCCGGCACCACGGTCAACTGCCGCATCAGCGAACTGCGCGACCAGCCTTCGATCTTCATCGCGATCGCCCAGCCGCGGATCTGCGCCGGGTGCGGCGACAGATGTTCGGAGGTCGAAATGCGCCAGGCACCGTAACCGGCTTCCGGATAGGACGCGGTCAGCAGATGGCCGGTCGGCAGGAGTTCGCCTTCGGCCCCGCCGCCGATCACGACCCAGCCGTCGGGCACTTCGATCGCCACCTCCAGATGCTGGCCGCGCGCGATCTCGACCTGGCGCTGGAACAGGCCGATGGTGATCTTGCCGCTGGCGTCGCTCTGCTGGTGCACCAGTTGCACCTGATCGTCGCCGTTGGCGTACAGCAGCGGCTGCGGCAGGTTGGTGAAACCGGCGTCGTTGATCGCAGGCGTCGCCGACTCGCGGATCATCTCGGAGACTTCGGCGGGCGTGGCATTCGGGCGGCGCTCGAGCTTCAGCGCAGCGACGCCGGCGACGTGCGGGGCGGCCATCGATGTACCGTTGAGCGGCATGTACTCGGTGTCGCCGGTATGCCAGGCGGAGGTGATCCCGCTGCCCGGCGCGTACAGGTCGACGCAGCTGCCGTGGTTGGAAAACCAGGAGCGCACGTCGTCCGGGGTGCTTGAGGCCACGGTGATCGCCTGCGGCGCGCGGGCCGGCGAGTACAGGCAGGCATCGGCATTGCTGTTGCCGGCAGCCACCACCGTGGTCACGCCCGAAGCGACGAGATTGGCGATCGCCGTGTCCATCGCACCGTTGGCCAGACCGCCGAGACTAAGATTGGCGACCGCCGGCAGTTCGCGATTCGCGATCACCCAGTCGATGCCGGCGATGATGGTCGATGTGGCGGTGTACGGCGTGCATCCGAACACCCGCACCGGATGCACGGTCGCCTGCGGCGCGACGCCGACGGCGCTGCCGGCGAGCGTGCCCGCGACGTGGGTGCCGTGGCCGATGCAATCGCCGGTACCGTAGCCGTCCACGATCACCGCGTGACCCTGGCCCATGCGACCGGCGAATTCGATGTGGCTGCCGCGGACGCCGCTGTCGATCACGTAGGCATGCACGCCGGCGCCATAGGACGGCGGGCCGTACAGGTTGTCCAGCGGCAGCGCGCGCTGGTCGATGCGGTCCTGACCCCAGCTGGCGGCCACGCCCGGGGGCGGCGTGCTGGCCTCCACCACGCTGTCCTGCTGCACCCAGGCCACGCGCGGGTCGGCAAGCAGGCGGGCGAGCGCGGCCTCGTCGGCGCGCACGGAGAAGCCGCGCAGGGCGCGGTCGTAGCTGTGCAGCAGAGTGGCGCGATGCAGGCTCGCCAGTTCGCGCGCCACCGCGGCGGTCGTTGGCAGCGAACCGGATTGTTCGCCGACGCGTGCGGCGCTGGGCTTGAGGGCGACGATGTAACTCCCGGGCACGGGTGTGCCAACGGTGCGGAGTTCGCCGGCGGATGCCGCAGCGGCCAGGGCGGACAGCGCGAGACAGAGCGAGAGGGACAGGGGCGATGCAGGGCAGTGTTTGGGGCGCATGAGGAGCCTCGTTCGATGACGGCGGGCGCGGCGGACGGGGTGGAACCGCCGCAGTCGTGACCGCCGGGCCGAGGGCCGGGCGGCGGACGACACCCTATCGACGAAAGACCATCGACCAGGAGTGTCGAACCGGGCCGCGGCAGGGAGAAGCCGGGCCAGCGCAACCGCGGCTGCGCTCCCACCGATCGACATTGAAAATCAATGGCTTGCGGAGAATGTTCCCCGGCTTGTACCCGCGGCTTCGATGGACCGGAACAGGGGCGACCCCTAATCTGGCCGCTCGTCCCAGCCAGATCCGACCTGCCTATGCGCTCGACTTCCCTCCTGCTGGCCGCGCTGCTCGCCGGCGTGTTCCTGCCCACGATCGGGCGTCCCCACGACACCATGCCGGCCAACTGGTGCACCGGGCCCAACGAGACGCCGGTGATCGTTTCGACCTTCAGCTATGCCCCCACCCAGCTGCAGTCCATCGCGGACGAGACCGCGGAACTCCTGGGCTCGGAAGGCCTCATTGCCGAAGGCCTGGCACCGCGGCTGTCGGACGGCCGCTGCGGCATCGTCGACCGCTGGAACATGGCGACCTACATCGCGCGCACTCACTGTTCCTCGCTCAGCGGGCATCCGAACGCGATGATCCACATCACCGGACCCGCCAGCTACAACGACAGCGCGCACCATTCGCTGTACGACTACAGCCATGGGCTCGAAGGGGCCTGCGTGATCTGCGCCGTGCCGGGCAGCCCGCTGCTGGGGCCGTGAAGTCGGAGCCGGTCGCCGGCCTGATGGCGATCCGGTCGAAGCCTCAGGCCAGCGCATCCCGGCGGGTCATCGCCAGGATGCCGTCGACCCGCCGCTGCAGCGCCTCGCGCGCCTCGGGGGCCAGCCTCTCACAGTGACCGAGCACGAAGTACGCCGAACGCAGCACATCGCGCCAGCGCGGGTTGCGCGGCAGTTTCGACAGGCTGAGATAGCGCTCCATCGCACGCGCTCGCAGGCGGCCGTCGTCGATGCCCACGGACCAGATGCGGCTGCGTTCGGCCAGCTCGATCCGGTGCAGGCCGGTGCTGCTTTCCCAGGCCTCGATCACCGCCAGCATCAGTTCGACGAGATCGCGCCGGAAGCGCGCGGTCTCGTCGTCGCCGCTGCGCGACGACTGCGGTGCAGACGCAACCGGTTCGGCCCCGGTCGTCGCGGCCCCCGCCTCGCGCGCGTCCGGATACAGCGCGATCACGATCAGGCCGTCGCCGTGTTCCCAGGGCCGCAGTTCGACGCCGATCACGGCGCCGTCCGGCCCCAGCGCCATCGGCAGGATCTGGCGCTGCGCATCCTCCATCTGTTCCAACGCGCGGGCGAAGGCGTCTGCCTCGCCGGCGGGCAAGCGCTTCGACAGCGGCCGCCCTGACAGCGCCTCGCGGTCTTCGCCCAGCAGCGCGCAGGCGGCGCGATTGACCGCCAGCAGCTGGCCTTCCGCATCCAGCAGTGCCAGCGCATCGCCGCGGCTGTCGAGCAGCGCCTGCAGCAGGCGACGGTCTTCGGCGAGCGCGTCGGCTTCGCGGCGATAGTGCGCCAGCGCCTCTTCGTAGCGCGCGCGCCGCGCGGCCTCGGCCATACGCGCGCGCTGCCGGTGACGCAGGAAGTAAAGACTCACAAGCGACAGCGCGGCGATGGCCGACACCACGGTCAGCCACAGCATCAGCGTGCGCCGGCGGTTTTCGGCTTCGACCTCGGCGATCCGCTGGCGCGATTCGTTGAGATTGAAGCGCGCGTTCGACCACGCCAGCCCGCGATCGCGCTGAGCGCGCAGATCCTCGACCTCGCGCGCATGCGCCTCGCGCAGCGCGGCCAGCGCTTCGGCGCCACGACCCAGGGCTTCAAGGGTTTCCGCGGTTTCGCGCAGCAGCGCCGCGCGGCTGCCCGGCGCTTCCGGTCCGTCCGCCAGCACGCTGCGCAGACGCGTGAGTGCCGCTTCGCGATGGCCGGAGAGGCGCTCGACCCGCGCCGCCTCCAGCTGCAGTTCGACCGGCACCGGTAGCGCATGCGACGCCGCCAGGGCGAGGCCTTCCTCCACGCTCGCTCGCGCCTGCGCGAGATCATCTCCGGCGATCGCCGCGCGCGCGCGGCCGGCGAGCAGCATCAGCCGATAGCGGCGCGTGCCGCTGTGAGGCCCTGTGTCGTGGTCCTCGCCTTGCTCGCGCAGCGCGCGCAGGGCGTCGTCGAGCAGGGCGATCGCGGTGGCCGCATCGCCGCGCTCGAACGCGATCTCGCTGAGGCTGTCGTAGACGTGCGCGGCCTGGACGGTATTGCCGGAAGCGCGGAACGCGCGCAGGGCGTCGCGGTAGTAGCGCTCGGCGTCCTCGTCCTGCTCCATGTCGCGGTAGACGTCCGCGATGTTGTTGAGCACCGGTCCGACCGCGGTGTCGGCGTGCTCGCGCTGCATCCGCAGACTGCGCGAGAGCGCGCGCATGGCACCGGCGTAATCGCCGATCCGACGCAGGCTGCTGCCGATGTTCTTCAACTGCCTCGCGGCCGCGTCACGGTCGCCCAGGGCATCGGCCAGATGCAGTGCGCATTCGAACGCGGCCAGCGCCTCGTTGGGCCGGTCGCGGCCGTAATCGAGAATGCCGGCGCGGCGCACCAGTTCGTAGCGCGCGCGCAAATCGTCCAGCGCCAGTACGCGCGGTGCGGCGCAGGCCAGCGCGCGCTCGGCGCCAGACAGATCGTCGTCGCCGCGCAGCGCATCGACCCGCGCCAGCAGCGCGGCGGAATCCAAACCGGCGAAATCCTCGCAGCGCGCGGGCGCGGCGGCAGCGAACCCGGCGCCCGCGCAATCGGAGGGCGAGGCGGAGATCGTGGCCGCCGGAAGCGCGATCGCCATGCACGGAAGGACTGCGATCGCCAGGGGTCGAATCATCGGCCCGCAGTGTACCGGAAGGCCGCTAGCCCCCGTTCTCGAAGCCGTTGGCGAACACCGTGTTCTGCAGCGGCGCGCGGCAGCGGTTGGCCTGGTCGCCGTCGATGATCACGTTGAAGGCTGCGCCGGCGGCAAAGGTGGGCGTGCCGGAGGGGGCGTCGGCGACCACCACCCAGCGGCCCGGGGCGCCGGGGCCGCTCGGCGATTCGTAGGCCACGCCGAACGGCGTCGGGTTGGGGGTGTCGCCGGCGACGTCCGGATCGTCGACGCGGCCGACGATCGGGGCCGCGCAGGGATTACCGTCGAGCAGCGGATGCTCCAGCCGCCACGTCCGGCGGGCGACCGCGTCAAGCGTGGTGCGGAACGCGTTCGGGCTGAGCGAGGGCGCGACCACCACGTTGAAGTTCTGGTTCGACGGCATCGCGGTGCCGTCCTCGTTGCGGATCTGCCAGCGCCCGCCGCCGGTGGACACCCAGCGCATGCCGATCGGGTAGTCGTGGTAGAGGCCATCCCAGCGATGGAACGGCACGGCGATGCGCGCGCGGTTGAGGGCGCCGTTGAGCTCGGCGTCGTCGAGGGAGGTCAGGGCGCCGCTGACGTTGCCTGCGGCCGTCGCGTGGCGGATGCCGGTCTTGCTGCCGAAGGGCGAGAGGATGTGGAAGGTGGCGCCGACCGGCATCTGCAGCGCGATCGGCTGCAGGAACACCGACCAGCCGGTGGGGCCGGCAGGGTTCGGATACACACCGAGGTTGTGCGCGGAGGCGCCCATCGGCCAGGTCCCAAAGCCCGCGACCCCGACCAGGGCCTCGGTCGGCGTGAAGGAAACCGGGAACGGCGCGATGTAGGCCTCGTTGAAGAAGCGCGTGTTCTCGGTGACGGTGATGCGTTCGGCAGCGTCGCCGCTTGCCTCGTAGGCGCCGATGTCGACCGCGGCCAGCGTCCGGCGGCGCTCGCCGTCGGCATCGAACAGCGCCAGCGACGGCACGTCGGTGTTGTTGCCGCCGTTGATCGCCGGCGAGTTGTTGGTCGGCCGCGGATGGGTCGGGCGCAGGATGCGCGGGTCGGCAGTCACCGTGAACGGCCCCGCGGTGTAGGCATTGAAGGCGTTGCCGAACACCAGGTTGTGGCTGTTGCTCGCGCCGCCGTCGGGGATCGACACGCCGGTGGACGAATGGAAGGCGACCAGGTTGTTGGCTACGCGTCCGCTGACCGGCAGCACATCGAAACCGCTGACGAGCAGGCCGCGCGCGCCATACACGAGGGTGTTGTTGACCACGGTGGCCGTGCTGTTGCCGGCCAGTACGCGCACGCCCCAGCCGGCCGGATCGGATTGCCCGCTGACCACGTTGTTGTCGACCCGCACGGTCGCGGGGGCGCTGCCCTGCGCGCGCTGTACCGAGATGCCCAGTTCGAGGCGCGGTCCGATGACGGTGTTGCCGGACACCGCGACGCTGCCGCCGGCGGCCGGTACCACCACGCTCATGCCGCTGCGCAGGCCGGCCGCGCCGGTGGTGACCCGGTTGCGGAACATGCTGGCATTCATGGTGGTGCCGGCGCCGCCGGCGAACGCGCAGATGCCGCTGCGCAGTTCGCCCGCGGTGTCGCCTCCGCCGATCACGTTGTCGCCCGCGATCACCTGCGGCGAGGGACTCTGCAGGTCGAAGTTGATCGCACAGGGCACCGCGTTCGGCGCGGAGGGCTCGACGATGCGCATGCGCTCGACGCGGAACACGCTGCCGGCGACGGTGCCCTCGTCGCGGATGCTGACCGAGCCCTGGCGCAGCACCAGGCCCGAGATCGTCACCTGGTGCGGGCCCGGCACGTTGGGCTGGAAGCCGACGTTGAAGCCGGGCGCGAACACGGCGTCGATGCCCGGTGCGGCCGCCAGGGTGAGCGACTTGGAGATCACGACGGGTTCGTTGATCGCGGTGTATGCATCCGGCAGCAGGGACTCGTTGGCGCCGATCAGCACGGTATCGCCAGGCGCGGCGGCGTCAACACAGGCCTGCAGCGTGCCCGCGCAGGGACCACCGCCGGACAGCGCCGGCCAGGTCAAGGTCGCGGCGGACGCCAGCGGGGCCGCCAGCAGCAGGGCGGCGGCAAACAGGGGGCGATTGATCATGACGGGCTCCGGTTGAAGGGCTGACCCTGCATGCGCAAAAGTGCGGCCGATCCGTGCAGAACCTTTGCCAGTCCCGAGCCAGTCGTCGACCCTAACCGCGTGTTGAAGAACTCCCTTCCGGGGAGTCTTTCAAGTCGGCGGTCCGGCGCAGGTCCGTACCGCCTCGCGACGAATCAATGGCTTACGCGCTTGCTTCGTCGTCCCGGCCATCCCTGGCCGGACGGCAGGCTGTTTTTCAGCAGCCTGCTAATCGCTGGCGGGCCGACTCCCTGCGCCCAAGCGATGTTCGACCGCCGCCGCCATCGGAGGCAACGGACCGCTGCCGGTGGCGCACGCGGTCGGTTCCGCCGTCACGAGGATCTGTCATCACGCACGGACAGCGGCCTGCACGTGGGAGCTGGGCTCAAGGCCATCATTACCCCCTGATCAAGCGCTGAGCTACTCGATCGAGGCGCGCGCCGTTCGTGGCGCGCCGGAATCTCCGATCGATCAGAGCTTCCCTTGCTCGACTGCGTCCTGAGCGCGGCGGCTCGCGGGCGGTGCAGATCTTTATGCCCCGAGCGGGGCCCCGCCGCTGATCAGTCCGCGGAGCCGGGTTGCTCTGTCGGCCGAAACTGCCGCGCGCCGGGGCCTGATGGCCCTTTGCGACGGCGGGGGGCGCCAGCGGCCGTTGAGGCCAGACAACGCCGAAGCCGTCTCACGTGGCGCCCGTTCTCTGCGGACTCATGAAAACGAAAAAGCCACCGCATGCGGTGGCCTTTTCCTTGAATCGTGGTGGAGCGGAGGAGGATCGAACTCCCGACCTCTGCATTGCGAACGCAGCGCTCTCCCAGCTGAGCTACCGCCCCAACGGTGGCGCATGATAGCCAGCGGGGGACGCGCTGCCAATAGGCAAGACGGAGCGCGGCCCGCCCTGCGAGGCCTCAATTGCTGGCCTTGCGCGCTTGCTCGCTTGGAAGCAGAGGAACCAGCCGAGCTTCGAGCACGCCTCTGCGCCATCCCGACAAATGCTTGGACCAGCGCCCCTCGCGCAGCAGCGTCTCAAGGTGGCGGCGCGATGCCAGCACGGCCTCAGCGATCTTCAGTTCCGAGGCCGCCGAAGCGACCACCTGTTGCAGCTTGCGCAAAAAATCGCGCTCGTTCGGGTCGGGAAGTTCGGCCAGGGGGATATCGAGGTCGCCCGCATTGGGCTCCGTGTTCGCGAGTTCGAACAGCTCGTCGCGACGCCGCCGCGGCGCTTTGGGATTGCGGTCCAGCAGCTGCTCGAAGGCGTTGCGCGACATCGGCGCGCACTGGGCGATCTCGACAGCAAGGCCCGTGTCGAGCATCCAGCTGCGCGGGCGGTTGCTGCTTCGTGCCTGCAGGTCACGCCACAGCAGCAGGCGTCGCAGTCGGGCCTGTGCTGCGCGCGGCAGACCTTGGGCAGGACGCACGGCAAGATGCGGCTGCGGGTCATCGGCCTCGATGGCCTGCTGCAGAGCGCGCTCGCAGTCCTCACGCAGCCAGTCGCGGCGCCCCAGCGCATCGAGTTGGCCCGACAGCGTCTCGAACGGCTGCAGCAGGTAGCGCACATCATCGGCGGCGTAATGCAGCTGGGACTCGCTGAGCGGCCTTCGCAGCCAGTCACTGCGAGTTTCGCCTTTCTCCAGTGCGACGCCGCACAGCTCGGCCACCAGCTTCTGGTAGCTCAAGGATGGATCAAGCCCAACCAGGCCTGCGGCGGTTTGCGTGTCGAACAAGGGCACGGGCAGGCATCCGTACGCGTAGTGCAGGGCCTGGAGGTCTTCGCCGGCGCTATGCATGACCTTGAGCGCGGGCGACTGCAGCAGCTGCTGCATCTCCGGAAAGCGGCCGAGCCGCGGAGCATCGAGCAGCAGCACATCGCCCGGACGCCCCAGCTGGACCAGTGCGAGTTCGGGGTAGAAGGTCTTTTCGCGCATGAACTCGGTGTCCATGGCGATAGGGCCTGGCTCCCCTGACCATGCTGAAAGGCGAGACGCGTCGGCGGGCGTGTCAATCCACTGCATGCGGCGGTTCCTGCGTTGAAGAGGTGCCCACGATAGCGGTTTTGCCTTGATCCTTTGAACTGGATCACGCTCAGCCGCCTGCCGCCCCCTCAAGATCGCAGGTCGGCCGCATCACAGCGGCGTGAAACCGGAGTTTGCGCGCCGTGAGCCGCGCTCCGAGGGTCCAATCATCCCGCACAGGGGCGGGGAGGAGGCAGGGTGTCAAAGCGTTTCATCGGCGCGGGCGGCGGGCTGGCTGCGCTTCTTGTTTTGTTGTCCGGATGCGGCGGGTCGGAGCCCGCGGCGCCCGAATCTACCACTGCAGAATCCGCGCCTCCGGCTGCGGCCACCGAGGCAGGCGCGAGTGGATCCAGCGAGGCGCCGGAAGGCAGCGGCATGCGCCGGCGGCTGATGGATGCAACGGTCGGTCAGGAGTGGACCCCGGAGTACGCCCCGCTGCCGAACTTCAACGTCGAAGAGACGCTCGCCGAGGCTGAGCGCGCCCTGACGGCGGGGCGCCTGGATGGCGATGAGGACAGCGCGCTTTCGCTCTACACCGCGGTGCTGCAGAACGAGCCGGAGAACGCCGATGCGCGCGCTGGGATCGATCGCACGGTCACGGCGCTACTGGAGCGCGGCGAAGAAGCCTTCGCTGAGGCCCGTTTCAATGAGGCTACGCGTATCGTCGGGGTCGTCAGCCCGCTGCGCCCCGACAGTCCTGCGTTGGCCTCACTGCGCGCCAAACTCGACTCGGACCGTGAGGTCGCTGGACTTCTGGCTGAGGCGCTGCGCCTGGAGCGAGCCGGCCAGCTGGTTGAGCCCGCGGGCGAAAACGCCTCTGAGATCTACCGCCAGATCCTGAGCGGCGATTCCAACAATGCGGGCGCACGGGACGGCTTGGCGCGCGTCGAGCGCCTGCTTGTGGAGCGCGCCGCCAGTGCCGCCGAATCCGGCAACTTCAGCGACTCCGAGCGCATTCTCGCGGATGCCGGGAAGGTGGCTCCGGGTTCGGAAGCGGTGCAAGACGCCAGCGCCCGCGTCAATGAGCTTCGCGAAGAGCGCGTTCAGACGCTGCTTGAGCAGGGCAATGCGGCGCTCGAGGCCGGCAATCTTGAAGAAGCGCAGGGCTTGGTGGCCCAGCTTGAAGGCGAATCGGCCAACGCCGATGGCATCGATCAGCTGAAGACAGCGATCGAGAACGCTCGCAGCTACGCTTCTCTGCGCCCTGGCCAGAGCTTGACCGACCCGCTGGGTGCCGGCGGCAACGGTCCCGAACTGGTGGTTGTCCCGTTGGGCAGCTTCCAGATGGGCTCGCCCGACAACGAGCCCGATCGCAAGGGTAACGAAGGCCCGCGGTTCGCGGTCCGCATCCAGCGGGGTTTCGCGCTGTCTCGCTCCGAGACCACGGTCGGACAGTTCCGCGCCTTCATCGAGGCGACCGGCTACACCCCGAGCTCCAGCCAGAACGGCAGTTCGACCATCTACGACGAGCGCAGCGGCAGCATGACCGCACGCAGCGGGGTTACCTGGGAGAGCGACCACAACGGCCGTCCCGCCGCCGCGGATTCGCCTGTCATCCACGTGTCCTGGGTCGACGCCAAGGCCTACTCGGACTGGCTCTCGCAGCAGACCGGCAAGCGCTACCGGCTACCCTCGGAGGCGGAGTTCGAGTACGTGCTGCGCGCGGGCACACAGACCCGCTTCCCGTGGGGCGAGGGCAACCCCACCCGGCTTGTCGGCAACCTGACTGGCGACGGCGATCGCAGCGACACCCGCCGCAACTGGGTGAATTCCTTCCCTGACTACCAGGACGGCTACTGGGGTCCGGCGCCCGTGCGCAGCTACGAGGCGAACCGCTTCGGTATTCACGACATCAACGGCAATGTTTCGGAGTGGGTCGAGGACTGCTGGCACGACAACTATCAGCGTGCTCCGACGGACGGTTCGGCCTGGGTCAACCCCGGCTGCAACCGGCGCGTGATTCGCGGCGGCTCGTGGGCCAGCTCGCCCGACCAGGCCCGCTCTGCATTCCGCCTCACCGCTTCGCCGACGACGACCAATGCGCGTCTGGGCTTCCGCGTTGCCCGCGAACTCTGAAGCCACGAGAGATTCGGGTATCCCCGCTCTCGGGTTCTGAACCTCTTTACACGCGCTTCGACAGTCGAGACCTGCATCCAACACAAAGGGCCGCCCGCGGGCGGCCCTTTGTGTTGGCGGGCTTGATGAAGGCTCCACGTATCAAGTCCAGGCTGAAGGTGGTGCGTGATCGCGAGTCCGGCGTTGCCGGACTTGCTTGCGCTGGACCAAGTCCAGGCGTCTATGGTCCGTAAGGGTGCCCTCCCTGGCGCGCTGCAACGCTGCACGCTTCAGCTTTGCCTTCAGCGGGCGTGATCGACCAGCTTCGGGCTTCTGTTCAATGCTTGCCGAGCTGCTGCACCATCAGCTCGCGAAGGGCCTGGTCAGACCCGGCCTGCGGCGGTTCGATGGCGAGCAGCGAGAAACCAAGCGCTTCCGCATCTTCGGCGTCGAGGCCGTCATAGGCTCTGAACTCCGCATCGAGTAGTGCGGCGCGGGCCGCGTCCTCGCTGTCGTACGCCACGTACCGCCCATCGCAGTCGAGAACCCGCGCGGTGCCTTCAGCGAGCAGGTCAAGGCGGGCCCAGATCAGGGTTTTGCCCAAGCTGGCCACCCACCACTGCCTCGTGACGACGCTCTGCTCATCGCTCATGTCGATCCTCCCTCAAAGGACGAGCAAGAGAAGGACGGCGCCGACGGCACCGAAGATCGCGCAACACAGCAGCAGCTGGGCCGGCGTGGCCAGACCATTCAGGTTGCGATCCTGCAGCGCGCGGAAACGGCCCTGCAGCAGAAACGCGAGGTAGGCCGGCGAGAATGCATGCCCGCCTACCGCTGCTTTGCGGTCCTGCAGATGCCGGTAGGCCAGCGGCCCGAAGATCAGATACCCGGTGGCGCCGGACAGCCCGATACCGGTCACCAGCAGCAGCGAGAACATGCTGAGGATGTCCATACGCAGGCCTCAGTACTCAGCCTGACCCGGCGCACGCGGGTAGGGGATGGCATCGCGGATGTTCGACAGGCCGCAGGTGTAGACGACCAGTCGCTCGAATCCAAGGCCAAAGCCCGCATGCGGCACCGTGCCATAGCGGCGGAAATCGCGGTACCACTGATAGTGGGCAGGATCGAGGCCGAACTGCGCCATGCGCTTGTCGAGCAGGTCGAGGCGCTCCTCGCGCTGGCTGCCGCCGATGATCTCGCCAATGCCCGGCGCCAGCACGTCCATGGCCGCGACGGTGCGGCCATCGTCGTTCAGGCGCATGTAGAACGCCTTGATGTGCTCGGGGTAGTTCATCACCACTACCGGGCGGCCGACGTGTTCCTCGGTCAGCCAGCGCTCGTGCTCGGTCTGCAGGTCGAGGCCCCATTCGACCGGGAAGTCGAACTTGCGGCCGGACTTCTGCAGCAGCGTGATGGCCTCGCTGTAGTCGATGCGCTCGAAGGGCGAGTCGATGAAGCTCTGCAGGCGGCTGATCGCGGTCTTCTCGATGCGTTCGGCGATGAACGCCATGTCGTCACCGCGTTCTTCCAGCACGGTGCGGAACAGGTACTTGAGAAAGGCCTCGGCAAGGTTGGCATCGTCGTTCAGATCGGCAAACGCGATCTCCGGCTCGATCATCCAGAACTCGGCGAGATGGCGGGTGGTGTTCGAGTTCTCGGCGCGGAAGGTCGGGCCAAAGGTGTAGACCTTGCTGAGCGCGAGACAGTAGGCCTCGACGTTCAACTGTCCCGACACCGTCAGGAAGGTTTCCTTGCCGAAGAAGTCGCGGCTGAAGTCGATCGCGCCCTTGTCGGTGCGCGGCAGGTTGGCGAGGTCCAGCGTGGAGACGCGGAACATCTGACCCGCGCCCTCGGCGTCGGACGTCGTGACGATGGGCGTGTTGATCCAGTAGAAGCCGTTCTCATGGAAAAAGCGGTGCACCGCTTGCGCTAGGCAGTGACGGATGCGTGTGACCGCGCCGAACAGGTTGGTGCGAGGGCGCAGGTGCGCGACTTCGCGCAAGAACTCCAGCGAATGCGGTTTGGGTTGGATCGGGTAGGTCTCGGGGTCGTCCACCCAGCCCACCACCTCAACGCGCTCGGCCTTCAACTCGAAGCGTTGGCCTTGGCCGCTGGAGGGCACCAACTCGCCGGTGGCGATGACGGCGCATCCGGCGGTGAGGTGCTTTACCTCCGACTCGTAGTTGGAAAGCTCTGCCGGCGCCACCACCTGGATAGGGTCGAAGCAGCTGCCATCCGAGACGTTGACGAAGCTCAGACCGGCCTTGGAATCGCGCCGGGTGCGAACCCAACCGCGCACGCTGACGACTTGGCCGACATATTCATCGCCCTGCAGGGCGTCCACCACGCTGAGCACCGTCATGACTTCCTCTTGACCACCGCTAGGGAAAGGATTTGCAGGTTTGCAGACAGCCCGCAATCATAGCGGAAGCCTCTGCGCCCGAAGCGCCGCCACCGACCGCAGCTTGAGAAAGGAATCAGACCATGGGTATCCACCTGACCCCCGCCGCCGTAGAGCGCGTCCGGCAGTTCGTCGAACGCGAGCCTGGCAGTCTTGGCTTGCGCTTCGGCGTCAAGCGCACCGGCTGTTCGGGCTGGGGCTACGTCGTCGACGTGGCTCGCGAGGTCAAGGACGGTGACACCGTGGTCGAGCAGGACGGCGTCAAAGTTCTGGTCGATGGACAGAGCCTGCCGCTGGTGCAGGGCACCGAGATCGATTTCGTCCGCCAGGGCTTGAACCAGCAGTTCGCCTTCCGCAACCCGCAGGCCGCTGCCGCCTGCGGCTGCGGCGAAAGCTTTACGACAGCCGGCTGAGTCAGTTCCGCCAGCGACCCCAAGCCCTATCGTCTTGCCAGCCCGGCTGCGTTGGGCTATCGTGCGCGGCTTGCCTGCGCACTGCGTAGGCAACCTTGCCTCATCGCCGCTGGCGGGAGGCTTTCGCACCGGCAGCCGTCGGAGCGTCATCCACAAGGAGTCATCCATGCGTCACTACGAAATCGTGTTCATGGTCCACCCGGACCAGAGTGAACAGGTCCCGGCGATGGTCGAGCGCTACAAGTCGCTGATCGAGAACGACGGCGGCAAGATCCACCGCCTCGAAGACTGGGGCCGTCGCCAGCTGGCCTACCCGATCGAGAATCTGGTCAAAGCGCACTACGTGCTGATGAACATCGAAGTCTCGCACGCCGTGCTCGACGAGCTGGTCGCGGGCTTCCGCTTCAACGACGCCGTGCTGCGTCACCTGGTGATCAGCCGCGAAGGCCCTGTGACCGAAGCCTCGCTGATCCTGAAGAGCAAGGACGAGAAGCCGGAGCGTCGTCGTCGCGACGACGATTCTGAAGGTGAGTCCGTCGGCGCCGAGCGCGCCAGCGAAGAAGCCGTCTAAGCCTCCCGGAGCCTATCGAAATGTCCAAGTTCTTCCGCCGCCGCAAGTTCTGCAAGTTCACTGCCGAGGGCATCACCGAGATCGACTACATGGATCTCAACACCCTGCGCCAGTACATCACCGAGACGGGCAAGATCGTGCCCTCGCGCATCACCGGCACCAAGGCCAAGTACCAGCGTCAGCTGGCCGCGGCCATCAAGCGCGCCCGCTTCCTGGCACTGCTGCCGTACTGCGACAACCACTGACCGAGCGGTGCGCGGCGGTGACCGTCGCGCGCTTCTCCCCATCCATCGGACAGCCCGCAGGGCTGCGTCGGCGAGCATGCCGGCGCTAACGATCAGGAGCACTCCATGAAGCTTGTTCTGCTGCAGAAAGTCACCAACCTCGGCAACCTGGGCGACCAGGTCAACGTGAAGCCGGGCTACGGCCGCAACTTCCTTGTCCCGCAGGGCAAGGCGGTTCCGGCCACCGCCGCCAACGTGGCCGAGTTCGAAGCCCGTCGCGCCGAGTACGAAGCCCGCGCCCGGGAACTGTCGGCAGGCGCTGAAGCCCGCCGCGAGCGCCTGGAAGGCGCCAGCGTCACCATCGCTGCCAACGCCTCCACCGAAGGCAAGCTGTACGGTTCGGTGGGTCCGCGCGACATCGCCGAGGCTTTCACCGCCGCTGGCCTGCCGCTGGAGAAGAGCGAAGTGGTGATGGGCGAAGGCCCGATCCGTCGCGTTGGCGAGTTCGACCTGGTCGTGCATCTGCACGCTGACGTCGAAGCCACGGTCAAGGTCATCGTGGTGCCGGAAGCCTGATCAGGCGCCAAGCCATCGCGTGACCGAAAACGGGCGCCGGGAGGCGCCCGTTTTCGTTGCGATACGCCGAAACCGGCCGCTGCCCAGTCTCAGACTCTGAGATGTGCCCAGCTTATCCACAGGCTTATGCGCAACGGCGCAGGCAATGCCCCCCGTATGATCCCGGCTCCGCGCGCTGGGCCAATGAGCTCCGCGCGCCGCAGAGAATCCACAGCCCATGGCCGCAGTTTTTCCAGGGCGCAAGCCCGAACGCAGTTTTCAGTCGCATGACGAGCGTGCCGATGGCTTGCGCGTGCCGCCGCATTCGATCGAGGCCGAGCAAGCTGTCCTGGGCGGCCTGATGCTGTCCGGTGAGGCCTGGGACAAGGTGGCCGACAAACTCACCGAAGAAGACTTCTACCGCCGCGACCACCAGCTGATCTTCCGCGCGATCGGCCAGCTGGCCGAGCAAGGCCAGCCCTGCGACGCAGTCACCCTGGGCGAGTGGTTCGACAGTCAGGGCGAGAGCGAGCTGATCGGCGGCGGCGCCTACATCGTCGAACTCGCGAGCACCACACCCAGCGCCGCGAACATCGCGGCCTATGCCGAGATCGTGCGCGAGAAGTCCGTGCTGCGGCAGCTGATCGACATCGGCACCAACATCGCCAATGACGGCTATCAGCCCGCTGGCCGCCCCGCACGCGAGCTTCTGGAGGTGGCGGAACAACAGGTGTTCCGTATCGCCGAGGCCGGCAGCCGCGGGCGTCAGGGCTTCCAGAGCATGCGCTCGGCGGTCAAGGACGCCTTCCGCCTGCTGCAGGAGCGCTACCAGAACCAGGGCAAAATCACCGGTCTGCCCAGCGGCTTCATCGATTTCGACGAGCACACCGCCGGTCTGCAGCCGTCCGACCTGATCATCCTGGCGGCACGTCCAGCGATGGGAAAAACCTCGTTCGCGCTCAACGTCGCCGAGTACGCCGCGCTGAAGACCAAGAAGCCGGCCGCGGTGTTTTCGATGGAAATGTCGGCCTCGCAGCTGGCCTTCCGTCTGATCTCGTCGCTCGGCCGGGTCAATCAGCAATCGCTGCGTACCGGCCAGCTCGAAGACGAGGACTGGAGCCGGGTGACGCACGCGATCACCATGCTGTCCGAAGCCAAGATCTTCATCGACGACACGCCTGCGCTGTCGCCGACCGAGCTTCGCGCGCGCTGCCGCCGACTGGCGCGCGAGCACGGCCTCGGGCTCATCGTCATCGACTACCTGCAGCTGATGCAGGTGCCGGGCAATCGCGAGAACCGCGCCACCGAAATTTCAGAAATCTCGCGCAGCCTGAAAGCTCTCGCCAAGGAGCTGAACGTGCCCGTGATCGCGCTCTCGCAGTTGAACCGCTCGCTGGAAAGCCGCACCGACAAGCGCCCCGTGATGGCCGACCTGCGCGAGTCGGGCGCCATCGAGCAGGACGCCGACATGATCGTCTTCATCTACCGCGACGAGTACTACCACCCCGAGTCCGGCGAAAAGGGGGTGGCCGAGATCATCATCGGCAAGCACCGCCACGGCCCCACCGGCACGGTCAAGCTGGCCTTCCACGGCAAGTACACCCGCTTCGACAATCTGGCCTCCGGAGGCTTTGCGGGGAGCTTCGAGTGAGCCGGGCCACCTCGGCCACCATCCACACCGACGCCCTGCGCCACAACCTGCAGCTGATCCGGCGCCGGGCGCCGGACAGCAAGGTGATGGCTGTGGTCAAGGCCGATGGCTATGGCCACGGGCTGGAGCGCGTCGCGCGCGCTCTGCAGGGCGCGGACGCTTTCGGCGTGGCGGCACTCTCTGACGCCGAGCGCCTTCGTGCTGCGGGCCTCTCGCAGCGCATCGTGCTGCTGTCGGGCCCGGACGAACCGGATGATCTGGCGCTGCTGCGCCGGCTGCAGGTCGACGCCGTTATCCATCACAGCAGCCAGCTTGAGCTGCTCCGCAGCGATGCGGGCGGCGCACCGCTGCGGGTCTGGCTGAAGCTCGACACGGGCATGCATCGCCTCGGCTTTCCTGCCGAGGATGCGAAGCACATCCACGCCGCCCTGCGCGCGCTGCCCTGCGTCGATCCTGAGCTCGTGCTGATGACCCACTTCGCGCGCTCTGACGAGTTCGATTGCCCGGCGACGCGCGAGCAGATCGACCGCTTCGACGCCGCAACCGCGGGCCTGCCTGGCGAGCACTCTCTGGCCAACTCCGCGGGCGTTCTGGGCTGGCCCGAGGCGCACCGGCATTGGGTGCGTCCCGGCGGCGCGCTCTACGGGCTCTCCGCGGTGGAGGGTCAGTCGGGCGCGGATCTCGGGCTACGACCCGCGATGACGCTGTCGACGCGCCTCATCTCGGTCAAGCAGATTGAGGCGGGCGCCGCGGTGGGCTACGGCGGCACCTTCGTCGCTGCAAACCCCATGCGGATCGGGATCGCAGCGATAGGCTACGGCGATGGCTATCCGCGCCACGCCGGCTCCGGCAGCCCGGTGCTGGTCGAAGGCGTGCAGGTGCCCACCGTCGGACGCGTTTCGATGGACCTGATCGCCGTCGACATTACGGCGTTGCCGCAGGCCAAGGTCGGCTCGCCCGTCGAGGCCTGGGGCAGGGGGCTCGCCATCGAGACCGTGGCGAGCAGCGCCGGCACACTGGGCTATGAGCTGGCCTGCGGTATCACCCGGCGCGTGCGCTTTCTCGAGGAATAGCGCCAGATCGCGCTGACCCGGCCACTGAGCCGCGCCGGCTTGCGCGGAATCAAGTCGCTTCGGTTCCGCCCACCTAGACTCCCGTGCATTCGACTTGGGAGTCTCCGCCATGGCCGTTGAACTGTTCAGCACGCCCGAGCACAAGTGCATCGTTTTTGCGGATCTGGTGCGCGGCGATGACGGCGTGCAGGCCAATCAGTTCCTGGTTGTGCACGGCGGCCACTCGGCGCTGATCGATCCGGGCGGCGCCTTGCTCTACACCCCGCTCAACCTCGCGATGTCGCGCTATGTGCAGACCCGCGATCTGACCTACATCCTCGCCAGCCATCAGGATCCGGACATCATCGGCTCGGTCGACCGCTGGCTGATGTACAGCGACTGCACCATCGTCTGTTCGAAGCTGTGGGGCCGCTTCATCCCGCACAGCGTTCCGCATTACCAGAAGGGCGCGGGTGGCGACCGCTATCTGCTCGTGCCGGACGAAGGCATGGACATCCCGATGGGCAGTGCCCACTTGCGCGCGCTGCCCGCGCACTTCCTGCATTCGGTGGGCAACCTGAGCTTCTGGGATCCGGTGAGCCGGATCCTGTTCTCGGGTGACGTCGGGTCTTCGATGGTGTCGTCCGGCACGGCCTACGCCGCCTACGAGGACTTCAACGCCATGGTCGGCCGAATGGAGGGCTTCCATCGTCGCTACATGGCAGGCAACCGTGTCTGCCGGCTGTGGGCCGGCATGGTGCGCAAGCTCGAACCCGCCATGATCGTGCCGCAGCACGGCCTGCCCATGAAGGGGCAGGCGATTGGCGACTTCCTGAGCTGGTTGGAACAGCTCGAGTGCGGCATCGATCTGCTGGGGCCGACGAATTATCGGGTTTGACGGCCGGGATTGGGGGATTCGGGATTCGGGATTCGAAAGAGCAGGCTGCGGCGAGCCTGATCGATGCGAGCCCTGGCTTTCTCAAGCAATGGCGCGGGCAAATCCCCAACCCCGGAGCGCCTGCATGCGCAGACCCTCCGAGGCCGGATCGATCAGATGTGGCGGGGATGGGACGAAGCGGCGCGCTGCTTCGAATCCCCAATCCCCAATCCCGGCTTCCAACCAATCCCAAGGGCGCCTTCAGGCGCCCTTATGCTTCGCCAACCGCAGCCAGGTGTCGACCACGGTGTCCGGATTCAGCGACACCGACTCGATGCCCTCATCCAGCAGCCACTCGGCGAGATCCGGGTGATCCGAGGGGCCCTGGCCGCAGATGCCGATGTACTTGCCCTTGGCGCGCGCCGTGCGGATGGCCATCGACAGCAGCTTCTTCACCGCCGGATCGCGCTCGTCGAACAGGTGGGCGACGATGCCGGAGTCGCGGTCCAGGCCCAGGGTCAACTGGGTCAGGTCGTTGGAACCGATCGAGAAGCCGTCGAACAGCTCCAGGAACTCCTCCGCCATCAGGGCGTTCGAGGGCAGCTCGCACATCATGATGATTTTGAGCCCATTTTCGCCGCGCTTGAGGCCGTTCTCGGCCAGCACCTCGATCACCTTGCGGCCCTCTTCCAGCGTACGCACGAAGGGAATCATGACCCAGGCATTGGTCAGGCCCATTTCGTCGCGGACTTTCTTCATCGCCCGGCACTCAAGAGCGAAGCAATCGCGGAAGCTCGGATCGACATAGCGGCTGGCGCCGCGGAAGCCGATCATCGGGTTCTCCTCGTGCGGTTCGTACTGCGCGCCGCCGATCAGGTTCGCGTACTCGTTCGACTTGAAGTCCGACAGGCGCACGATGACTGCGTGCGGCGCGAACGCTGCGGTCAGCGTGGCGATGCCTTCGGCCAGGCGCTCGACGTAGAAGCTCACCGGGTCGGCGTAGCCGGCCGACAGTTCGTCGATCTTGGCCTTGATGTCGGCCGGCTGCTTGGCGTATTCCAGCAGCGCTTTCGGATGCACGCCGATCTGGCGGGCGATGACGAATTCAAGACGCGCGAGACCAATGCCCTGATGCGGCAGCTGGGCGAAATCGAAAGCGCGCTCGGGGTTGCCCACGTTCATCATGATCTTGAGCGGGGCAGGGGGCATGTTCTCCAGATCGGTGACGATGCGCTCGAAGGCCAGCTCGCCCGCGTAGATCAGGCCGGTGTCGCCCTCGGCGCAGCTGACGGTGACGCGCGCGCCATCGGGGATGCGGTCCAGCGCGTCGCCACAGCCGACCACCGCCGGCACGCCCAGCTCGCGCGCAATGATCGCGGCGTGGCAGGTGCGGCCCCCGCGGTTGGTCACGATCGCCGACGCGCGCTTCATCACCGGCTCCCAGTCGGGGTCGGTCATGTCGGCGACGAGCACGTCACCCGGCTCGACGCGGTTCATGTCCTTGAGCGAGCGGATCACTTTGGCCACGCCGCTGCCGATCTTGTGGCCGATGGCGCGGCCCTGTGCCAACACGTCGGCCTTGCCCGACAGATGGAACCGTTCGATCTGGGTGGCGCGCGCGCGCGACTTCACCGTTTCGGGGCGCGCCTGCACGATGTAGAGCTTGCCGGTGTTGCCGTCCTTGGCCCACTCGATGTCCATCGGACGGCCGTAGTGCTGCTCGATGGTGAGCGCCTGCCGCGACAGCTCTTCGACGTCGGCATCGGTGATCGAGAAGCTGCGGCGCAGCGCATCGGGCGTGGCCTCGATGCGCACGCGCTCGCCGGGCTGGTCCGAGTACACCATGCGCTGCTGCTTGGCGCCGATCTGACGACGCAGCACGGCCGGTTTGCCGGCGCGCAGGGTGGGCTTGTAGACGTAGAACTCGTCGGGGTTCACCGCGCCCTGCACCACCATCTCGCCGAGGCCATAGCTGGAGGTGACAAACACCGCGTCGCGGAAGCCGCTCTCGGTGTCCAGGGTGAACAGCACGCCCGAGGCGCCGATGTCCGAACGCACCATGAGCTGCACGCCGGCGGACAGAAACACGTCCTCATGCTTGAAGCCGTGGTGCACGCGATAGGCAATGGCGCGGTCGTTGTAGAGGCTGGCGAAGACCTCCTTGACCCGGTGCACGACGGCATCGACGCCAACCACGTTGAGGAAAGTTTCCTGCTGCCCCGCGAAACTCGCATCGGGCAGGTCTTCAGCGGTCGCGGATGAGCGCACGGCCACCGAAACGTCCCTGGCGCCAGCCTCGTCGCACAGACGCGCGTAGGCCGTGCGGATTTCCGCATCCAGCGCCTTCGGCAGCGGCGCGTCGATCACCCAGCCGCGAATCTCGTGGCCGGCTGCCGCGAGCGCATCAACATCTTCGACATCGAACGAGGCCAGCTTGGCCTGGATGCGCTCGGCCAGCTGGTTATCGTGGATGAATTCCTGGAAGGCCGATGCAGTCGTGGCGAAGCCCCCCGGAACCGAGACCCCCAAGCCGCTCAGGTGGCCGATCATCTCGCCGAGCGAGGCGTTCTTGCCGCCCACCTGGGCGAGGTCGGAGAGGCGAAGCTCATGCAGCCACAGCACGTGCGCGTTCAAGGGAAAGGCTCCTTCGAGGGAAAGTGTGAACTGCTTCGATTGCTGCAGTGCGGCAGCCGAGGCCGCGTATGATGCTGGGCGCACCGGGAAGGCACAAGGCCAATTCCAGTCCAGTCCGGCAAAAACATTAGAAACCAAGGAGATAGCAGATGAGCTCGCAGCGCCCGGTGTTCTTCATCTCGGACGGCACCGGCATCACCGCCGAGACCATCGGCCACGCGCTGCTCACCCAGTTTGAAGGCGTCAGCTTCGACACCCAGCGCATCCCTTTCGTTGATACGTACGACAAGGCCCAGCAGGCCGCTGAGCGGATCCGCCAGCGTGGTCAGCAGTGCGGTCAACGGCCGATCGTGGTCAACACCGTGGTCGATGGCACGCTGACCGACATCATCGCCGAGAGCGGCGCGCTGATCCTCGACGTGTTCCGGCCTTTCATCAGCCCCCTGGAAACCGAACTGGCACAGCCCCGTCAGCCGCGCGTCAACAAGGCGCATGCGGTGGTCGACTACAACGCCTACGAGGCGCGCATCAACGCCACCAACTACGCGCTGACTCACGATGACGGCATCGACGTGCACTACGACGATGCGGACGTGATCCTGGTGGGCGTTTCGCGCTCGGGCAAGACGCCGACCTGTCTCTATCTGGCCCTGCACTTCGGAGTGAAGGCGGCGAACTACCCGCTGACTGAAGAAGACCTGGAGGGCAGGGAGCTGCCCAAACGCCTTCGGCTCTATCGCAAGAAACTGTTCGCGCTGACCATCGACCCCGAACGCCTGCGACAGGTGCGCGAGGCGCGTCGACCCGGCAGCCGCTACGCGAAGATCGACACCTGCCGCAGCGAAGTCGCCCAGGCCGAGGCGCTGTTCCGGCAGGAGAATCTGCCGGTGCTCAGCACCACCCACACCTCGATTGAAGAGATCGCCAGCAAGCTGATGTCGACGCTCGGTATCGAGCGCCAGCTGTACTGAGAGCATGTGAAAAAACCATCCGCCTACTGCGGCTGCCTCTGGACGTCCGTGGCGGCAGCCGGTCCACGCCAGCTGTTGCAGTCACGCAGTGCGTCTCAGGCTGCGTGTTAGGCTCGCGCGCATGTCCAGACTCTCCGTTCTTCCCGTCACCGCGCTGCCCAATCGCCTGGGCCAGCTGATGGATCGCTACGCCGACAACTACTGGCGGCTGGTGCGGCTGTTTCCTTTGCTCGATCTTGCGCCTGGCCAGTACCGCTCTCTCGCCAGTGACGGCATTGAACTGCACCTCGAAGTCATCGAGCGCCACAGCTACACGCTCGAGCTCCGTCTCACCTATGGGCTTGTGGATCCGATCAGCAGCCACCGCGATCCGTCGGCCATGGTCCGCATCTACACCGACGCCCGTTTGGCTGAAGTGACCCACTGCGAAGTGAGCCAGCGCTGGGAGGATCTGCTCGGTCTGCGCAGCGTGGCGCGCGAGCTGGTCGATGCGCGTATGCGCATGAACAGTTTCCTGGGGCGCTGGTTGGAGTACCTCGAAGAACGGGGCCACTCGCGCTTCACCCTTCGTGCGGTGATGGGCTCCATCGCAAATGGAGCGAATGAAGGCGAGGCTACGCAAAAAAGTTCGCGCGAACCGCTTGACGATATCGGTTTCGCTCCCTAAGATGCGCGTCTTTCCAGCACGTGGGGCCATAGCTCAGCTGGGAGAGCGCTACAATGGCATTGTAGAGGTCGCCGGTTCGATCCCGGCTGGCTCCACCACCTTCCTAGTCCCCATCGTCTAGAGGCCTAGGACACCTCCCTTTCACGGAGGCGACCGGGGTTCGAATCCCCGTGGGGACGCCATAAGGCACGCGAAGGGCCGCATCGAAAGATGCGGCCCTTTTCGTTTGCGCGCTTCACGGGGCGGCGAGTCCAATCGCTGTTGCCAAACTGCCCTGCGATGTTGATGGAATGCCTTGCGTCGTCCTGTGTCGAGGCGGTGCTCGCTGAGTGAGCGGCAGGGCTCGGAAGTCGCCGCGTGAGCCTTCGCCTGAGTCCGCGATCTGGGTGGTCCACTGGCGCCGTAGCTTGCGTCTACGCCTTGGTTTCAAGGCGCGGCGCCCGCGCAGCTCGCTTCGCTATGCAGCGCGGCGTCTCGCGTCCGAGTGGCGAGCGCCTTGCGCGCCTGGCATGGGCCGCTGTCGCAACGAGGTACGCAGCCCGACGCTGCAGCCCGAAGCTGCTCGCTGCGCTTCGTCGTGGGGCAGCATGGATCAATGCCATCCAAGGCTTGGCCCGCGAGCGCATGCTCTCTCGCGCGCGGCAGCGCAGAGTTCTTGAGCGCTGCCTCAGATCGCGCATGTCTCCCGCTGTCCTTCAACCCACGTCGATCTTGCGGAAAGATCGGGCGAGAGGTGAACAAAGTCAGCCCATGCGCCCACCTCAATGCGACCGCGCTCGCGCAGGCCCAGGAAATCGGCGGGGTAGGTGGAGGCCATCCGCAGCACCTCTTCGAGTGCAGCGCCGGTCTGCGCGAGGCAGACACGCACGGCGGTGCCCAGATCGATACATGCGCCCGCCAAGGTGCCGTCTTCGGTTTCCAGACGGCCGTTGCGCACCTGTACGCGGCGGCCGTCGAGCACGAATTCCTGCATCGACGTGCCCAGCGGCGACATCGCATCGCTGACCAGAAAGCAGCGCCCCGGCTTGCAGTGCAGCGCAAGCCGAAGGCTGGCCGCATGCAGATGGTGGCCGTCGACAATCAGGCCTGCCCATACGTTGGCATCCAACAGCGCCGCGCCCAGCAGGCCGGGCGCGCGCGCCGACAGCGGCGACATCGCGTTGAACAGGTGGGTGACTCCTTCAACGCCGGCCTCGAACGCGATTCGCGCCTGCTCGTAGCTGGCAGCGCTATGGCCGGCCGACAGGTGAACTCCCGCTGCGCGCAGTTCGCCCAATAGCTGCGGCTCGACCGCTTCGGGCGCGAGCGTCAGCAGCAGGTTCGGTAGGCCATGCGAAAGCAGAGCGGCGCGCTCCTGCGTGCCGATCGGCCGGAAGTGCTCAGCGCGATGCACGCCGCGTCTTTCGGGCGACAGGAAGGGGCCCTCCAGGTGGAGTCCGAGCACGCCGGGGACGCGCTCAGCGATGGCTTCGCGCGCCGCCGCCAGCGCCGCATGCATCGCCTGCGGCGTGTCGCTGATGAGCGTCGGCAGGAGCGCCGTCGTGCCGAAGCGACGATGCGCTGCGGCGATGCGACGCATGGCCGCAGCGCTGCAGTCATCGTTGAGCAGCACTCCGCCGCCGCCGTTGACCTGCAGATCGATGAAGCCCGGCGCCAGCACGCCGTCGGTCAGTTCGATCTCTTCCGCGGCGGCGGGGGCCTGCGCGGCGGGGCCGATCCAGCAGATGCGCCCGCTTTCGACAAGCACGGCGGCGTCGTCCTGCCAGCCTGTGCTGGTCAGCACGCGGGCAGCGCGAATGCATTGATCCATGACGGCTTCCTACACGGTCTCGGTGACTTTCCTGAGGTGGGGCGGGCGATCCGGATCGCGTCCACGCGCCAGAGCCAAGGCGTTGGCTGCGCGGTAGAAGCTGCAGATCTGCAGGATCGGCGCGCTAAGCGCATGCGCTCCGGACAGCACCGGCAGGGCGCCGGGCCCCAGCGGATCGGTGCAGAACACGCGCGCGCCGCGCTCGGCGAATTCCTGCGCCAGCGCAAGCGTAGCGGATCGGCTGGCGTCGTCCTGGGTAAACACCAGAACGGGAAACCCGGGCCCCACCAGGGTCATGGGGCCGTGACGCACTTCTGCGGCGCTGTAGGCCTCGGCATGCAGGGCGCAGGTCTCCTTGAGCTTCAGCGCGGCCTCCTGGGCCACGGCGAGACCCGGTCCGCGACCCAGCACGAACAGGTTGTTCGACTCTGCCAGGGCCTCGACCAGGGCTGACCAGTCCAGCCCAAAGGAGATCTCGAGCTGCTCGGGCAGGCGCCTCAAGCCATCGAGCAGAGCGCGATCGGCGCTCCAGTGCGCTGTGAGCTGCAGGGCCGAGGCCATCGCGCAGATGAAGCTCTTCGTGGCCGCCACGCTTCGTTCGGGCCCGGCATGCAGCGGCAGAACGCGATCTGCCAGCGCAGCCAAGGGGGATTGGACATCGTTCACCAGCGCAGCAACCTCGGCACCGCCGCGGCGCGCGGCTTCCACTTGCGCGAGAAGGTCGGGGCTGCGACCTGACTGGCTGATGGCCAGCATCAGCGCGTCGCGCAAGCGCACTTCTGCCGCGTACACCGAATTGACCGAGGGCGAGGCCGAGCTGGTCAGGGTTCTGGTGCGCGTTTCGAACAAGTGGCGCGCGTAGGTGGCGGCGTGATCGGAACTGCCGCGCGCAGCGGTCAGCACGACCGACGGCGGGCGGTCTCGAAGGTCAGATGACCATCGTAAGACATCCGGTTCGTTGCGCTCGAACATCCGGGCAACGGCGAAAGCGGACTCGGCCGCTTCTTGGTGCATCAGGGTCTGGGCACTCATTGCGCTTGCACTCCGCGGTGACTGGGCGCGGGCAAGCCTAGCACGGCAATACCAGAGTGGACATTGGTCTCTACATAGTCAGGAAAAGGTCTCTAACGTGGTCTTCTTTGCGCGATGGGTTCGCCTCAGGATCCGTTCTCGACCATCTGCGAGGGGCGTTCGCTTGCGCAGCGTGGCGATCGTGCTGCGTCGCAACCAAAGTCACGCATTGTGATGCAGATCACGATAGATATGTCCTTTGAAGATATCGTTGTCATGCCGCAACGAAGGGGGTTGCGGCGGGCGCCGGGGTGCTGCCGTCGAGGCAGGGACCGCACTCCACATCAAGGCGCCCTAGAGGGTTCATGACACCGCCTGCGCTCCCATCCTTCGGGAGCCAGCGGCAATCGCAATCCATTCGGGGAGACACACACATGCGCGCGAAGCTGCAAGGCCTGGCCATTGCCGGGTCCGCCCTCCTGCTGTCCAGCATTTCGCTGGCACAGGCCCAAACGGTGAGCTGCGAAGGCGTAGCCGCCTGGCAGGCAAGCACCATCTATCAGCCCGGCCAGAAGCTGGTCTATGAAGGCCGCCTCTATGAGGCGGCCATCGCCATCTGGAACGCTCCACCCACGCACTGCCCAAGTTGCGGCTGGTACCGCGACCTCGGCACGTGTTCCACCGGTGGTGGCAATCAGCCGCCGACGGTCAGCCTCACCAGCCCTGCCAGTGGCGCCAGCTTCAGCGCAGGCGCTTCGATCACGGTGTCGGCCAACGCCAGCGATGTGGACGGACAGATCGCCTCGGTCGAGTTCTTCCGCGGCAGTGTGTCGCTGGGCGTGGACAGCACTGCGCCCTACAGCGCGACCTGGAGCAATGCGGCGACGGGCAGCTACAGCCTGTCCGCCGTCGCGCAGGATGACCGCGGTGCACGCAGCACCTCTGCCGCGGTCGCCATCACCGTCACTGCCGCCGGCGACACCATCGCCCCCTCGGTGCCCGCCGGGCTCAGCTCGCCCAGTCAGACCGCCAGCAGCATCGCGCTGACCTGGAGCGCGTCCACCGACAACGCCGGCGGCAGCGGAGTCGCTGGCTATGAGGTCTGGCGAAACGGCAGCCGAGTGGGGCAGCCCACGGCCACCAGCTACAGCGACACCGGCCTCAGCGCCGACACCGCGTACAGCTATCAGGTCCGCGCGCGCGACGCTGCAGGCAACCTCTCGGCCTTGTCCAGCAGCCTGAGCGTGCGCACGCAGGCTGGTGCGCAGTGCGCCGCCGCGCCGGGCGTGCCGGCGGGCCTTGCTTCGCCAGTGCAGACCAGCAACAGCATCAGTCTGAGCTGGAACGCGGTCAGCCCGCCTGCAAACTGCAGCGTGCAGTACCGCGTCTATCGCGGCGGCAGTCTGGTGGCGACCGTTTCCGGAAGTACGCACACCGTGGGTGGGCTGAGTCCGGATACCGCGTACAGCTTCACGGTGGCCGCCTTCACTTCCGCGGGTGCATCGGCCCAGAGCGCCGCCTTGAGTGTCCGTACGCGGCCCGCAGTCGCCGGCGGCCAGCGCGTCACCGCCTACTTCGCGCAGTGGGGGATCTATGCACGCAATTACCTCGTGCGCAACATCGTCACCAGCGGCACGGCCGATCGCATCACCCACATCAACTACGCCTTCGGCAACGTGCGCAACAACCGCTGCGAAGTCGGGGTGAATCAGCCCGCGGACGGCAACACCGGCGCGGGCGGGGATGCCTGGGCGGACTACGGCCGATCGTTCACCGCCGCGCAGAGCGTCGATGGCGTTGGCGACACCTGGGACCAGCCGCTGCGCGGCAACTGGAACCAGCTGCGTGAGCTGAAGCAGCGCTACCCCAACATCAAGGTGCTGATCTCGCTCGGCGGTTGGACCTGGTCGCGCGGCTTCTCCGACGCCGCACGGCCGGAGAACCGCGTTGCCTTCGTGCGCTCGTGCATCGATGCCTACATCCGCGGCAACCTGCCGGTGGTGGATGGTGCGGGTGGCGTTGGCGCGGCGGCCGGCGTGTTCGACGGCATCGACATCGACTGGGAGTATCCCGTGGCGTGCGGGCTGGCCTGCGGACGGCCGGAAGACCGCGAGAACTTCACCGCGCTGCTCGCCGAGTTCCGTCGCCAGCTGGATGCCGTGCGCCCGGGCTTGGAGCTGACCGTGGCTGTCGGCGCCGGCATCGACAAGATCCGCGTGACCGACCCGGGTCAGTATCACCAGTACCTGGACGCCATCCTGGTGATGACCTACGACTTCAACGGCGCCTGGGAACCGCGCACCAATCACCACTCCGCGCTGTTCCGCCCGACCAACGAGCCCAACACCGGCGACCGGTTGCTCTACAACACCGACGATGCACTGAACGCCTTCATCCAGCGCGGCGTGCCGGCCAGCAAGCTGCACATCGGCATCGGCTTCTACGGTCGCGGCTGGACAGGGGTTCCCAACGTCAACAACGGGCTGTACCAGAACGGTCGCGCAGCGACGGGGACATACGAAGCCGGCATTGAAGACTACAAGGTGCTGAAGACCCTCAACTGGCCGAGCTTCCGCGACAGCCAGGCCGGCGCCCACTGGATCTTCAACGGCAGCACCTTCTGGAGCTTCGACGACCCGCAGCTGATCCGCGACAAGATGGGCTACGCCCGTCAGATGGGTCTGGGCGGCGCCTTCTTCTGGGAGCTGTCCGGCGACGACGCCGAGGGCAGCCTGGCGCGCGCCATGCACGAAGGCCTGCGCCCGTAGTCGTTTCCACCCTCACCCCTGCCGCGCGCGGCGCGGCAGGGGTTTCTTTTCGCGGGAGCGTGCAAGGCTTCCTGCAGCACGCCTCGCACGACCGGCGCGGCCCGGCCGCGCCAGGAGTTCCCCATGACCAGACTCTGTTCGACTTCCGCGCGAGCGATGGCGCTGATCGGGTTCGGCGCGCTTGCGTCAAGCTCGGACCCGGCGCAGGCGCACGGCTCGATGTCGGTACCGCCCAGTCGCGTGTACCACTGCGCCCAAGGCAACATCGAGAGCCCCAGCGATCCGGCCTGCCGCGCACACGTGCAGCAGTTCGGCACGCAGGCCCTGTACAACTGGAACGGCGTCAACCAGGCCAATGCCGCGGGCAACCACCGGGCGGTGGTGCCGGACGGCACGCTTTGCAGCGGCAACAACGCGATGTTCCAGGGGCTCGACGTGGTGCGTGACTGGCGAGCTCATCCGATCGCGCCAGATGCCAGCGGGCGCTTCCGCTTCGAGTTCCGCGCGCCCGCTGCTCACTCGACCCGCGACTGGATCTTCTACATCACCCGCAACGGCTGGGACGGTGCGCGCCCGCTGCGCTGGGACGATCTCGAGGAGTTCTGCCGGCTCGGCAACGTGCCGCTCTCGGCCGGCAACGTCTATCGGCTCGACTGCCCGCTGCCGCAGCGCAATGGACGGCATGTCATCTTCAACGTGTGGCAGCGCGCCGACAGTCCAGAGGCCTTCTACACCTGCGTCGACGTGCAGTTCACCGGCGGCATCAACACCACCTGGGCCGAACTGGGGGCCGTGGTCGCGCAGAACGCACTACCCGAGCGCAGCGTGGTCAGCCTGCGGCTGTTCAACAGCAGCGGCGGTGATGCGGGCAGGATCGAACACACCGTGGCTGCAGGGCAGGGTGCGGCTGAAGACTGGCCGTTCCACTTCGCCCAGACCGTCAACGCCCGCTCCAGCGATGCGCGCATTGGTCTGCTGCAAGCCGATGGCGAGGTGCTGCCGCAGCGCGGCGCCAGCGCCAACCGCGTCTACGCGAGGCGTGCGCTCACTCTCAGCCACCAGATCGATATTCGCTTGCCCGACACGGGCGTGCTGCCGCCGCTGCCGCGAATCAGCGCCAGCGCTACACAGGTGGTGGGCGCCAGCACCGTCCAGCTTTCGGCAGCGGACTCCAGCGATCCGGGCGGCCGACCGCTGAGCTTCGAGTGGCGCCTGTTGGAGGGCACCGGCCGGCTTTCGAGCAGCGCGGGCGTCAGCACCACGCTGGAGCTGGCCAATCCAGCGGCGGCACAGACGCTGCGGGTGCAATTGAGAGCCTCCAACGGAGTTGCCAGCGCCGAGACCACGCTGGCGATCAGCCACGCGCCTGCCGGCGGCAGCGGCTACGACTACGTGTACCCGCAGGGGATCGGCAGCTATCGGCCGGGCCAGACCGTGGTGCTGGGGTCGGACGGCTTGCGCTATCGCTGCAGGCCCTTTCCGAACGGCGGCTGGTGCAATGTGGCCGGCACGGCCTACGCGCCAGGGACAGGCTGGGCCTGGCAGGACGCCTGGACGCGCCAATAGCGGGTCGATGTAGCGCGCAGGGGGCGGGGCGTATGCCCCGTCCGCCTGCTTTCGTCGCGACGAGCAACGCGTGCCTGGCACGCGCAGGCGGTTCAGCTCTCGCGACCCGGCCGCACCGGCGTGGTCGAGCCGCGCGCGACGAGGCGGGGCACGAAGCCGCAGTTGCGAGGCGGCGGCGAGCCTTCCTCCCGGTCGACCTCTTCAATCAACATGCGACCGGCCGTTCGCGCGATGTCCTGGGTGTCCTGCCGCGCGGTGGTCAGCGCCGGCCACGACTGCTTGGAGAACGGGCTGTCCTCGAAACCGGCGATGGACAGGTCGAAGGGGACGTTGACCCCGATCGATCGCGCGGCCGCCAGCACACCGGCGGCGATCTCATCGTTCGAACCGAAAATAGCCGTTGGCGGATTCGGCAGCGCCAGCAGCCGGCGCGCGGCCCGAAAGCCTTCGTCGAAGCTGTAGTCGCCCTGCACGACCAGTTCGGGATCGAGCGCCACGCCGTAATCGTGCAGGGCTTCTTCGTAGCCCTGGTAGCGCTCGGGGCTGGAGCGGTGCTGCTGTCCGCCCCAGATGAAGCCGATGCGCTGATGACCCAGCTGGATCAGGTGGGTGGTGATCTCGCGGGCGGCGCTGCGGTCGTCAACGTAGACGCTGAGGTAGCCGTCCAGGGGATCGCTGCTTCCCGAGATCAGCCTCACGAACGGCACCTTCGACTCCGCCAGAAAGCGGATCAGCGGTTCGCGCTCGGACATCGGCGGCGCCAGCACCAGGCCGGCCAAGCGGTTCTGGCGGACGATCTGCAGAAGCTCTTCGGCGAGCGTGGGGGACGACGAATCGCAGGGATGAATCTGCAGGGCGTAGCCGAACTCGCGGCAGACCGCGAGCAGCCCGTTCTGGATCGCGATGACGTAGTAGGGATTGGGGTTGTCGTAGACCACGCCCATCGCGTAGGAGCGCATGCCGCGCAGGCTGCGTGCCGACACATCGGGGCGGTAGCGCAGGGCTTCGATGGCGGCTTCCACGCGCTGACGCGTGCTCGGCTGCACCGAGGCCTCGCGGTTGATGACGCGGGAGACGGTCTTGACGGAGACGCCCGCCTTGGCGGCGACGTCCTTGATGGTGGCGATGCGCAATCCGGTCCTTCCATGCGATACGCCTCGCGCGATGGGGCCGCGGGGCGAGGCGAGATTCAGGGCAATGCCGACCAAGCGCATCCTGACTTGATCAGCGGTCACGAGTCCGGCACCTGTCTGGGCTCGGCCGGCGGCAGCGAGGCGAGGGCGCCGCTGCGCTCGGTCAGGCGCGATCAAGCATCGCGTGCTTGATCTACGAGCGCGCCCTCCATGGCGCGCGGCAGCGCCGGATGCTGCAGCGTTGCTCTGTGCCCCGCGATGCTAGCAGAGGGTATGCGCGGCCGGCGGCGGGATGTGCCAGCGCGGCCGCCGAATCACATCGAAGCTCTGCCTCGCGAGCGGCCACGTGCCGCCAGTCGACACGGCAGGCGCTGCGACCTCTGCAGTCCTGCTGGCGATACGTCGTCCGCTTCGCCTTCGGATTTCAAGTCACGTCGCCTTGCCCAGGGTCACTGCCCCCGGCGGCACGCGCGCCAGTCCGACGCGACAGCCCGCCAGCGCGTAGAACAGGATGTAGAGGTAGCAGGGCACGGTGATGGCCACGAACACCCACTGGAAGTCGTAGCTGTCCTTGAGATAGGCATAGGCGCTGGGGATCAGCGCGCCGCCGGCGATGCCCATGATCAGGATGGCTGAGCCGCGTTCGGTCAAGGCGCCCAGTCCGCGGATCGCCAGCGGGAAGATCGCCGGCCACATGAGCGCGTTGGCGAGGCCGAGCAGGGCAACACAGAGCACCGACGCATAGCCCTCCGTCAGCAGCGCAGCCACGCTGAAAAGCACGCCGAGCACCGCGGATACGGCAAGCGCGCGCTCCTGGCTGATCAGCCGCGGAATCGCGAACACGCCGATCACATAGCCGAACAGCATGGCGCCGAGAGTCAGAGAGGTGAAGTACTTGGCCTGGTCAGCGGGAATGCCGTGGGCGCGGCCATAGGTGCCGATCGCGTCGCCGGCCAGCACCTCCACACCGACATACAGGAACAGACACAGCGCACCGAGCCACAGGTGCGGATAGCCGCTTAACCCGCGCTGGCTGCCGCCGTCCGCGGCATTGGCTGTCGCTGCCTGCAGATCGGGCAGGGGGGAATACAGAATCCCGAGCGAGAGCAGGCCGAGCAGGGCGGCCATCGCCATGTAGGGCCAGTAGATCTGCGCGGCGAACGCGTTCAGCAGGGCATCGCGATCTGCCGGCGAGGGGCCGGCCGCGAGCTGCGCTTGCACCTCGCCCAGGCCCTGCAGGGCCACGGCGCCCAGCACGATCGGCGCCAGCACCCCCGCCAGCTTGTTGCAGATGCCCATGATGCTGATGCGGCTGGCCGCGCTTTCCAGCGGGCCGATGATGCTGATGTAGGGGTTGACCGCGGTCTGCAGCAGGGCCAGACCCGAGCCGATGGTGAACAGGCCGGCCAGCGCGGCCGGATAGTCGCGGGCGGTGGCGAAATGCCCGAAGACGACGCTGCCGATTGCCATCACAAGCAGCCCCAGCGCCATGCCGCGCTTCATGCCGGTGCGCTTCAGGATCGAGCTGGCCGGCAGCGCGAGCACGAAGTAGGCGATGTAGAAGGCGAAGGTGACCATGAAAGCCTTCCAGTCGGCGTCCAGGTCGAAAGCCAGCTTGACGAACTCGATCAGCGGTCCGTTCAACCAGGTGACAAAACCGAAAATGAAAAACAAGGTGCCGATGATCACCATGGCGCTGCCGTAGCTCGCGCCCGTCTGTCCCGTATTCACGCCGTGAACCCTCCCGTATCTGGCGACGCCGGCCCCTTCCGCCATGCGGCGCCCCAAGGGTCGGCGGGGCGATCATGCCTAACGATGTCACCGTTGTCGATGCCTGTGTGCAGCGCCGATCAAGGCGGGGCACAAGCCGCCAGCAGCAAGGGCATAGGGCGCCTTCTCCCGGCCCAATGGGGGCTCGGCATCTTCCCTTTCGCTGGGAGGCGTGGGGATTGTGGACAGGGTGTTGACAACGTCGTCATCCGTTCTCCAGACTCGCCCGGCGTCTGGCAGCAACCGGGGGAACGGGGCATGACCAGGCGAGGGGAGGGCTGCCCGTAGGGCATGGCCGCTGGCATGCAGCCACGGTCGCTTGCGCGAGGCGTCCAAGAGTGTCGACGGCACAACCGTCATTCATCCAAGGCGCAGGGGCGACCGCAGGTCGGCGCTACCCGGTACGCGCGACACCCACGAGTGGGAGCAGATCAATGAGCACACGCAGAACCATCCTCGCGTTGAGCATCGCCAGCGCGCTGGTCATGTCCACGGCCGTAAACGCCCAGGAATCCAGTGGCGACGCGCGCGACGACGCCACCGAGCTCGATGCGATCGAAGTGACCGGCATCCGCGGCAGCCTGCAGCGCTCGCTGGACAGCAAGCGCCAGGCCGAGTCGCTGGTTGAGGTCGTCAGCGCCGAGGACATCGGCAAGATGCCCGACAAGAACATCGCCGACAGCCTGCAGCGCGTGCCGGGCGTCAACATCAGCTCGGCCAGCGCGACCGAGGGCGGCTTCGACGAGAACGACCGCGTCAGCATGCGCGGCACCAGCCCCAGCCTGACCCAGACCCTGATCAACGGACACCTGGTGTCATCCGGCGACTGGTTCGTGCTGAACCAGACCGGCAGCGTCGGCCGCAGCGTGAGCTACTCCCTGCTGCCCTCCGAGCTGGTTGGCGAGATCGTGGTCTACAAGACCGCTCAGGCCAGCCAGCTGGAAGGCGGCGTGGTGGGCCAGATCGACATCCGCACGCGCAGGCCGCTGGACTTCAGCAAGGACCTGAGCTTCGACGCTTCACTGGGCGGCGTCTACGCCGACCTGCCCGGCAAGACCTCGCCGCAGCTGTCGGCCCTGCTCAACTGGAAGAACCCGCAGGGCAGCTTCGGTGTGATGGTCCAGGGGTTCTCGGAAGAGCGGCAGCTGCGGCGTGATGGGCAGGAGATGCTGGGCTATGAGCAGATCGCACCGGGCAGCGCCATCGCGCAGAGCAACCCGGATCTTTCCGGCGTCTGGTATCCCGCGCTGATCGGCTCGGCGCTGTTCGAGCAGGAGCGAAAGCGCACAGGCGGCCTGGTGACCTTGGACCTGCGGCCCAATGAGGATCTCTCCTTCGATCTAACGGCCTTCACCTCGAAGCTGGATGCGGACAACTACAACCGCAATCTGCTGCTCTGGAACACCCGCACGCTGGCGCGAGGAACCGGTCAGGCGCCGAGAGCGGGCTATGTCGTTCGCAATGGCACCCTCGTGCAGGCGGACTTCGATCCGGTTCCGGGCAACATCTATGGCGTCTACGATCAGATCTCGCGACCGGGTTCGGGCTCGTCCAGTCGCTTCCTCAATCTGAACGCGGCCTTCCGTGCCAGCGACGCGCTGAGTCTGGAGGGCAAGCTGGGTCAATCGAAAGGACGCGGCAAGACTCCAACGCAGGACGTCGCCGAGTGGGACATGGGCATCGGCAGCGGCGCCAGCTATCGTTTGAATGGCCTCAACGGCGCCGCCGACTGGTCGCTGCGCAACTGGGACATCAGTTCGCCACGAAACACGCCGCTCGACTGGATCTTCGGCGCGCAGAACGTCAACGTGCGCGATGAGTCGACCTGGGCGCAGGTTGACGGCGACTTCGTGTTCGCCAGCGATACCCTGCGTCAGCTGCAGTTCGGCCTGCGCTGGAACGACTCCGAGCGCAGCGCGTTTGGCGCGATCGGTCAAGGCCCGGCCTGCTCGAACGGCGACGCCTTCAACTGGAATCCGGCAACTTTCAATTGCCCGGACCCCTCGACTTCACCCTTCAACCCGGCCAATTTTCCGCAGGGGTTCACGCTGTATCCGCGGGACTACGCGAACGGCATCGGTGGCAACTTTCCGCGCGCGATCTGGCAGTACTCGCCCGAGCAGCTGGCGGAGTTCAATCGACGCTTCACAACGCGCAATTCGGTCAGCCGCGCCTTCTGGCAGGGCGACTACGGGCTCAAGGAAGACAGCAAGGCCGCCTACGTACAGATCGACTTTGGTGGCGCCAGCTGGAGCGGCGACGTCGGCCTGCGCTACGTGCGAACCACCAGCGAATCGCTGGTCAATGTCGGCGTGAGCGCGCAGACGCCGGGCGCCATCACCACCTCGGCCTTCGGCCCCTATCTGCCGACCCTGTACACCAAGCGCTACAACGACCTGCTGCCCAGCGCCAACCTGCGCTTCGATATCGGCGAGGACAGCGTGCTGCGCCTGGCGGCCTCGCGCACGATGGCACGGCCGGACTATTCGGCGCTGGCCGGCCCGATCAACCTGAGCCCGCCGGCCAATCTCAATGCTCCGAATGCCGTGGGCGGCGGCAGCGGAAGCAATCCCTTCCTGGATCCAGTGCGTTCCAACAATCTTGACCTCGCCTACGAGTGGTACTTCGCGCCGCGCGCCATGCTGAGTGCGGCCGTGTACTACATGGACCTGACCAGCTACATCACCCAGGGACGCGTGCGGCAGTCGTTCCTGAGTTTCAATCAGCAGAATCCCAGCGGCATTCTCGTGCCTTACGACTTGACCATTCCGGTCAACAGCAGCGGCACCGTCAAGGGACTGGAGCTGGCCTGGCAGCAGCCCATCGCTGAGAGCTTCGGCATCTTCGCCAACTTCACCTATGCGGACGGCGAGGAGAAGGGCGGCGGTGAGCTGGTGGGCACCTCGAAGAACACCTACAACGTCGGCGGCTACTTCGAGAACGAGCGCTTCAACGTTCGCCTGAACTACAACTACCGCTCGGAGTTCTACAGCGGCCTCGATCGCGCCAGCGCCTTCAGCCAGGATGCCGTGGGCAACGTGTCGGCCTCGTTCGGCTACACGATCAACGACACGCTGAGCCTGAGCCTGGACGGCCTCAATCTGAACGACCCGACGCTGAAGTACTACGCCGCGTCGCCGGATCAGCCGCGCGCCTTCCTGAAGAACGGTCGACAGTACTATCTCAACCTGCGGCTCAGCTTCTGAGCGCGATCCGCGCCTGCGTGGGCGAAGGCAGGCTGCCGCAGGGCAGCCTGCCGACTCCGCGCTGCGGATTGGACTGGCCCGCGAGGCGTCGGCCTTCATCGGCGACGAACCGCGGAGCCTGGGTCCGCATCGCCCGATTACTCGCTCGGCGGCGCAGTGCGCCCTGTTCTGCAGCCGGCCTCCCTCCAGCGCTCCACCTGCTGCAGCGCCCCGATCCCCTCGGGGTCTTGGGCCCGGGTTCGCCCGGGCCATTTTTCGCAACGCACCGCGTTCGGCCCGAGGGCTGAGGGTGCCGAGAGATTCGCCCATGCACCCGACCTACCGATCTCCGACCCGCTTCTGCGCCTTCGCCCATCTCGTGTTGGGCGCCACCGTGCTCCCTCTGCTCGTTGCCTGCAGCAGCGCTGAGCCGCCGACGTCCCCACCGACGCCGACCACAGCGACGACACCCATTCAAGCGCCCGCGCTGATTCCAGCGCCGGCGCAGTGGCAAGCGCGCAGTGGGAGCTTGCAGCTGCCGGCAGGCGCGCGACTGCATGTCGACGGCGGCAGCGCGGCCGAGGCCGCCGCCGAGCGCATCGAGCAACTCGCCGAGCGCCTGCATGGCTTTACGCCTGCGCGCACCGAACGCCTCGATGAGGCCGTGCTGGTGGTCCGCTTCGATCAAGCGGCCGATCTGCCCGCCGAGGCCTATCGGCTGGATATCGATGCGCAGCGTGCGGAGCTGGTGGCCAGTACGGCCTCGGGCCTGTTCCATGGCGCCACCTCACTCGCGCTGCTGCTGCAGATCGATGCCGACGGCGCGCTGCAGCTGCCGCAGCTGCGCATTGACGATGCGCCCCGCTTTGGCTGGCGGGGCTTGATGCTCGACTCGGCGCGGCACGCGCAGTCGGTGGAAGAGATCAAGCATCTGATCGATGCCATGGCCCTGCACAAGCTCAATGTGCTGCATTGGCATCTCACCGACGACCAGGGCTGGCGCATCGAAATCAAGCGTCACCCGCGTCTGGCTGAAGTGGGCGGCTGCCGTGTGCCTGCAGGTCAAGCCGGGCAGGGGCCCGACGGCGCGCCCAAGCCCTACTGCGCCTACTACAGCCAGGAACAGATCCGCGAACTGGTGGCCTATGCGCAGGCGCGGCACATCGAAATCATGCCGGAGATCGACATGCCCGGGCACGCGCAGGCCGCGGTGGCCGCCTATCCCGAATTGGGTCTGATGGATCCCGCGCCGCCGGTGTCCTCCGACTGGGGCGTGCACCGCGTGCTGTTCAATGTCGAAGAGCCCACCCTGCGCGTGCTGGAGGATGTGCTCGAAGAGGTGGTCGAACTTTTCCCCGGTGGCTACGTCCACATCGGCGGCGACGAGGCCGTCAAGGATCAGTGGCAGCAGTCGGCGACCGTGCAGGCGCGCATGCGCGAACTCGGCGTGGAAAGCGAAACCGCCCTGCAGGCCTGGCTGATCGCACGCATGCGCGCGTTCCTGAGCGAGCGTCAGCGTCGTCTGATCGGTTGGGACGAAATCCTGGACGGCGAGCTGCCTGAAGACACGAT